>JBCDBM010000204.1:0-6012 GCA_039183665.1 Pseudomonadota bacterium | reverse complement strand
TGTCCCAGCCCTCTTGGCGCAACAATTCGGCCAACTTCCGATAGCCGTAGCGTCTGTTTTGCTTCGCTTTTTGGACGAGAGCCGCTCGTAAACTCTCATCCCTGCGCGGCGTGGCCGCCTTATACCGATGTGTTGAACGAGCAAAATCTAAGACATCACAGAGCTCTCGCTCCGAGGCGCCAGTCTTCTCACGGACTTTAATGACGGCTTCTCGAAGCTCGTGCACCGATAAGCCGTTTACTCTCAGAAAGTAGATGACTTCCTTGAGAATAAGCCTTTCAAATTCGAGCTTTGTGACGGTTTTCTTGAGCTGCGCGCCGTCGTCTTCCATGGCTCTATACTCGCGAAGCTGGGCTTCGCTCATGCCGCCATATTTTTTGCGCCATGCAAAATATGTCGCGCTGCTGATTCCGGCCGCCTCACACGCAACAGTGACTGTTGAGCCGGCCTCGCGGTCGCGCTCCACTTGGCGCATGATCTTGAGCACTTTTTGGTCGCCGAAACGCTTTTGCGCCATACCGAATGTCCGCAACGCCTAACAAAAGTTTCGGTAGTTAGCGCATGCAGCATCTGAAGGCAAATATGAGGTCTGAAACGGCGGGCTTTGGATCTCGAAGAAACGCTTCGCAAGACGGCGCTTTTCCCTAGAATCTGAACGTTGAATCGAGAGCGGTCGTTGCAAAGATGGAAACGCACACACGCCTTAAGGCGCCCTCCCCGCATTCCAGCGACGAAAGAGCAAACACGGAGGAGCGAGCTTTCTTCAGCCGGATAATGGCGGCTCGGGCCGCCATTGACTCTATTATGCATTGGCACAGATTGCCTCGCCTCTCTTGCGCAAAAACACTCTTAACAGCGCGCGTCATCCTCACACGCCCCGCGCAAAACTAATTCGAAAAATGCGCGTCTACATCTAACCAAATCGGCGTATCAAACAACGGGATGATGCAGACGGTTGTAGAAAATCGGATTTCGAATGCTTGGGTCCAATTTTTTCGCAATCGCAAGAATAATAAGAGCGACGATCGGTTCGACAATAATGACGAGCAGGTAGCTGGTCGCGAATGCCCCAATAGCGGCCATGTTTTCAGCGCCAAAGCCTTGTCCGTAGACGGACCACAGAATGACACAGACAATTATGCTGCCCTGAAAAGACCCCGACATCGCCAAGACTTGCCACGACTTCAAACCAACGTAAGGCGTGTTTCGTGCGATGAGTCTCTTCGCGACGAGAGTCACTAACCACAAGGGAACGATCAACGAGGTCACATTAATGAAATACTGTGGTAAGTCCGAGGGTTCGAAAATGTACCCCTGCAAGAATAGCCCAGCCGCCAGACCTAATGCGGTCGGCCCTGCCCCAAACACAAGATACAGTGTGGCGCCGAATATGAAATGGACTTCCGAAACCCCGACTGGATAGTGTGGCAACACCTGGAAGAAGATCAACACAAAACCTGTGGTGAATACGCTGCGCAGCGCCAGCGCAATCAAACCACCATCATCTCGAATGGTCTTCAAAGCCATAGCCAACGCCAACCCTGCGGAGCCAGCCGCCGTCGCATAGCTAAGCGTCATCTTCGAGCCCTCGACAACGCCTGGTTCGATATGCATAGATTCCTCCTTTAGCGGCGCTTGATGGAACGGTGCTGCTGCCGGTGAAAGCGCGCAATCAACGGCCTTTTAAGTGTTGCTCTGCTCTAAGGTCGGGTAATCCGTGTACCCACGCTCGTCGCCGCCATAAAACGTTTCCATATTGGGTGCGTTCAGCGGACTATCTGTTCGAAAACGCTCTGGCAGATCCGGATTGGCAAGGAATATGGCGCCGAACGCCACCATATCTGCATGCCCAGCCGCCAACATCGCGTTTGCCGAATCCTTGTCATAAAAATTGTTTAAGATGACGCGTCCATGATACGCGTTACGAATCTCTTTTAAGAGAATGGACGCTTCACCAGGGTTTTCTGACTGCGGACCACCCGCGAGTGTTTTCGGCGGATCATTCGGGTTTCCCGGCGTCATTCCCATCGCGCGGCCTGGCGCCGGTTCGATGATATGAAGATAGGCTAGCGGAAACGCGTTCAGTTTTTCAGCCAAGGCGCCGTATAAGGCGATCGGATCGCTATCCGGTTTTCCCGTGAAATGAGATCGGGGGGAAATACGCAAACCCAACTTATCGGGACCGACAGCGTTTGCGCACGCCTCTACAACCTCCAAGACAAAACGCAGCCTATTTTCAATGCTCCCGCCGTATTTGTCCGTACGCTTATTGGTTGCATCGCAGCAAAAGTTCTCCAGTAGATAGGCGTTCGCCCCGTGGAGTTCGACGCCATCAAAGCCCGCTTTCAACGCGTTCTCCGCTGCTCGTCCAAACTGTGCAACGATCTCCGGTATCTCGTCTGTTTCCAATGCTCTTGGCGTATCCGAAGGTTTCATACCTTCGGTCGTCATCACTTGTGATCCCGCATTTATTGCCGAGGCGGCGACAGGGCTTTTCCCTTCGAGAAGTGACGAATGCGCCATGGGGCCGACATGCCACAATTGAGCGAATATGCGGCCGCCCGCTTGATGAACCGCATCGGTGACAAGACGCCACCCCTCGATCTGTTCATCGTTATAAAGCCCTGGCGTCCATGAGTATCCGGCGGCCATAGCGTCCACTATCGTGGCTTCCGAGATGATTAGGCCGGCGCTTGCACGTTGAGCGTAATATTCCGCCATTGTCGCACTCGGCACTCGAGCCTCACTGCTTCGCGCGCGCGTCATCGGCGCCATAAGAATACGATTGGGCAATTCTAAATCGCCGAGGGACATAGGGGAGAATAAGTCGATTGCATCCTGAGTCACGTGATTTCCTTTAAATAGTCGCTTTTTACACCGTTTACTGATTGTATTCTTACGTATCCATTGGCCACTTGAGCGTATCGTAGATCTGGGAGCTTTGTCTCACGCCGTGAATACGCATTTCTCGTGCGCGCCGCATTGCCTGTTCTCGTTCAATCACCATTCAAAATAGCCCGTATCTGGGGGTTGTCTTCCTTGATCTTTTTGATGCGTTCCCTGCCATAGGCAACGACCCGATGCTCGTAATCAACGACTCCCTCTTGGTATGCCGGGCGCACCCGCAACCTCTCCCAGTAAGCAGCGCATTGCGCGCGCCGATCAGCGCCGGCGAATTGCGCTAGGGAATCGCACTGGAGAAGTCGGTCAAAAATGACCATCCAAGAAATGTCGGCAAGCGAATACGCATCGCCGAGAATCCAGGGGCCGCCTGTTTTTTTGAGTTGCGCCTCAAGCGCGTCAAAATGAAGGTGCATGTATTTACGCGACTCTAAGAACCCTTTTTTAATCGCTCCGCCTTTGAATACGTTGAAACCGCTCGCCTTCACAATCAGCGACATGATCGGGAAGACTTTTATCGGGTGGAATAATAGCAGCTCCAAGATCGTCAAAAACGACACCTTTCCGGTGACGCCAACAATCAGGGGAAGCGTTTGTCCGGGGGCCGCGTTGCCGGCGCTCTTATCCATATTGTTAAGCGGGTCGGTCGTTATGGAGGACCGATCAATCCAATAGTCCATTTCCTTGCGCGCCGCTTCCGAGTCAGGAACCAGCCTTTCGGACCCCGGCGTCACGCGATTGCCTATGTAACGAATCTGCTCGTGCGATTCATAAATGGGGTGTCCGTTATGAACCAGCACTGGCACCGTCCGCGCCGGGTTGATTTTTCGAAATGCGGGCCTGATCGTATCCGGCCGGCCTGTCTCCGCCATACCGATATGATGACTTTTATACGGTACTCCCAATTCGGCCATACACACCCGGACTTTCATCGAGCACAATGAAACCGAGTTATGGTATAACTCATATTCGTCTGTGTTGGGAATAATGATATCATCACGATATCCTGGCGTCACCGGATGCCCCGTTCGGCGTCTGTTTTCGATCCACCAGATCAAAAGCAGAATAAGGATCAAGATCAAAAGCAGTAGTGGGACGCTCATGAGAAAGCCCCATCAGTCGCGCCTATGTAAGTTTGTAAACTCGCCGCAAAAATCGCCTGATGTTCAAATCCTTCCCGCCTCGCATAATGAAAAAATCGCAAAAACACCTCGCCCCTCGACGAACGCTTTTTAATCAGTACGTGCATCATCGCGCCCCGCTTACAGGGCGGATCCGTATGATTTTCCCGCCGGTTGAATGCTCAAGCAACACATAGATATTCCCGTCATAGCCAGTCTCGACGTCTCTAACCCGCGCTAGATTTTCGAACAAAACTTCTTGGCTCACTAATTGTCCATCTTCCACGCGGACACGGTAAAGGGTGCGCGCTTTTAGTGAGCCGACGATCATATCGCCATGCCAATCGGGAAACGCGTCGCCATCGTAAAACGCGAAGCTGGAAACAGCAGGCGATGGGGTTAAATCGACGATCGGTTGTTCGATATCTTCGATATCGAAATCAATGCCCAAGATCTTTCCGTAATCGACTTTCGTACCTTCGTAATTCGTACCCTTCGATGTCAGGGGCCAACCGTAGTTTCTTCCGGGGTAAATCAAATTGATTTCGTCGCCGCCGCGTGGTCCCATCTCGGTTTCCCAAAGCTGCTCAGTCCAAGGGTTGAACTCCAGTCCGTGCGGGCTGCGGTGACCATAGCTCCAGATAGAACCGAACGCGTTTTCTTGATCGTAAAAGGGGTTATCTTTCGGTACGCGCCCGTCATCGTACACGCGATGGACTTTGCCCCACGGAATACTCAAGTCCTGCACGCCGGTGTGATTGTCCGATCCTTTAAGGCCGACAGTAAGAAATACGTGCCCTTTACCATCGAAAGCAATGCGGCCGCCGGGGGAAACATCTGGCAAGTTCCCATAGAATTCTAGGTCGGTTTCCCAAATGACTTCTTCATCAACCCATTGCTCGTTTTTAATGCGCCCTCGAACCAATTTAACCATGGTCACAGGCATGTTCGTTTCTCTGCTGAGTTCATTGCACCCCTCACACCGATCGCCGAAAGCAATGTAGACCCAGCCATTTTCCTCGTATGACGGATGCAGCGCGACATCCATCATCCAGCCCCAACCGACCACCTGGTTGAAGACTTGCGGAATCGTATCCGTATAAACCTTTGGGGCATTCTGGACATACTCAGATCGAGAGCCGTCCGGATACACGATGCTCAAACCCAGTCGTCGTTCCGTCAGGAGAAAGCTGCCGTCAGGCAACGGCGCGATCGAATAGGGTAAACTGTCCAATCCGCTGGCGACCGTTTCTAACGCAAAGGTATGGTGTTCACTCTCCATAACGCCGGTCGGCACCTCAAACGGCGTATCGAAGTTAAAGGTGTCATATGAAAACCCAGCGCGCTTCTCGATAATGAACAAGGCGAGATTTTCGATCTCCTGCGTGCTCAAGACACCGGCCCAAGCGGGCATGCCTTTGTCGGGGTTACCTACCGCGATACTCTCAATTAAATTCTCGCGGGTTTCGCCATTAACAAGATCAACACCGATCAGCGGCGTGCCTTGCGCGGCGCCCTCAAGGTTTTCTCCATGGCAGACGGCACAGTCCTGCTGAAACTTTTCAGCAAACGCGATTTCAAGTTCACCCGCCTGGTCTTCACCCATCATCAAGTCGTCGAGAGAACCGCCAGAGTCGTCAGCGTCAGGTCTATTATCCGCGATTTCGACATTTGAGGTCGCCGCACTCGACGATTCGGTATCCGAACCGCCGTCGGAACAAGACGCGGCGATTGCAAACAGCGCCAGACTGAGAATCAAGAATTTGCGGTCTTGGATCATTTTGCCGTTTGCGTCCCATCTAATCGGGATTTTCACAGTGTGCGACATTCGTCGATGCTACGACTCGCCGTTTGCGTCTTCGCTTGGTAAAGACCCGCCGGGAAAGACTTGCTCCATTGCGAACAGAACTCGGCCCGCCCGCCACGTTCCTGCATAGGGCGCGGTCTGAATCACAATTTCGGCAATTTCATCGATCGAAATATCTGCGTT
>JBCDBM010000203.1:0-6043 GCA_039183665.1 Pseudomonadota bacterium | reverse complement strand
GGCAATCGAAGAGAATGTGTTTTCGGACCTCAATCCGCTGATCACCTATCGCAGCGTGGAAGTGTTTGAAATTGCGACGCAGCTTTTGGAACAACCTGGTTGGAATATAAAACTCAAACTCGATCAGGGAGAGTATTACGTCCTTATGCCTTAAGCTTTTCCAGCTTTGCGACGGCGGTTCGTGCGTCTTGGCCATATATAAGGAATTTTAGCCAATCTAGCATACCTTGAGGATCGCGGTCTAAGCCGAGTTTCGCAAGGTTTCGGTCGATTGGGTTTTTGGTAGAGATAGGTTGGTTGCGGTCGAAAACTGACGCTACTGAGAAGGTTGCGTCGTTCTCAGGTAATTTGCCATGTGTTTTTTTGGGGGATTTTGGTCAAAGGAATCTCTTCAGGATACGCGATCGATAGGCCTATCGATCGCTGGGCGAGATATTTGGAAGAAACTGAAAACACCGCTTGATGCCAGTAGAAAAAACACAACCGCTGCTTGAAGCGTTCTTGGAACATCGAGATACGCTATCAGCCTACTTGGCACAACGTCTTCTTTCGGACGATGAGATAGATGATGTCCTTCAAGAGGCCTATCTGAATGCAATGGAGGCAAGTAAAAAGCGCTCAATACGGTCCCCAAAGTCCTATTTATTCATCATCGCCCGCAATCTCGTTTCTAAGCGCCAAAGGCGCGCCGCGGGAGCGATCGTGCGAGAGATGAATGACGCTTCTATGAGTGCGGTGCCGACGAGTGAGCCTACGCAAGATTTAAAACTGCATTATCAGAGGAAGTTCGAAGCTTTTAGACAAGCTGTGGATACGTTGCCAACGCAATGTCGTCGCGTATTTCTAATGAGAAAACTCTACGGATATTCGCATAAAACAATTGCTAAGAAATTGGGTATTTCCACAAGCACGGTTGAACGGCATATAACAAACGCGATCATGCGACTAAGTATGACGATGCGCGAAAGCGGTTACGCGGTTGGGGGAGAGAAGGTATCGAAGCTACCGACGAGTATTGAGGCAAAACATGAGTGACGCACTAAAGCCGATTGCGTCAGACGCATTGGAACGCATTCAGTTAGAGGCTGCGTCGTGGGTGGCGCAGATCGACCGAGGGCGATTATCATCTGCAGACAAATTAGCACTTGCAGAGTGGATGGCCCGAAGCCCGCGACACGAAGCGGAAATTCGACGCGTCGCGGCCTTGTGGGGAGACGTAGACGCGCTCCTAGACGCTGCGCTCATTCCTACTCAGGCAGAACGACCATTCGCTACCGTCGTTTCATCATGGATCAGGTGGAGGCCATTACACTTTGCCGGTGTAATCGCCGCCATTTGCTTCTCCGTCGCGGCATTCTCGTATTCTATCCTTTATTATGATGCGAATTCTAAGTCTGTGCTAGTTCGAGCGGTTCATGCGACGATGCTTGGTGAGATCAACGAATTTACGCTTCATGATGGCTCAACCGTTCAATTAAACACGAATAGTCGAATTGCCACTCGATTTTCAACATCGGAGCGGTTCATCCGCTTGGAGCGCGGTGAAGCGCATTTCGATGTATCTAGAGACCCAAATCGACCGTTTGTGGTTCTCGCCGGGGATCGCGCCGTTCAAGCGATTGGCACACGGTTTATAGTGCGACTCGACGGAAATGATCTTGATCTAACTGTAACGGAGGGACGCGTTGAATTATCGCATGCGATGGAAGTCATCGGTGATCACCCTGGCCAATCCTCGCACCAGTCAGATGAAATTGTTGGGGTCATCGACGCAGGCACCACAGCGCGTGTTTCGGCTCAACACACTGAGATTTTAACGCTTGACGCGGCCGGTATAGATAAGCGTACAGCGTGGCTGGAAGAGAAAATAATATTTGACGGCGACTCACTGGAATTCGTGGTGTCGGAGTTGAGCCGATACTCCGATACGAAAGTGATTATTTCTGACCCCGAAATCCGCGATGTGCGAATGGGTGGCACCTTCTACATCGGTGAGCTCGACGCTGTTTTGCAAGCGCTCGAAACGTCGCTTGGCATTCAGGTGGAAAAGGTTGGAGATGATCTGGTCTATCTAAAAAAGTTTGAGTCGTAATTCTCTTTTTATTTTGGGGGAAATCAAAATCTCGCGCCTCTTTATAAGTGCTTCAGTTCAGCAAAATACGAAATGGAGGCGCGCGGGGAGGGAAATTGAATGCGGATTAGCCCGTCGAAGGCTACCGTATGCGCATGCATAACGGGGACGATTTCAGTGATTTCGTCTCAGGCGTCATCAAACGAAGACGAAGCGAAATATAATTTCAATATTCCGCAACTCTCCGTTTACGATGCATTGAATGCTATTGCCAATCGATCACGGTCGTCCGCAATTTTTCCTTACGATCAGGCAAACAAGCTTACAGCGAATAAAGTTCGTGGACGCTACAGTCTTGATGAAGCTCTCTCGCTCGCCCTCGATGGTACTGGATTGACAGCCCATGTCACGCCATTTGGCGCGATTACAATCGTCGCAAATGACGAATCAATCCGGGAGGACTCAATGAGAACTAAGTCAGTATTATTAGGGGCGGCATCAACAGTTATTGCGGGAGCTATAGCGGCAACGACTGCGCGCGCGCAAGTAGATCAAATTATCGTATCGGCGACAAAGCGAGAAGAAACGCTGCAACAGGTGCCTGTCTCTGTTTCGGCCGTAACTGCGGCCGACTTAAATGCGCGCGGCGCTTTAGATCTTGCAGACGTATCTCTCTACGTTCCTAATTTTGAGTATTCTGATGCGAGTATTCTTCCGAACCTTTACGTTCGCGGAATCGGCTCAGGTACGACGCATTCGATCGAACAATCGGTCGGTCGCTTTATAGACGAGGTTTACATCGGTCGCGCTGCGATAAACTTGCACCCTTTGCTGGACGTTTCAAACGTAGAGGTATTGCGCGGCCCGCAGGGAACGCTATTCGGTAAAAACACCCTTGGCGGCGCCGTAATCATTCGCACGGCAGACCCTACGCAAGAGCATGAAGGCAGCTTCTCGGCGAGTTACAGCGACTTTAGCACCGTCGGCAATCAATACCGCGTAGAAGGGTATGTATCCGGTCCGATATCAGATCAATTGAGTTTTCGAATCGCCGGGCTCTATCGCGACAGAGATGGATACATCGAGAATCTCCTTGACGAACCAAACGGCGGTACGCGAGAGGATTGGGCGCTTCGCGGAAAACTTCTCTACGAAGGCGAATCAACGACTGTAAACCTGAAGAATGAGCATTATGAGTATACGGAGGAAGGGCAAACACCATCCGTCACTGTAAGCTCCAATGGAGACAATACAGAGGCGGGTGATGATGCGTTCGAGGCGATCGTGCCGTCATTTGACTTCGTCAGTGATCAGTGGATTAGCTACATCGATTGCACAGCCGAGCTGGGGCCGTCAGCCACGCGTTTTTGTCCAAATCGCATTCAAAACACTGATAATTTCACGCTGAAGGTCGAGCAAGAAATTGGTAATGTCGGAACCTTGACTTCGGTTACCGGATATCAAAACTACTCTTATGTCCATAACTTTGTGGCGATTGATCAAGGAATCGTTGGCGGCGCATTGCGCGCAACACGCGCTGAAACCTATGACGGTTTCACACAAGAGCTGCGCTTCACGTCCACGGAATTCGACAAGTTCGACTACATTTTCGGCGGATACTACGAAAACAGTAACTTGGAGCGCTTACAGCCGTCTGATTTCAATGTTCCCGCGTTCATCGGCGGCGGACCCTTCTTCACCGAACGTGAAGATTGGGTTCAAGATACCGAAACGATCGCGCTTTTTGGGCAATTCCGCTATCATTTAACGGAGGATATTACGGCAATTGTGGGCGGCCGATGGTCGTACGAGAAGAAAGAATTTCTGTTTGAACTGGCGTCAGTTCCCTATCAAGATGATGTTAACTTGGCGACCGATGAAATTTTTGATGAGTCGCGAACGGAAAATCGCTTCACACCCGCTGTCACGGTACGTTGGGAGCCTACCGATAGTCTCAATCTTTATGGAACGTTTTCCCAAGGTCACAAGACAGGCGGATTTAGTGATCGTGTGCAAGACCCCTTAGAATTCGATTCAGAGAAAGTTAACAGCTATGAAATCGGTGCGAAAGGCGTTTTCTTAGATGGTTCGCTTTCAGCTAATATCGCGCTCTTCTATATGGACATCAAAGATCTTCAGGTGGCGCGTGCACTTCCTGGACTGGCGACAGACTTTGAAGTGCGCAACGCGGCCGAAGCAACGTCCAAAGGCGTTGAGTTGGACGCGCAATGGGCAATAAACCACATCTTCACGTTGGGGGGAAACTTCGCGTACACGGACGCAGCCTATGATGATTTCCCGGGCGCCTCGACAGGGTGTCCGATCGTTGGCGGCACGCTGGTTGATCCGATGGGTGATATGCTTTGCAATTACGCCGGCATTCCGCTCATCTATGCGCCAGAGATTAAAGGCGCTGCTTATCTCCAGTTCAATCAAGATGATGCTTTTGGCAAATGGGGTGTGAGCGGATTAGCAAGCATTTCGTTTTCCAGTGAATTTTACCCTGAGATCAACTACATTGAGACACTTCGGCAACCAGCTTATCAGACAGTTGACGCCAGCATTACGCTTCACGCGCCCAATGATGCTGTGAATGTTTCGGTGATTGGCCGGAACCTTACGGAAGAATTTGTCCGAGCTTGGGGGTTACAGGCGGGCTTCACTGAGTACGTTGCGCCAAATGCGCCTCGTGAAATTCAAGTTCGTGCTACAGTGAATTTCTAATAGATCACGAATTTTGGCCGGCGCAACTGTTGCCGGCCAAGTGTATCGGGTCGTGGCATTTGAGTATTTATGTAACTTTGGATTGGCTGCTAAAAACTACCAGCGTTTTTCCTCGTCGGTAGATTCTGTAGACGGCGTCGGGGAGCTAATCTGCAAAAAAGGCGCGCCGAGTTTGCTCGTAAGCAAATGACGCGAGTAGTGTCCCGCATCTATTTCTAACTTTAACGTTTGTCGGACGTAAACTGACGCGCCGCCGTTGCAACGACTTAAGTAAAGCGTTCGCGGATTGGTTCGCGTTACGGGGGCCGTTTGTTGCGATCGGAAACTGGTCTATCGAGCTAGGCCGAACAAGTTACGCTGCGCGGCAGAGCAGGCCTGCGGATTATTATGGCTGCGAATGTCTTTATAGAGACGGTTGTTGTTGCGCATCCACGGCAATCGCCGAAGGGGTATGAAACGCTGAAACACTAGCTTTGCGGTCGTCGTAGCGTCGCCGGGGCCGTTGTACTCACACGCCGCGGAGTTGTGAGATTGACGCCGTTATTGATGATCGAGCGATGCCATCGACGCGCCGTTACCGATCGTGATTTGTGATTTTCGTCGGTTGTATGATGAGTTTAATCGCCGCTTTTGTATACAGTCTTCCTGCTCAATCGCTCGATCGCGGACACACATTCGATGGTGATGTGAGCTCCGGGCGCGACTGAAGGCTTTGTGCGTTCCATTAAACTGGAGGCGCTCTAGGCGGCCAACCAGATCCACGCGTCTTGCAGCCCTTGCTTTAGGCGAATGGCTCGACCGGTTTAAACTCAAAACCCTAATCTCCCAGCCTAAACGTTGGTTTGAGAACGGCTAGTCTTCGAGCTTCAACTCGAAACTACGTGACGAAATATTGGCGAGTGATATTTTTGTTATCTGCGTGGAGCCAAATCCCTGATCGAGAACTGGGGGCGTTGCGACGATACGCAGGGGCCACGCTCGTCGTGAGGTCGTAAACCGCCGGCGACAAGAGTCGTCTTGCCCGCGTCGTTCAAGCCGCTTTATAGTGTGAAGATGGCATGAGTGCGCGACCTGGGTTTGAAAAATTGGTCCGGCGTGAGGGAGAGAATCTGGCTTAATTCGTCACTCGAAGGAGAAGAGAATGAGCCGGAAACGATTTAAACCTGAACAGATTATTGGAATGCTGCGTGAAGCTGAGGTGCGTCTCAGTCAGGGCGCGAAAGTCGGCGAAGTGTGCCGCTATCTCGG
>JBCDBM010000202.1:0-6066 GCA_039183665.1 Pseudomonadota bacterium | reverse complement strand
CCTTGAAATCGCGCATTTGTTATCACGCGCTTACCCCCCATGTTGCGCCATCAGCCTTTCAAAGCGCGCCAGGAATTGCGTTTGCGCATCATGCGCTGTCAACGCCTCAAGTTCTAAAGGCGCAACCCCGCGCGGTGCGCCGAAGAACTTTCGCGCCTCAGCGACGTCGAAGCCCGCCAACTGGACGGCCTCGAAATAGGCGCTGGCCTTATCGGCCCGCTTAATGGTTTTTTCCACTTGCTCTGGCAAAGTCGCGGGCAACCCGAACCGCAAATGGATTGCGGTTTGCAACCGGTTTTCGATCGTTTTGTATTGACCGCCGAGTTGCGCTTTGAATGGCGAAATCATATCGCCGATCACGAACTCCGGCGAGTCATGGAGCAAGGCGGCAAGGCGCCACTTGATCGGCCATCCGGGGCGCAATTGCCCGCAAACTTCTTCGACAATGAGCGAGTGCTGCGCCACATTAAAAGGGAGCGGCCCTTTGGTCTGACCATTCCAACGCGCGACCCGGGCGAGGCCATGGGCGATATCTTCAATTTCTATATCCACCGGGGACGGATCAAGAAGGTCAAGTCGCCGGCCTGACAACATCCGTTGCCATGCGCGCGGCGCGGGATCGTTTGCCGCCCCCCGATCACTCTTCGAAGATGACGCTTGCGCCAACGTTTATTCTTCCGCCGGCGCGCTTGTTTCGCCATCGCCGCGCGGCGTGGAAAAGAGCTCTTCCAATAAACGCAATCCGGGTTCTTGTGCGCGGTCGTCCTGCGCGTCGCTTTCTGTGCTTTCCTCACCTTCCTCGTCATCTTTCACGCCGCCGCGAAGCAGATCAATCAGCGTTGACTGCGCGCCGCTCCTCAGCAGCGCTTCTGCGTCAACGCCAATGGTCGGCGCGGAGAAAGTGCCGCCAATCCGAACCGGGATCGAATAAGCGCGCCCCTGTCCCGCGTCCAAAGAGGTCGATACCTTTGGCGATAACCGAAGATCGATTGATTGTGCGCTTAAATTCACAGCGCCATTTCCGCCCATCTCTAGAAATGGTCCTGACAATGAAATCTTTGGCGCGTTGACCACGCCGTCTGTAATCGAAAAGTCGGAGAGGAACGATGAAAAATCCGTTGTTTCTTGTTGACCACGCGCGGCCGTTATCGCGTTTTGAATCGCCGTCGGGTTAACGCCCTGCGCCAACTCGCTCACGGCACGGACCATTTTTGCGATATTGACGCCCTTGATGAGGCCGTCTTCCAGATCAAAACCGCCCGAACCGTCTAGTGAGGACATGATCGCGGCCTGACTGGCCCCGTTCGCCGTGAAGTTCACATTAAAGGCGCCGAGGCCGAGCAAATTGTCGTGCTTCATGAGGTCTAACGCCAATGGCTGCGCGTTGATGCGGTTCACTTCAAAATTGCCGGAAAAGGACGGCGTCGCTGATCGTGCATTGACGACCAACTGCCCAGAGCCCAGACCGCCATACATCGCGAGTTCGGGGATTTCGGCCGTCATGCGCCCGCGGTCAACGCGCAGTTGCAACCGACTGTCGCCGAATTCTAGATCGTTCAAATAAATTGCGCTTGTCGTCACGTCGAACTGAGCGTCGATGTTGCGCAAGCTCGTGAAGTCGAGTTTCGCTGTTGACCACGCCGGAAAACCCTGGGCGGGGGCTTCAGCCGGCGGGGGCATATAAGGACGCAAGTCCAATTCCTCCGCAGACAGAACGCCTGTCGCCAAAGGCCTCGCGCCCGCCCAATCAAGCGTCATCGCACCTTGGGCATTGATTTCATCAAAGCCGATTTTCGCATCTGATAATCGAAAGGCGGTCGCCCCGCCGTCGACATCGCCGCTAAGCGAGAGCTTGTCGAAACCCGGCGCGTCGGCGAGTTCTGTGCCAACGAGGCGCGCAAAGGCTGGCAAATCCGGCGCATCAAAGCGAATGGGCCCCGCATATTGAAGCGCCTCGTTGATGCTAACGTTCAAATCGGCGCCCGCTTCCGTGTCACCCACTGTTGCGTCGAGCTTAAGGTTCGCCTGGGCGCCGTCCATGAGCGCGCCAAGATCGTTCAAAACGATATCGACATCCGTCGGTTCGCCCTGAAAGATCATTGCGCCGTCGATTTCCAGCGGTTCTGATAGGCGTTTCAACACGACCCGAAGGTTCGCGTCTTCGGCCAAGAAAACGCGTTTTGCGCTCTGGTCCTCATACCGAAACCGGCCATTGAGAATGCGCACGTCGCCCAAACGCAAATCCCGCAGATCAGCGCCAGGCGCGTTTTGATCAATGCCGCCTTGGGCGCCATCGTTTGCAGGCGCGCCTGCTAGATTCCAATTGGTGCGCCCATCCGCAGCGCGAATTAGGTTGAAATCCGGCTCCGTTAAGACGAAGCGGTTGATCTCAACAATCCCGGTCAACAACGGGCCAATCGCAACGCCTATATCCGCTTTGCCGACGCTGCCGAGCTTGTCGCCCGCAAAACCTTCCGCATTCGCGATCTCCAACTCGGTTACATTAAACGTAGTTTGCGGCAATAGCCTGAAAGACAACTCGTCGCCGATGGTGACCTCGCGCCCCAGCGCATTCGTCGCGGCAACTTCGATGCGTTCCTTGTAAGCCTCAGCCGGCACGAAGAGGGGTGCGAAATAGGCGAGGGCGACAACCACGGAAATGAGCGCGGCGACGAGAAACAGGATCCGTTTGAGAATCATTGAAAAACCCTAGTGATGATGAGCAGGCCCAAGATCAGGCGAAATGCGGGGCGATGATGCAACCCAAAAAATCACGACGCTAGCCTTACCGCGTTCTTCGCGCCGCCGCGAGACCCGAATCGCGCGCAAATACAGTTTTGCCGATGTTGGTAAACCGGTTTGGTACAAAATTCGAACACGTATGAATTATCCCAATTATTTCAATATGATGGCCAAGCTTGCCAAATGAGAACAAAAACGGTACAAAAGGCTTCATTGACACAGCGGCGGTGATTAAGGCAACGGAGGCGGTAATGGCCAAAGGCGGTCTAAGACTAGTGGAGACGGGCGAGGTGGATAAATCAAAAGCGCTTGAAGCGGCGATTTCACAAATCGATAAGGCGTTCGGCAAGGGCTCTCTGATGCGGCTTGGCGACCGGGAGGTCGTTGATATTGAATCGATCCCCACCGGGTCTTTAGGGCTGGATATCGCCTTAGGCATTGGCGGCTTGCCGCGGGGACGCGTTGTCGAAATTTATGGGCCCGAAAGCTCTGGCAAAACGACCTTGGCGCTGCATGTGGCGGCGGAAGCGCAAAAGATCGGCGGCGTCGCCGCCTTTGTGGATGCGGAACACGCGCTTGATCCTATTTATGCACAAAAGCTGGGCGTCAATCTGGATGATCTGCTGATCTCTCAACCCGATACCGGGGAGCAGGCCTTGGAGATCGCTGACACCCTGGTGCGTTCCGGCGCTGTGGACGTGCTTGTGATTGACTCCGTGGCGGCGCTAACGCCGCGCGCAGAATTAGAAGGCGAAATGGGCGACTCTTTGCCCGGCTTGCAGGCGCGGTTGATGAGCCAAGCGCTGCGCAAGCTCACCGGGTCAATCTCCAAGTCCAATTGTCTGGTGATTTTCATCAACCAGATCCGCATGAAGATTGGAGTAATGTTCGGCTCGCCCGAAACCACGACGGGCGGCAATGCATTGAAGTTTTATTCGTCTGTCCGGCTTGATATCCGCCGCATTGGCGCGATTAAGCAGCGCGAAGATGTTGTGGGCAACCAAACCCGGGTCAAAGTCGTCAAGAACAAGGTCGCGCCGCCATTCAAGCAGGTGGAGTTCGACATCATGTATGGCGAGGGCGTGTCGAAAATGGGGGAGATCCTCGATTTGGGCGTCAAGGCCGACGTGGTTGAGAAATCTGGCTCTTGGTTCTCTTACAATTCGGAGCGCATTGGGCAGGGCCGGGAAAACGCAAAACAGTTTTTGCGCGATAACCCGGAGATGGCCCAGGAAATCGAAGCCGCTATTCGACGCAATGCAGGGCTTGTGGCCGAAGAGATGCTTGTGGGAGATGCGAGCGATGATGAGGATGACGAGGCCGCGGAGGCCGTCTAATCGCTTGCCTCAGGGGCTTTCCATAGCGTTTGTGGGCGACCGCCGCTGTGGTGATCAATTGGGAGACGGACAATGATTGGCTATGTCACGATTGGCACGAATGACCTATCCCGCGGGGCGACGTTCTATGATGACTTGCTCGCAGAGATCGGCGCCGCGCGCATGATGGAGAGCGAGACGTTTATTGCCTGGACAACCGGCGAAGGCCAACCGGGAATTGGCCTGACGAAGCCGTTCAACGGCGAGCCTGCATCAGTGGGCAACGGCGTGATGGTGGCGATTGCTTGCGAGTCCCCTGATGCCGTGAACCGATTGCATAAAAAAGCGTTGGCGTTAGGGGGCGCAGATGAAGGCGCGCCTGGCCCCAGGGGCGATACATTTTACGCGGGGTATTTTCGTGATCTGGACGGCAATAAGCTAAACGCCTTTTGCATGACGTAAATTGAAGTCAAATTGCAGAATGCACCGTCCGCCTAGACGGAAGCCCCTTGCCGACGCTAAGAGGGGCTTTCGCGCTGGCGCCGGCGAGTAAACCCAAACGGCGCATAGCTGTAGGGTTTCAAGATCATGACGTCGTTGAAAGATATTCGGGCGCATTTTTTAGACTTTTTCGCGGGGCGCGATCATGAAGTTGCGCCTTCCGCACCGTTGGTGCCGCAAAACGATCCCACCTTGCTATTCGTCAACGCGGGCATGGTGCCGTTCAAAAATGTCTTCACAGGTGCAGAGACCCGTGATTATGCGCGCGCCGCGTCGTCTCAGAAATGCGTCCGCGCTGGCGGCAAGCATAATGATCTCGACAATGTCGGCTATACCGCGCGCCATCATACGTTTTTCGAGATGCTCGGGAATTTTTCCTTCGGCGATTACTTCAAAGAAAGCGCGATCGACGCGGCGTGGACGCTGGTCAACAGAGAATTCGGCTTAGACGCGGATCGCTTGTTGGTGACCATCTATCATACAGACGACGACGCTTTTAATCTTTGGCGGAAAATTTCGGGGTTGCCCGAAGAGCGCATTTTGCGCATTGCGACCAGCGATAATTTTTGGTCAATGGGCGATATCGGGCCATGTGGTCCGTGTTCGGAGATCTTTTTTGACCACGGCGATCACATTCCTGGTGGTCCTCCAGGCTCGCCCGATGAGGACGGTGACCGTTTCGTAGAGATCTGGAACTTGGTCTTTATGCAATTTGAATCCCATGCGGATGGCTCGAAGACCGATTTGCCAAAGCCGTCCATCGACACAGGCATGGGGTTAGAACGCATCGCCGCAGTTTTGCAGGGTGTGCACGACAATTATGATGTCGATCTTTTCCGATCGTTGATCGCAGCGTCTGTAGACATAACGGGCGTTCGCGAAGACGCCATTGAAGAACCGGCCCATCGTGTGATCGCAGACCATTTACGGGCGTCTAGCTTTTTGATCGCAGACGGCGTTTCCCCGTCCAATGAGGGGCGCGGTTATGTGTTGCGTCGGATTATGCGTCGCGCCATGCGGTATGCGCATGTCTTGGGCGCAAAAGATCCGTTGCTCGCGCAATTGGCGCCGGTCTTAACGCGAGAGATGGGCGCGGCGTTCCCTGAGCTTGTGCGCGCGGAACCGTTGATTATCGAGACGCTAAAGTCCGAAGAGAGAAAATTCCAAAATCTTCTTGAGCGCGGCTTGAGGCTTTTGGATGACGAGCTCGCCGGGTTGTCTGCGGATGCGGCGTTGCCCGGAGAGGCGGCGTTCAAGCTTTATGATACATACGGCTTCCCGCTCGATTTGACGCAAGACGCACTGCGCCGTCAGGGCCGAAGTGTCGATACTGACGGCTTTGACGCCGCGATGGCTGAACAAAAACGCGCTGCGCGGGCCGCTTGGGCGGGCTCTGGCGACGCCGCAGATGAACGCAGTTGCTTAGACGAAGCCGAAAAAGAGGGCGACACGGAATTAATTGCCAACATCCACGATACTGATGAATGCGAGTAGCAGGCGATGAAGG
>JBCDBM010000201.1:0-6114 GCA_039183665.1 Pseudomonadota bacterium | reverse complement strand
CTTCCAGCGCCGTTTCACGTACTCGCGACCCAAAATCCCATTGAACAAGAAGGCACCTATCCGCTGCCGGAGGCGCAGCTCGATCGGTTCCTGCTCCAGATCAATGTGGGCTACCCGGATCTCAAATCGGAGCGGCGCATGCTTGCGGAAACAACCAGCAACCTCGAAACGGAGCTGGCGCCGGTGATGACAAGCGACGATCTTATCGCGGCGCAAGATTTGGTGCGGCGCATGCCGATCGGCGAAAATGTGGTGGAAGACATTTTAAAGCTGGTCCGATCCGCGCGGCCGGAAGACGACGCGAGCGAGCGCGTTAAAGCCATGGTCGCCTGGGGGCCCGGCCCGCGCGCAAGCCAAGCGTTTTCGCTCACAGCAAGAGCGCTCGCCTTGATAGACGGACGTCACGCGCCCTCTTTTGATGATGTGCGGCGCTTGGCCAAACCTGTTCTGCGCCATCGCATGGCCTTGAACTTCTCAGCCCGGTCGGAAGGGCTGGGTACAGATGATTTTGTTGATGAGTTATTGGCGTAGACCGGCGCCCCTCGATAACAACCATAGCGAGCGAGCTTAGCGGTTATGCGTGATTGGAGCGTCGACCAGCGCGATATTCGCCTCGAGGCGGAGCAGGAGGCTGCGTCCTGGCCGGCCTTAATGCTTGAAGCGCAGCGTATCGCTCAAACGGTTGCGGCGGGACTACACGGTCGCCGGCGCGCAGGGCCTGGCGAGAGCTTTTGGCAGCACCGCCCTTACGCGTTTGGCGATCCTGTCGGCGCAATTGATTGGCGTCAGTCAGCGCGGGCGGCGGACAGGCTTTATGTCCGACAAAACGAGTGGGACACCGCCGCCGCATTGTATTTCTGGCGCGACCCGTCGGCGTCGTTGGCGTTTTCGTCCGGCGCGCAAACGCCAAGCAAAAGGCGGCGCGCTGATATTCTCGCAACGGCGCTCGCGATCTTACTGTCGAAAGGTGGCGAGCGCATCGCCATGTTGGGCGGCGGGCGACGCCCTTTTCAGGGCCGAACGGCGCCTGAGAAGCTTCTCGAGGAGTTGCTCCGCGCAACCAACAGCAATGACGAGGTCTCGGCGCCGCCTCGCGACGAGCTGCCCGCGGGGGCCCAGGCGTTGCTGATAAGCGATTTCTTTTCGGGGGGTACAATCCTGGAGGAGCGTGTTGGCGAGCTTGCGCGGCAGGGCGTCAAGGGCGTCCTCCTGCAAGTGTGCGATCCGGCGGAAGAAGACTTTCCATTTGAGGGGCGGGTCGAATTTTCCAATATGGGCGCCTCGGAGCGTCTTTTGTTCGGCGATGTGAGCACAGTCCGGGGAGACTACAAAAAGCGTTTTTCAAGCCATCGAGACGCCCTTGCCGCGCTCGCTGGCGCCGTCGGCTGGACGTTTCTCTCGCATCGCACAGATCGCGCGCCACAAACGGCGCTTCTGGCGCTCATCGCCGCGCTTGGCGATGGGCGGGAGTGGACCGGATAGATGTTGCAAAATATCGCCTTCGCCTCTCCGGCAATTCTCGCGGCGTTGGCGCTGACGCCGTTGCTATGGTTCTTGTTGCGGGCGACCCCGCCCGCGCCAAAGCACGTTCAGTTCCCGCCCTTTTCGATCTTGCGGCAACTGCGCTCAAAGGAAGAAACGCCCCAGCGCACGCCATGGCCGCTCATCCTATTACGGATGGCAATCGCGATCCTGATTATCGTGGGGCTGGCGGGACCGATCTTGAACGCACCCGCGCCATCAAACGGGGCAAGCGCCCTATTGCTCGTGATTGATGACACATGGCCCGCCGCATACAACTGGCGCGCCCGCCGCGAAGCGATGCGCGAGGCCGCAGCCCAGGCTGAGCAGGCAAACCAGGAAATCTTTGTCCTGACAACCGCGCCCGTCGCGCAAACGATACCGCCCACGCCCATGACCGGCCGCGAGCTTCGCGCGCTCGCCGACAGCCTATCACCGCAGCCGCTATTGGCGGACCGCGCGGCCGCGCACGATGCGATAAAGGCGTTCGCTGCCGACAATGAGGCGCGGGAGTTCGATGTGCGATGGTTGGCGGATGGCCTGGCGAGCCCGGACGACAAGTACGTTTCGGAAGCTCTAAACGCGATCGGCGCGCTCGCGGTTTATGCGGACAGCGCAGTCGCAAAACCGGTGCTGCGCGGCGACGCGCAAGACGGCGATGCGCTAGCCTTCTCCGTGGAGCGGGTCAGTGTCGGTGGACGATGGGCCGGAGACATCGTTGCAAAAGCGCGAGAAGGTCGCGAATTGGCGCGGGCGCGGGTTGTCCTCGACGATGGTCAGCGCGCCGCCCAAAGCACGCTGGAACTCCCGCTAGCCCTTCGCAACGATTTGGCGAGCGTTACCATCGAAAACGTCCCAGCGGCGGGCGCCCGGTGGCTTGCCGATGCGCGCAACCGCCGAGCGCTCGTTGGGCTTGTCTCAGACAACACAGGCGCTGGTAATAACTTACTCTCTGGCTCCCACTATTTGCGCGAAGCGCTCAATCCGTTTGCTGAGTTTGTTGAAGGCGATATCGCCACAGTCTTGGCGGCGGGCGTGTCGGTCATCGCGCTTGATGACGTGGGCACGATACGTGAGGGCGCGGCGCGCGCCCTTGAGGAATGGGTTGCGCGCGGCGGCATGCTGATCCGTTTCGCCGGTCCTGTAGTAGCCGAGGCGGCGCGCGACGAAACGCCGGCGCTCATGCCAGTTGCGCTGCGCGGCGGGGGACGCGCTTTTGGCGGCGCGCTCACGTGGGATACGCCGCAGCTTTTAGACGCCTTCCCGTCAGATAGTCCGTTTGCTGGTCTTGCAACGCCTAGCGACGTTTTTGTCCGGCAGCAAATCCTGGCCGAGCCGGGCGGCGATACAACCCGAAAAAGCTGGGCGCGGCTTGAAGACGGCACGCCTCTTGTCACCGGAGAAGCGCGCGGCAACGGCGCCATTGCGCTGTTTCATGTCACAGCAACGCCAGCCTGGTCGGATATCCCAATATCGGAGGTTTTTGTGTCCATGTTGCGCCGTCTCGTGGTGATGTCGACGGCTGCGCTTGAACAATCGGACCTTTCCGATGAGGCGCGTTTTCCGGCATTGCGGATCATGGACGGCTATGGAGCCCTGCAACGACCCACCGAGAATGCGCCGGCGTTAAGTGTTGCAGAATTGTCAGCGCCGCCGGGCCCAGACCGGCTGCCAGGGCTCTATGGCTCGCCTGACGCGCCGCTTGCCCTCAACCCAATTCATCAAGACGCAGTGATCCAGCCCATGCGGATTAGCGGCGTCGATATACGATCCTATGTCGCCGCGCCGCCACAAGCATTAAGCCCGCCTCTATTCGCCGCCGCTTTACTGCTGCTATTATTGGACGGCCTTCTCGCGCTGTTTTTGAGCGGCAAGTTGCGCCTTCGCCGAGTGCGCGGAGGGACCGTGCCTGCAAGCCAGTTCGGCCTTATTCTTTTTAGCGCCCTCGCCGGGCATTTGATGACCGCGCCCGAGGCCGCAGCGCAACCGCTCGACCGTCCCATCGATCGCGTCACCGTCGACGCAGCGCTGACGACGCGGCTCGCCCATGTTGAAACAGGTGACCCCACGGTCGACAGGCTCGCCGGCGCGGGCCTTGGCGCGCTCTCGCGAGAGCTTGCGCGACGCACCTCTTTAGAGCCCGGTGCGCCGGTGATCGTTAATCCAGAGACGGATGATTTATCTATCTATCCGTTCTTATATTGGCCGATCGTTGACGGGGCGCCGGCCCCAACGGAGGACGCACTCGCCAATCTGGAGAACTTCATGACGCTTGGCGGGTTGGTGGTGTTCGACACTCGAGATGACGAGCGCACGATTTCGAACAGCACCACACCGGAAGCGCAAGCCTTACGCAGGATCTTGGCGCGCCTCGATATTCCGCCCTTAGAGCCGGTGGAAGACGGCCATGTGCTTTTGCGCTCGTTTTATCTCTTGAGCGGTCTGCAAGGACGCCATCAACGCAACCCTGTATGGGTGGAGGCTGAGACGTCCGGCTCAACGGATAGCGTCACGGCTTTGATCATCGGCGGGCGCGATTGGGCCGGCGCGTGGGCGACCGATCAATTCGGCCGTCCTGAACGCGCCATGAGCGTTGGCGGTGAACGCGCGCGCGAACTCGCATACCGGGCGGGCATCAATATGGTGATGGTCGCCTATACCGGAAATTATAAATCCGATCAGGTGCATGCGCCCATCTTGTTGGAGCGCATGGGCCGATGAACCGCGCGCACCGAGGGAAACGCTAATCAATCGTGACCATCGTCCTAGACCCAGTATTGCCACTATGGATGGTGTTCAGCGCAGCGGCTCTTTGCGTCGCAGCGATCACACTCTCGCTCACGCGAGAGTGGCGCGCGGGCGCGGCGCGTCTCATTGCCATCACTGGAATGCTCGGCCTGCTCGTCAATCCTCAAGTTCGCCAGGCCGAAGAAACGCCCCTCGCCGATATCGCGCTGATCCTTGTGGACAAAAGCGCCAGTCAGACTCTGGACGGACGAGACGTGGTTGCCCAAGCCGCCGCTGATGCTTTGGAGCGGCGCTTGAATTCCATCGGCGGGATGGATATTCGCCGCCGAGAATTTTCAGGCGCGGCGCAAACGCGCACAGTCGAGGCGGTCGCGAACACGTTGGCCGACGTCCCCGCGTCTCGGGTCAGCAGCGTCTTCGTCATTACCGACGGTCAAGCCTCGGACGCGCAAAATGCGGCGCGCGCTGCGCTTGGCGAAGCGCCCGTCCACGTGTTTATCACCGGTCGTCAATCTGAAGCGGACAGGAAAATCACATTTCTCAACGCGCCGCGCTATGGCATCGTTCGCGAACCCGCGACGGTTTCGTTCCGAATTGATGATTTGGGTCCAGATGAAATTCCGTTAGAGGCGCGTGGGGCAGCAATGGTGACGCTGCGCGTGGACGGCGAAGAAATTTTGCGCCAATCGGTGCCCATCGGCGCCGAGGCGCGCTTCAGCGCACCGCTAAACCGTCCCGGCGCGTTGATCATAGAACTTGAAGTCGAACCACGCGCTGGCGAGCTCACCACGCGGAATAATATTGCGGTGTTGCCGATCACCGCGATCCGCGATCGCTTGCGTGTTTTGCTGATCTCCGGCGAGCCCCATCCGGGCGAACGCGTATGGCGCAATTTGCTGAAATCGGATCCGGCTGTGGACCTCGTTCATTTCACGATCTTACGGCCCATCAATAAGAGCGATGCAACGCCGGTCAATGAACTCGCGCTTATTCCGTTTCCCCAGAACGAACTCTTTATTGATAAGCTCGCGGAATTCGATTTGCTGATTTTCGATCGCTACACGTATCGCGATGTGCTCGACCCATTCCACTTCGATAACATCGCGCGCTTTGTAGACAATGGCGGCGCGGTCCTTATCGCAGCCGGTCCCGAGTTCAATGGGGATCGCTCGCTCGCCGCGCAGCGCAACCTCTCTTTTATTCTACCTGCCGCGCCGAGTGATGTGGCGCGCGCGGAAACCTTTCGCCCGCGCGTTTCAGAGCTTGGAACGCGGCATCCGGTTAGCGCAGACCTGCCGGAGACCGAAACATGGGGCCGATGGCTTCGGATCATGCCGGTGACACAGCGCGACGGGCAAACGCTCCTGACCGGACCTGCGGACGCGCCGCTTCTTATTCTAGATCGTGTGGGCGAGGGCCGCGTGGGGTTGTTGCTGTCTGATCATGTCTGGTTGTGGGCGCGCGGCTTCGACGGCGGCGGCCCGCATGCGGAATTGCTTCGGCGCGTGGCTCATTGGCTAATGAAAGAACCGGAGCTTGAAGAAGAAGCGCTGTTGCTGCGCGACGACGAGGGCCGCCTCATTATTGAACGACGCTCTATCGAGGACGCGCCCGAACCGGTGACGCTAACAGGGCCCGACGGCGAGAGCCAAGAGGTCAATTTACGCCAGCGCGAGGCCGGCCGGTTCGAGGCCATCCTGGCTGATGCGGAACAAGGTCTCTATCGAGCACAGTCGGG
Source organism: Pseudomonadota bacterium (assembly GCA_039183665.1). Lineage (GTDB taxonomy): Bacteria > Pseudomonadota > Alphaproteobacteria > Caulobacterales > Parvularculaceae > Hyphococcus. Next base: position 107 of record JBCDBM010000201.1, on the reverse strand, counting down.
CGCGCTTTTCGCGATCGGCGCAGTAGGCCTTGCGGCGCCGCCTGAATTTGAAAATGTTGTCTCATCGCGGGACAAACTCGCGCCGTTAGCAGAAAGAAGCGGCGGCG
>JBCDBM010000200.1:0-6129 GCA_039183665.1 Pseudomonadota bacterium | reverse complement strand
CGCTAGTTTCTACTCTCAATCTGCTGGCCAAGTCATGAACGTCACTGTGCAGCCCTATGAAATCGTTCCGCGCGTTATGGATGGCGCGCGCGCGATTACTCACCCCTTGCCGCCTGAGTTTATTGACCTCCCGGTTATCGTGAATAGAGCGGCGCTGTCAGGTTATGCCGGCGCGATTAACCGCGCGGGGCTGCGCGTTTACCCGAAAATTGGCGGCGCTGCCTGGTCGCTGTACAATAGAGGGCGACAACGCGGCAAAACGTATGCGGCGTCGACTGGCGCGCCGATAGAAGGCGATGTGACAGGGTTTGTGGACCAATACAATGCCGATTGGGCGTATGCGGCAGAACTCTGGCGCAACGCCCTCTCGCAATATCGGCGTGAGTCAGAAACCGATTCTCTTGGTTCTTCGTCCAATGAAAAATCCCGCGCCGAGCAAGACTGCGATAGCCGCCTCGATGCAACCTGGAGCTTCGGACGATGCAATGTCCATTCGGTATCGCCTTATTAGCCCTTTTGTTCACCTGAATTGAGCGCCGTTGGGATTGTAACGATGCTTCGCCCCCTCCTTATAACGCTGATTGTAACGATGCTTCGCCCCCTCCTTATAACGCTGATTGCCCTAAGCATGGTCAATGTCGCATTTGCGCAAGGCGACGGAGACTCTCGCTATCCTGTTGATTGGCGCGGCGACATCTCCGGCGCAAGCGCGTTAGATCAGTGCGACATGACTAGCGATTACAAAGAGCTCTTTCTCCGGGCGGTGGAAGGCTATTTGGACCCCTATGTCTACACCAGTGCAGACATTAGCGTCATGTCGGTCAAGGCCTATGAAGACCTCGTCAATGAGCGGTGGCGCGCCGCCGGAGGCAACCCAGACATATGGGATCCGAACAATGCGCAAGTCGAAATAGACAGTCGATTCGAAACTTTCGACTGCACATCACAATGGTCGACTGACAAAGACTGGGAGATCATCGTTGTCGAGATCAAAAAGAGCGGGGCGCGAACCGGCGAAGACCCTGATCGTCAAAACCCGTTTGAAATAGGCGTTGAAGAGAATGAAACGATTCCTGATGAGGAGCCGTCGTATGATCAGGGGCAGCCTGATTCACCACAAAGCGGGAATAATGACGGAAGTCCAATTGACGGCGGCGTCAATAATTGGGACCCAGAGATTTGCGCACGGAATCCTCACGCCTATCAATGCCGATATGGCGGGCCGAATGGCGGCCGAACACCCGGCGTCAACGGGGGGACGAACGAGACCAACGAACAGCCTCCTTCAAGTGGCGCGGACGGCGCATCAAACACCATACCGCAAACTCCAAGTACGAGTGAGGCGCAGCCGTCTCACACCGGCGCGCCGCCGCCTGCCTGTGGCGATTTGAACGCTGAAGCGCAACGATTTTACGACGCGGTTGAAGACGGCTTAGTCAGCTTTGGCGAAGGCGTCTTTTACCAATATGAGAACGCCGTTGGGCTCTTCGCGCCACCCATAGAACACGTAATCGTTGTTGATCCCAACAAACCCCGTGTGTCAGAAAATACCGCTTGGCGCGCGCCGGGGGTACGTACGCAAACCAAACCCGACGGCATCGGATGTTTCCAGTCGGCCATCGCACAAGACCTGCGCTGGCGCACCGGCCGACCCTATATCGCAAATCCTCGTGTACTCGCTTTGCCCGGTGACGTGTCCTTTGAAGTTGCGGGCGGCGCCGGGCCTGTAGACGAAGTTAGCGTGTTGAGAAAATACTACGGCAGTCAGAACCACCTATTGAAGTACGATACAGCTGGTATACTGACGAATTCCCAAGTCCGATCGAATGGCTGGATACCGGTGACAAAACAGCAAGTTGATCAGTTAGTAAGCGAATATGCACGCCGCGGGGGTCATCCGCGCGGCTTATTTACATACGAGTTTAAATCGGGACACGGCGCCCATGTTGTGAATGTTCGCGCGAACAGCGCGGGCATGGTCGAATATTGGGATGCAAGCGTTGGCGGTTTTGCAGATTTGTCCACTGTGGGCAAAGCATGGTTTTTTCCAACCAATTAGCGACAATCGCGGTAGTTACTTTTAAAGAGCGCGCACATCTTGGCTATCAAGCAACCAAAAGCACTCGCAACAGAAAGCCGCCTAAAAACACTTCCTATCTGAGAGCGGAACAAAAGTTCCACTGCTCAACAGGTTTACGACCAGTTTTAGGCTTACGCGTTGCCGACGATGCTCAACACAGGCGCATCTATCTTTTTCAAGGGCTCAGAAATTTCAATAGCAGGCGCGTCGATCGCTAAACCGCCAGCTTTGAACTTGTTTGCGACGCGCCAGGTTTCTACCAACGCTGTTTCGGTGTTTTTTCCACCCATCAACCAGTTCAGATGCGCAACGCACGATGTTTCGCTGCTGTGCTGCGCTGATGACAGCGCCGCGATAATCGACAGTTCATCCGCTGTGATGCGGCTGCATCCTGCATGCGAGAGAACAATGCGACGCGCGCCGCCCGAACCCAAAACACGGGCGAAGCAGATCATGTCTCTGAGCGCATCCGGCCCGTCATCCGGGAACATTTCCTGGAAACTTTTTTGCAGCACGCCGCATCCCCGGCACCCAGTTGCAATGGCTCGAAATGACCAGATTGCGAATGCTGCGCCTGAACCCAGGTTCGGTAATGTGACGCCATTGACAAATGTCATGCTTGTATAATCCTTATCGCCTGCTTGCCGCAGCTTTGTCGTTGTGGTCGCGGCGCGGTTCGATGACGCTGGAGAGGCGCATCTGACCCCGAAACCGGGCACGACTTCATTAATCTAGTTGAGAATCATTTGCATTACAGTAACGCATAACGCGGCAATTTTGCGATTGCAAGTCAGATTCAGTCGCAATAATAGACTTTGAACAGGAAAATTTCTGGGCGAGGATACCCGCGCCACATCTTTGGGAACCATAGAATGAACCGGACTATCGCTGTTTTATTGATGGTCGCCTCTGCGGCGACTTTTGTTGGGGGTTGCGCGGCGACTGCGAGCGCGGAGAAGACCACACGCACAGCGCTAAGCGCGGAACAGAAATTTGAGCGTGACCGGGAGGCCATTCTCGCAATGGCGGGGAACTTCCGCGTGCAATTCGACTTTATTGAAACCGTCGCCTTTGCGGACGACTATGAATTGAAAGACAGAAAGCTCAGCGGCGGCGACGAAATCGTCCGCATTATCGAGGATCGCGGCGATTATATCAGCCTGCAACATATACTTGTGGTAGGCGGCGACGAGAAGTTTCCGGTGAAGCACTGGCGCCAAGACTGGTATTACGAACCAGAATCCGTCCTCGTTTATGTCGGTGGCAATGCTTGGGAAAAGCGAGCTGTCGGCGCTGCCGAGGCGAAAGGAAAATGGTCGCAAATCGTTTATCAAGTCGACGACTCGCCGCGCTACGGCGCGCTAGCGTCGTGGACGCATACGAACGGCGTGTCGCAATGGACGGCGCCGCGCGAATGGCGTCCCCTTCCCCGCCGAGACGCCACGACACGCGATGATTATCACACCGTGAACGCCGTCAACCGTCATGCAATCACTCCAGCCGGATGGGTGCACGAACAGGACAACTCAAAGCTCGTCCTTACAGGCGAACCGCAAACGCTCGTCCGCGAGATCGCTATCAACACCTATGATCGATTTGACGATTTCGATATTGATATCGGTGAAGACTATTGGGCGCGGACCGAGGGCTTTTGGTCGAAAATTCGCGAGGAATGGTTGAAGATCGAAGCGGAGAACGAGAGTTTTGGGTTAGCGGTCCAAGGAGAGTCGGAAGCGTTGTACATGCCGATATTTGAGCTTGCTGGCGCAGTCAATGACGGGGAAAAAGACGTTGAGGACGCCCTCGTCGAAGCGCGCGCTGTCATCGCAACGTGTATGACCACGGAAATCGGATCGCTAGCCGCAAGATTGTCTGACCCTGAATCGTCTTGTTGATCCTTTAGAGACCAGCCACGCCCGCGCCGCGAGATCATTTATCACTCAGCAGCGGAGAGCACCGTATCGGCATTTTCCTGGGGCTGGCGGCCTGAGATAAACGATGGGCGGCCCTTTGGTAGTTTGAGCGCAATCACAATAGTCAGCACCCCCATTACCAGGAGGCTAAAGTCGACCCACGCATGTGTCGATTGGGGCGACAATAACTGACTCAAGAACAAATCCCCGGTCGCAGCCCAATTCAACGCCGGAACGCCGACGCTGAGCGCTCCAGTCGCGACCAAAAGTTCCACCGTCGTGCGATACTCGTTTGCTCGGACGAAAGCGTAGATCAAAGCTGCCCCGACGACCAAGAAATAGACTTGGCCGGCGAGCACGATGTGACTTTGTGCACCGTTGAACAGCAACTTATCCGCATAAAACAGTGCGACTGACGCTAGTGGGAAGCCAAGAGTGATCCCGGCATTGGCGCGACTAAGCCCTCGATAGAACTTTGGACTGCGGCGTCCTTCGCTGCCATGCAATCTGCGTTCAGTCCACATCATATTGCCAAAGGCAACAATCGCGACAAGCAAAATCCCTAAAACGAAATACAACAGTTTAACCGGGATACCGCCAAAGTTACCAAAATGAAGGACGCTCACCGCCGCTATGGCGCGATTACCAGGCGCTGGCGCGTTAAATCCAAGCGGTTCAACCGTCTCTCCGGTCGCGCCATTTACGGTAAGCGCTTCCGCATATTTCAGCTTGCCCTCAGAACGGAAATACACCTCGTAAACGGCGCCCGCGTCCTCATAATTTTGGATACGGACTTGATAGGGTCCGATGTTTGTTTCCGGATCGCGCCAACGCGCAATCTCATCCACTGAAATCATTTCAGCGTATTCGCCAGCCGGTTCGGCGCCGCCAAAGCCCAGCTCGTTCGCCACCGTTTCAACATTACCTTTGAACATGACCAACGCGATGACCGGCAGAAGCAGCGATCCAACGCCAAAAAAGGCGCCGGTTATGGAGATCATGGCGGAAAACGGAAAACTCCATAATCCGATGACTTTGTGCGTATCCTGCCAGCGCAGACGCGTTGAGCGCCAATAGCGCAAGGTAAAAAACTCTTCTTTGATTTTGGTGTGCGCAACGACGCCGGAAATCAGATTGAGCATCAAAACGAGGCCGCTAAGGCCAACAATGATGAGACCGACGCCCCCGCCGCCCAAGTACTCCGGCCACATCAGATCATGGTGGAAATGTCGCAACCATTCTGACATGCCCTCGCCTTTGACCGGCAATGGTTCTCCAGTCTGGGCATGCCAATGAGCCTCATGAAACTCGCTCTCGCCTTCGGGTGCCTGGACGCCGATACTGGCGGAATAAAAAGGCTCATGGACCTGCGGGAAATTCAGCCGCAAAAAAGAAAGCGTCTTCTCTTCGTCCCCGTCAACGCTCTTTAATTTCTCTTCTATCCATTCACTAAACGTGTCGTTGATGGGCGCGATTTCTTCGGGGACGGCGAGTCGTTTTGTCGGATCTTCCCAGGTGCGTAATTCTCCAACAAAGACGGCGACGGTCCCAGAAAAACAAACAACGTATAGGAACCAGCCCAGCGCTATGCCCGTCCACGAGTGGAGATCATAGATCCTTATCTGGCGCTCGCGAATTGCCATGTTTCTCCTACCCGATAGCCAAAATAACCGTTGCACTGAGCGCGGTTGCGCCGAACATTCCCCCCAAGACTTGCCATTTGCTCTTATGCCAATAGCACCAAAATTGGATCGCCGCCCAGACGAGCGGCAGCGCAATGACCATAAAGAGGAGCCTGTCCAAAATCGCGCCAGGCAATAGCATTGTAATGGCGATACTCAATCCAATCGTGGGGAACACCGCCCAAACCAGGGCGCTCATCAATCGGGGGGCCCTCCAGGTGGCGTATCCCAGGCCGATCAGCGCCGGAATTGCTAGTGCGATAAGAACCGGACTCACGTGTCACCCAAATTCGCCAAGCTGAGCAGGAACGCAAAAACAAAGACGATCAAAGATAATACGCCTGAACGAATGTGCCAAGACTGGGCCAATGACGCTACGAATAGGGAGGCCGCTCCCGCCAAGGTGATAAGACCCAGCCAAATGGTAATCCCAAGCTCAGCACCAAGGGCTAGT
>JBCDBM010000199.1:0-6183 GCA_039183665.1 Pseudomonadota bacterium | reverse complement strand
TTCGCCGGTTTGTATGCCGACGGAGCTTTTCAAGGGCCGTAAGGGCCCAATGCCGGATTTGCGGCCAGATAAAATCATTGCCGTGATCAAGAAATCCCGGATGATCGCCGCAAACAACAATTGGCTGGTCAAGGGGCTCCCGCCACTCTTGTGCGAAAAGCCCAAGGCGGCGCCATCTGTCCGGCGGACACGTCGCCTTCGGAACCCAGCCCAGTTTATTGAAGCCGAGCTGCCATGTTTTTGATTCGTCATCTTGGGGGGAGGATGCCCGAGCAAGGTATCCGTACTCAATCAACACTATTGGAGGCGCACCCTCTTTTTTGTGAGCGTTCCAAAAGTGCCTGTGATGCCCCCTGACGCCCTCCATGATTGCGAAATCACAACCCGGCGCAGAGAAGTCGTTAAAGCCTTTGCCGTCTATGAGCTCAACGTCGGCGCCAAAAGACTGGAGGCCCGCAACGGCAGCCGCGAACCCCCTTTGTTTTTCAAGCCTGCCGTATGCGGCGACTTTCATTAGTTATGGATCAACGCCACGCCAGCGCACATCTTTTCGCTGGTCGCTTTCTTTTCCCAATTGGTCGTTGTGCCTAGCGCCGTCTCCGTTGGGTTGTCGGCGGACGCAGTTTTCCAAGACAAACCTTTCGCCTTGAGCGAATGCGCCCAGCGGCCGAACATCTCGTAAGATGGGATCTCTTGGCCCGTCATCTTGGTAACGTCGAAGGTGTAAGCCTCCGTCACCGTTAGCTCAATGGCGTTCTCGACGAGGCCTAAGACGATATACTCATCGGCTGTACCCGCCGAGCCGATGAGATCGCCCGTAAGAGACGCCGCGTCGGTAACAAGCACTGGCAAGCCGTATGTCGCTGTCGTGCCCTCACGCAAGACTAGATCAGAAACGCCCGTCAATGCGGCGCCTACATTTTGATCGACAAGCTGGCGATAGCTCTCAGAGTGCATCACCAGAGCGCGGATGCGCCCTCGTTGGTCGCCGAGCTTGGCAAGCGTCGTGTTTAAGCGCGCATGCGTGAGCCCGCCCGCGCCGGCTGATGCCGCGCCTGTAGCCACATCATTGACCAATGCGGTCTGTGACCGAATAGCTGCCTGCACAGCATTTACGCAGTCGTTGAGCTGGGATTTAAGCGCAGCTCGGACAAATTCCCGCTCGATGGCGCCGCGCACAACACCCGCCGCCTCATCGATGTTTTGAATACCCGACGCGCCCTTACGGAAAAATTGCTCGTCTTGCTGAACAACAATCTTCTTGTTCATTTTCACATCACGGACTTGAATGTCCGAAATGTTCTTCACGTCATCTGACGAGAGGCTCCCGCCGGACGCCACTTTGTGACGCGTGGTGAAGTCCTCAAACGTGCCGAAATAGATTTCGTCTGCATGATATGCGCCGCGGTTTACCGGGTCGCGGAGGACAATCGTCCCGTTGGAAAGACTATTAAAAAGGTCAATATTTTGTGAAACGCCTTCAATGATGCCCGTGTGCGCAAACGGCGTATTCACAACAGCATCGGCAATCGTACCTACAGCCATTGTAAGTGCTCCTGTGTCTCTAAATTAGGGGTTTGGTTGCAAGCACCGCTTGCGCATGAATGAGAGCACCGCCCTCGGGTCGGTCTTTAAGGGGCACCGCCCCTCTTGGCTTCGCCGTTAAACGAGCCTTAAGCGCTTTTCTTTTCTGCCAAGCGCTTAGCCGCCCAGGCTTTATGCAAAGCCGCATAGGCGGTCGAAAAGTTTGCGCCGTTTTGGCGCTGGAATTCCATTTTTTCTTGCATGGTCCAAGTTGTCGGATCTTTGTCCTGCAAAGCGCCGCTGAGATTCCCTTGGCCGGGCGTAAACCCCGGACCCTTTGCCTGAGTTTCGCCCTTAAAGAGTTTCCCCTTCTTTTGCCGATAGGCATGAAACCAGCGCTCTGGCGTCATTGGGTCGTGCGTGTCCGGGTCGCGCGCGATTTGGCCATTTTCCATTACTGTGAAGACGGGCTGACCATCGCGCATCTCCGTTTGGATCGCACTCATGGCAGCGTTGATCGCTTCAGACCTATAATCTGGGTCAATGCCCGAATTCTCGATCATTAACTCAACGCGGTTGCGTTTGGCGTAATCGAGCATTGAACTATAGGCGCTGTCTCGCTCCGCTTGCATCCTTTTGACGTTGTCCGCCTCACGCTTGCGCGCATCCTCATTGGCTTGGCGGATTTGGTCCTCGAGCGTCGCGGTCTGATTTTTAATCAACTCCTCGCGCTGCTTTAGATCAGACAAATCATCCGGCGACCCAAACTGCTTATATACGCCGATCTCGGCCTTGAGGCTGTCAACCTGCGATCTGTATTCATCGCGCTCGGCCTTTGCATTCTTCATTGAGTTGTGAAATTGCGGAACCGCATATTCATAATAGTTTGGATCATCGCCAGACTGACGAAAAATCGGCTGTTGGGTTTCAGGCAATTTACGCCATTCCTCGGCGCTAATCTTCTCAGGGATTTCAAGAGGCATTTGTTACCGGGCACCGCCCGCCTTTGTGTGTGACTCTGCGCACCGCGCAGCACGGAAAGCCCCGCACCGCGAGGCAATAAAAACCCCGCTCGGGCGGGGCTCATGTTCAGTTATCGGATCGGCTTGTCCGGCTCGTAGACGCCGCTGGGCGGCAACCTCACTTCAATTGTCGGATCGTATTGCTCGACAATCAACCCTGGTTGCCCGGCGATGCCAGGCCTTTCCAGCTTGTAGCAGGGCAGACAAATCAGCCATCGCGGATATTTCTCGTAGGACATCCGCACAACATTGTTGCGAATTTTAACGCCGCACTCAACCCATGCAGTGTTTAGGCCCTCACGGCCCTCTCTAAGGCAAATGGGGCAGCGATACTCGCCGTCATGCGTCACGCAACTCGTCCAGCGTTAAGATGTCGTTTTCGTCGTTCACGAACCGGTCAAGCTTACCGCCTTTTTGCCAAATCTCAAACCGCGCCGGCCCTAAGACCTCTATTTGTTCCGCGTCAGTCCTACGCCTTAACCAAGCTTCATAACTTAGATCAGACGGCGCATTGCCATTCAGCTCGTCGGCGGCGGATCTGGTTGTTTTAATACCGCGTCGCTCAAGCGCCTCGGCAGATCGGGTAAGCGGAACCCGGACGCACCGACAATTCATATGTATCGGCGCCTGTGGTCCCTTTCCGACCGGAAACCGTTTGTTGTCTAGCGGCGCGCATCGCAAGCACGTTCTCGTGTCAAGCGTCGCCGCCCACACCTCGGCGGCGATGATATCTTTGTTTTGCTCATAGAGCGTCGCGCGCGCTTGGTTGGTCACATGCATTGCATAAGTGCGCGAGATCGACCTTGCGTGCTGCCGACTAATCTCAGCAACCCGACGCAGCCGCCGCTGCATAGGGTCAACGCCTTCGCCGGCGAGGATTGCTGTTCGCAACTCAGCCTGCATGCGAAAGACGGTGTCAGTCGACCATTTTGCGATATGGTCTTTTAGAATAGCGCCCTCAAACGGCCTTGCCGTAGCGACCGCCGTAATCAAACTCTGGCTAGGGCGCACCCATTCGGTCGATGCGATCGGAACCCGCGCACTCAAAGAAGCATATGCGGCGCGCTCTTCAATATCGGCTAACTCAACACCGCGCGCCTCCAAGCGCTCCCGCATAGCCTGAGCGCCTCCGTCGATAATCTGACGGATCTCGCGCAAAAGTTTTTGCGACCGTTGGGCCGCAAGGGTGCGCGGCGTTTGTCCATTCAGTTTTTCAACAAGCTCGCGCTCTAGCTTGATCAGATCCTTGCGGATTGATCGCCAAATGCCGTTACCAGCACGCATGGCGCGCAGGGAGCGCATGACCGCATCATCAAACAAATCATCGTTGACGGCCATTTATTTTACAATCACTTGAAGATAAGACCGGCTCACGCCGATAACTTCTGCGACCTCCAATTCACAGTTATTAAGCGCATCCACCCACCATTCCGCTGGCTTCTGGATTAAATGCGCATTTCGCCCATCAGGCAATCGGTGAAGCGCCGGCCCGAGATGAATAACCAGATATGCCGCAACAGTGAATAGATCGCCGATGTGCTCAAGCACGTCGCCGAGGTAGTCAGGCTCGATATGCTCGAGAACGTCAAAGCTGACTAAGCCCTCCGCTTGTTTTGCGGGTTGATTCGAAAATCTGGGCACGCCGGGGTCATAACCGATGACCTCAAAATTTTGCTTATCCAACTCGCGAACTAAACCGCCCTCGCCGCAGCCATAATCAATAATCGACCTGACCCGGTGCGGCTTTATCAGGTGCTTGTCGACAAGTTCAAAGTGCTCTGGACGACCCGGCCCCCATTCGGTTACTTGCCGGTGGCGCAAGAGCGTTTCTCGGTAATCATCGCTGATAAGCACAGACTATTCGCCACCGCCGTCGCCTGCTTGCGCAAACGGGTTGGCGCTCAATCCTGCTTCCGCCGCCTCGTTATCGGCGTCGGCTGCCAAATTGTCCGGGTTCGCATCGTCGCCTATAACACCCAACTCTTGCAGGCGCCGAAGATAGTATGCCCTAGGCAGATCCCCCAGTGCGCGTGCTTTGTGCAGCGCGTCGACAATCATTTGCTCATTGTCGCCATAACCAAAATCAAGATCGATGCTGATGCGGCCGACATCTTTGTTCAACCATGCCCCGAAATCCTCAAGAACTTGATTGATGTGCCTTTCTGTTTCGCGCGCTACCCTCTGCGCTGGGGAAAGGCTCTCAAGCAGGTCAATTTTTCGCCCCGTCGCGGTGTCGGAGCCAGCCTTATAAAGCGCCTCAACCGAACGCTCATCCGCCTCGCGCGTGATGCGCTCAAGATCTTTGAACGAAAGCTCAACCGCGTCGCCGCTCACCCCTACATAACCAAAGGTCGCTTGCTCATTTGTGGAGACGAGTTTCTTGCGCGGGCCCAGCGTCTCGATCGCCTCCGCCTCGTCTCGCGTGACGCCTGTGGCGTAAAACATCTCAAACCGAGACATTTGAACGATAGAGTTGTGATCGCTCGACGCCTGCCAGTGCTCCAGGTTTTTTGACGCTACCGGCTCCAAAGTTGGGACCGAGCGCATAAACCCGCGATAAGACGCATAGGCCGTGCGCAGCGGGATGTATTCGATTCCCTCGAAGCGGCCCATAAACGACCGTTGATAACCAGCGGCGCCAGCCGATGCGGGGCGCCAAACCTCATAAAGAACGGCGCCCTCGGGAAACGTGGCCATTTCTTCGCCGACTTTTTCGTTAATGTCCTCGGTAGCAATGTAAACGCGACGAACCTCGTTAAACGACTCGTCACCTAATCCCGCGGCCTCAGAAACGTTGGCGAACCAGCGCGCATCCGCAGTCTCTTCTTGGCCCATCGCGTATTTCGGCAGGGCGAAGTAAAGGTCGCGCGGCTCAATCAATGACGCGTAGGGTCGCGTTAGTCCTTGCAATTCTTCCGCGAGGCTGTCCCCGCCTGCGTTTCTAAAATCCGTGAATGTGTGACCGACGCCGTGCGTTAACAGTTTGCGACATACCTTAGCTGCGTAAGCATGGATCGAATTCCCGAGAAGGTCGAAATCTTCTGCAATTAGATCATCGAGCCGCAGCTCTGAAACATCAACGCCATCTTTAAATATCTGGCCGACGATCAGATCAGCGCCTCGGCCAAGCATGTTTTTCAAAAACGCGTTGCCCAGGCGCCAAGAATATTCATCGCTCGACTCGCCGCGGAACATGGGCAACCACTTCGTGGCCTGGTCGCGCATCGCGAAAGTGCCGCTCTCAAGGTCGTCGGCAAGAATGTAGTGGCTTTTCATCGCCGCGTAGGATGAAGATTCAACCGTTATGTCCGCTGTCATCAGAACCTTGCGCCCGAGCCGACAATCAACCGGTGCTTCGACGGGCTGAATTCAGCGTGAATATAATACCCGAGCGCGTCCGTTAGGTGTGTTAGGTTCAAATCAGACTTGTCGATCTCGCCTGCGGACCCTTTTAAGATCGTTACCCCCTCGAGGTCCTTGACAAGGTTGGGGCACCGCGCGGGATCAATCAGCATTCGAATATCACCATTGGTCGCTTTCAACCGCGAGTTCATGCTCGTCACGCGGTCCTTGACCGGAGGCGGGCCCTTCTTCACGCGGTCGCGGACACGCTCGCCAAATTTCGCGCGCAAGATTT
>JBCDBM010000198.1:0-6199 GCA_039183665.1 Pseudomonadota bacterium | reverse complement strand
CTTGATCTGAGGCCTTTTAAAGAGAACTGGTAAGCGCGCCGCCGCCGCAGTCGATTGAGCGGGGCAGCTCAACGAGCTGGAGGCGCTTCGCCATCGCTATTTGCGTTGTGCGAGGATCGCTTTTTCCGCATTCTCGACAATCTTCATTGCGCGAAACGGAGTAATTTTCATATTGGGTTCGCCGCGTTCCGCCAATTCATAAATTTGGGCGTAGAACCAAAACATCACGGCAAAACTATCGATTAGTTTTAACATTTGAAACTGGCGCAAAAACGACAACCAATTCGGGATCAAGCGCAATTCCTTTTCGATTGAAGGCAGCGTTGCGGCGCCACTAAGCAACTGTTTTGGCGCATCCGGAACATAGCAAAAGGGTCGCGCGAGGCCGATCATCTGAGCTGCGCCATGGTTTAAGGCGTACTCCATGGCGCCCCGCGTGCGGAAGCCGCCAGTCACCATAAGGGGCGCCGACACATGGTCTTGCATCGCTTGAGCAAAATCGACGAAGTACGCCTCGCGGGCTGCCGTCGATGGCGCAACAACTTCGACCTCTTCGCCGTCGACCCCTTCAATGCTAATAAGCTTGGGTTGTTCGTAATTACCGCCTGAAATTTCCAGAAGATCGACGCCAGCGTCCGCCAACCAACCGGCGACCTTTGTGCTGTCCTCAAAAGCGAATCCGCCTTTTTGGAAATCGGCGCTGTTGACCTTCGCTGATATCGGGAACTCACTGCCGACGGCCTCCCGGACGCGTTCGACCACATTTAGCAAAAACCGCGCGCGATTTTCTAAGCTACCGCCATACGCGTCATCGCGATTGTTTGCGCGCGGATTGAGGAATGCGCTCAATAAATATCCGTGTGCGGCATGTAATTGAACGCCCGTAAAACCGCATTCTTTGCAGAGCAAAGCGGTCTGCGCAAATCGATCGGTTAGTTCCTCAATCTCCGCGATGGTGAGCGGCGAGGGGGCGCCGAAACGATTTCCCGGCAACTTTAAGCCGATATCAGAAGGGGATTTTGGGTTATTATTGATAGCTATCGGGGTCTGCCTGCCTGCATGACTGATTTGCGCCCAAAAGTGCGCCCCTTTATTGGTGGCTGCTGCCGTCCACGCTTTTATCGCCGAGATTTTATCGGCGTCCGCACGGCCCTCGATGATTACATTACCAGGCCGTTCCAAGTGATCTTTATCAATTTGAATATTGCCGGATAGCAAAATGCCTGCGCCGCTTTCACCCCAAACCCTGTATAGGTTCACGAGCCTTTCTGTTGGCGCGCCATCAGAGTCTGCTAGGCCTTCGGTCATTGCCGCTTTGGCAATGCGGTTGGAAATCGTTGCGCCGCAAGGAAGGATGAGTGCGTCCTGCAAGTTTTCTGGCATGAGCCTCTACTTTCTCAAAAATTCGTTCAGGACAGCGAGCAAATGGCGCGCTGTCTTTCTCGCACGGCGATATAGGGGCAGATCAATAGAGAGCGGTTAGCTCCCTTACCAGTTCGGTCTGTCCTTGCCCCATAAGAACCCGCTCTCATTCTGGCTTGTATAATCGGGATCTAAATAGATATGCATGCGACATATTTTAAGGTCATCCCCATCGTCGCGAAATTGGAATACGCTACAAAATCGTCCGCCAGGCGTCTCGCCGCCGCGCCACTCCTGACCATCTTGCCCCGTTCCATAAGTGAGGCCTTCGACAACGACATAATTATCCTGCTCAACGAACAGAAAATCGTCGCGCCGATGGGCGATGCTCGCAACGCTGTTCGCGAACCCGCCGCCAAGCTCCATAAAGGCCGCTTTCGTTTTTCCCACGCCAAATTTAGGGAAATAGATTTCCACGTCGTCTGTAAAAAGCTCGAACAGGCTTGGGTCTTTCGCATCGGCTTTCTCGAAATAGGCCGCGACGGTTTCTTTTTGCTTAGACACGTCTCAATCTCCGTCTCAATCCATTATCACGTGGTGGGTCATGTCGCCGACAAGGGCATAGTCCATGCGGGTGCTGTCGAAACGCCATTTTCCGCCCTCCCGGACAAAGGCGTCATAGTAATGCGCAGAGAATATGGGTTGGATCGGGAGTTTGTCGGTTCCCTGTAAGACCGTTACATAACGCTGACCATTTGCCGTTCCAGCGTCTTCGTCAATATCGAGCTCAACATTAGTCATCACGTGTTTCGTTTTCGGCGTGCCATCTTCATACCGTTTGATGCGTCCGACGACTTCTTTGGTGATTTCTTCTCTTCCCTTGAACACCGGCGCCCCAGGTGTTGTCCAAGAGGCTTTGTCAAAAAGATCGACGAAATCATCAAAGTTCCCAGTGTCGATCGCATGGCAGTAGCGATTTAGCAATTTCATTATTTCGTTATGGGCGTCCATCCTCACCTCACTCCTTTATTATATTCCCACACAGATAGTGAATATACTCTCGAAAAGTCAAAAGCGCACGCCAATTTTCGACGCCGCTTGTCGACGACGAAGCTCGGTTTGAAATTCTGGGTCACTGCCACGATGGAAATACCGCGGTTATTCTCAAGCAGGTTGAATCACCGTCGAGTGTCGCCGACGCGCGGATCTTCTGCGTCGGGTTTCAAGGCGTATCGCGGATCCGCGAGTCGTTCCGCGATCATTTTCTGAATGAGCTCCATGTCAGCGCCTTTTGACGGCATGTATTGGAAGGCGGGCAGTGGAACTGCGCGTCCCGCAGCAACGCCGGGTCTTGCGTGCATGCGCTCGAACCACTCTCTCACGTTGGGAAAGTTTTCCAGATCTTGGCCTTGCCACTCGTGATACTCAATCCAGGGAAAAACAGCGATGTCTGCGATGGTAAACTGCCCTGCCGCAATCCACTCATTGTCAGTCAACTGTTGTTCAAGCAATCGATACAGGCGTTGCGATTCGTTAGTGAACCGCTTGATCTCGAACTCGCGCGGTTCGGGTACATAGATGCGATAGAGGTGCGCATTGCCCATATAGGGCGCGTGGCTGACCTGCCAAAAGAGCCATTGGAGCGTGTCGTAACGCTCACGCGGATCCTGCGGCAAGAACTTTCCATACTTATCGGCCAGATAAGTGAGAATGGCGCCGCTTTCCCAAACGGTAATTGACTCGCCGCCGCCAATTGGGTCATCGTCCGTGATTGCCGGAAAGCGACCATTGGGATTGAGCTTTAAGTACGCCGGCGACTTCTGCTCGTTATCGAAAAGGTCCATGGATACGTACTCATAGGGTTCGCCAGCTTCCTCCATGAATATGCTGATTTTCTTTGGATTGGGCGCGGAGCACCCATAGATCTTGATCATGAAGTTCCTCTTGACGGCCCGAGTTTTTATCTGATTAACTAAATAGTTAATAGCTTTATGAGTGTTGTTTTTCAAGCGTTGTCGTCAATAAACAGACGTAGAATATTGGCGTATCTATCAGATGCGACGCTCACTGCTGGCGAGATCGCGGAACGTTTCGAGATGAGCAAACCAGCGATTTCGAAACATTTGAGCATTCTGGAAAATGCTGGACTAGTGGTGAAAGAGAAGCGGGGGCTAAATGTTCATTATACGCTTAATGAACAACACCTCATGGGCTCATTGAGCGAATTCCTCGCGGACTTTTGTCCAGAGGGTCGCATATTGAAAATCGAAGGCGCGAAGAAAGTGAAAAGCCGACGCACACGCAAGGGCCGAAAGTAGACAGTTAGCGCGTGTTCGAATCTGGGCATGACGCGACGTGGCTGAGCGTCAAAATCATAGAAAAAGTTAGAGACGGGGAAGAAAAGACATGATGACCGTTAAAGATCGAACGGCGCTGGCTCGAAAAATAGAATTGGCTTTGGGACAAAGTCTAAGGGCAAAAACCGCACTCGTGTCATTGGCCGCGCTTGCGGTAACTGCATGCGGTCAAGCCATTGAGAAAAACGCGCCGGCGATCGAAGACGACGACTGGATCACGCTATTTGACGGCGCTTGGGGCGACGGATTGGAAGTCTGGATTAGTCGGGAAGGTGTTTTTCCAGTCGAGGATCAAGAAATCTTCACAGTGACCGACGACGGTCTCATTCAAGTCTTCGGGCCCGAACCGAGTTTAATCGAAGATGCGCTGTTGATGACGAAAGAGCCATTTGAAAACTACCACTTCGTTGTCGAATACAAGTGGGGTACGGAACAGTTCAATAGATTTGACGATCCGCGCAATTCCGGCATTCTCTATCATGTGTTTAGTGATTCAACCGCAGAGAGCCCAGCCGATACAACGCTTATGCGTATGGGATCATCCGAAAATTACGGCGTTCCCGTTGGCGGCCCGCCATTCCCCGATGGCGAGCGTGAAGAAGGCAGCTTTGGCGGTTGGACGCGAAGCATCGAATACCAGATGCGTTTAGGGCAAGAGGGAGAATCCCTTTTGTTGGGCACGCAAGCTGTCTCGACCATTGATGAGAATGGAAATTATACGCCGCTCGGCAATGGCGTTGAGGTTGTTACCCGAGGGGCGCTCAACGGTCCGCCTTTTGGGTTTACCGTTAGCGAGGAAGTCGACGCCCTAGCTGGGTGGAATGTAGCGGAGATTGTTGTTAAAGGGGCGGAGGCGCGCCACTTTATAAACGGTCAAGAGGTGCTGGCGCAGCACGACATGAGGGTTTTGAATTTCGACACGCAACGCCTCGAACCGCTGACGACCGGACGGGTCGGCGTTCAGGCAGAAGGCGCCGAGCTTTACATCCGATCAATAAGACTATTGCCGCTTTGAAAGCCCGGCGAAGCCGCGCTATTTCAGGCGATTTTCCGCCAAACCAAGACGTGTGGGATTGTCTCGCCTGAGCCGCTTGTTTTGGGATCAACGGAGAGGGTGAGTATATCGCCCTCAAGACGCGCGGCCCGAACGAATTCTCTTCCGACCCAAGCCGGCACTGATGCCGTTTGAACTTCGTGACGCACGCACCCATCAACAAGCTTCCAAACGCCCGTATAGGAAATGTACTGACCGACGCGCCATTCCTCATTGATGTCCATCTGCGGCCATGACCGACTCATCAGCGAGGCCGACATTCGCCCTTCCGGCGTATACTGAAGTTGGCCGACGGAGTCAGCGCCGAAAACCTCGGTTTCTGGTCCGCCGCCTTCTTCCCGGCAGCTTACTAAGGCCCAACAGCCCAAAAGCGCTGATCCGTCCGGTGTGGTCACTCGTTTTTCCTCGTTAGATTGGGTCGCTAGTAGATGGCTTCCGATCTACATCCAAATACCGCCGTTTGGACTAATTTGCTGGCCGGTCACGTAGGAAGCCTCGTCCGATCCCAGAAATAGAATCGTGTTCGCGACCTCAACCGGGTCGCCCAAGCGCTTCAGTGCCGATTGCATGACAAAGGCGCCGATCAAGAGCTGAGGGTGTTCTCCCATCATCGGTGTGCTGATGGCGCCTGGAAGCACCGCATTTACACGAATGCCTTTGGGCCCGAGTTCAATCGCGAGATTACGGGTGAGTCCCAAAACACCAGCTTTCGACGCGCTATACCCCGGTAAGCCAGCGTGCCCTAGCACTGCACTCACGCTAGAGAGGTTAACAATGGAGCCGCCCCGGCCCATGTGGGGAGCACATGCCTTGACGCAATTGAACGTACCGGTGAGATTGACTTTCAGCAGACGATCCCAGGCTTCAAGGGATGATTCAGATAGAATGCTCCAAGGGTCAGGGGAGGGCTGTCCACTCATTAATCCCTTCAGCTCCGCCTCAGCCTGATCCAGCCAGAGCTTCCGTTCGCGTGGATCGCCGTCAAGAATACCAGCGTTATTGACCAATACATCGATGCGGCCATGGCTGGAGGTGATTTTCTCCACAGCAGCATTCACCGCTTCCGCATCGGATACGTCGAAAGCCATCGCTTCGGTATTGGTAAGCTCGCTTGCGCTGTTTTCTGCGGCGTCGGCGGAGACGTCCGCTAAGAATACCGTAGCGCCTTCTTCGCTAAAACGTTTTGCAGTCGCTGCGCCGATACCAGACGCGCCGCCGGTGACCAATGCAACTTTATTTTCAAGACGCATAACATCTCTCCCTAATTTCCCTGTGGCGAAAATATTCTCGAAACATCGAATTCACTGATTTTTGCGCTTCGGCGTTGCGCCGGTTTATTGTGAAAGTTTGTCGAACACCGTGGGCGCCTCGGTCAGACTTAAAAGTGCGCGATCCAGATCTCGTCGCACCAACGAGAATAAGAGCG
>JBCDBM010000197.1:0-6268 GCA_039183665.1 Pseudomonadota bacterium | reverse complement strand
GGGATGATCAGTTCTGAGAACCTGTATCTCGGGCTGGTCTTGAGCCGGCGCATCGGCGGCGACGCGGACGCGCATAATCGGCGTTGGCCGATCGGGCGGCTCGCCGCGATTGATTCGTCGCGTCGCTTCAAAACCATCGATGATCCAACCCCAACCGGAATATCGCCGGTCCAAGTTGAGCCGCGAGTCGCCGAGCATCAAAAAGAACTGACTATTGGCGCTGTTCGGCAATGTGGCGCGAGCCATGGACATGACGCCCGGACAATGCAGCGGCCACAAATCGACGGATCGGTCGACTTTAAAAGCGCGTAGCGCTTCCGGCTGCGCAGCGACGGGCATACCGTCCACATACCCGACGCGAGGGGAAATGCGGTCTCGGCCTATTTCCGTGAAATTCTGAACCGCGTTTGTATCGCGCGCGAATTCGGGTTCGATATTGGGAAGCGCAGAACCGCCCGTCCCATCGCCGTTGGGGTCGCCGCCTTGAGCCACGAACCCTTCAAGAACGCGGTGGAAAGTGAGCCCGTCGTAAAACTTCTCCCGCGCCAGCGTTTTTATCTGCGCAACATGAAGCGGGGCGAAATCCGGGCGGAGCTCAATAACGATCTTGCCTGCGGGGACATCCATCAACAGCGCGTTTTCGAGATCAACCGCTCGCCACGCATCTGCCGGGGCTTCCTCAATAATCTGCTGGGGGGTACGCTGCGACGCATCGTTAGACTGCGCAAGCGCGCCGCTCAACGCAACAATAGCCGCCGCCCCTAGGGCGCACACCCTAGTTCTCGCAAGCAATGACATGATCATGAGTACTCCCGTCCGTAACTGAGCGCCCGCCAACCCGAGCGACCACCTATACCGCGTGGTTATGATTTTGCGAACTACGCCGTCCTGAATTTCTCTTTGAGCGCGTCTTCCACCAATGGCGGCACAAAAGACGAAATATCGCCGTCCAGCCGAGCGATCTCTTTCACCAACCGCGATGCGATGGACTGATAGCGCGCATCGGCCATCAGAAACACCGTTTCGATTTCATCATTGAGCGCCTGGTTCATGCCAACCATTTGAAATTCATACTCAAAATCTGAAACCGCACGGAGTCCGCGAATGATGATCTGCGCATTCATCTCTATCGCGAAATTCATCAAGAGCTGCTCGAAAGGTGTCACCCGCACCGGCACGCCAGACTCTTTAGAGATCCGCGCCATTTCGGTCTCAAGCATTTCTGTGCGCTCTTCGAGGGAAAATAGCGGGCCTTTGTCGCGATTGATGGCGACACCGACGATGAGTTCGTCGACGAGCTTCACCGCCCGTTCAATGATGTCGATATGCCCCCGCGTTAAGGGGTCGAAAGTACCCGGGTACAGCCCGATCCGCTTCGCCATATTAGCTTTCCGTTTCCTCGCCTTCCGCATCGTCTTCCGCGTCATCCACATCTTCGATGCGACCGACGGAGACGACTTTTTCATCATCGCGTGTGCGGAATATTGTTACCCCTTGCGTATTGCGTCCTGCGACGCGAATATCGTCAATTGGTGTGCGAATTAATTGTCCCGCATCCGTCACCAGCATGATTTGATCAGAGTCCTCGGTTGGAAACGACGCGACGACGCGTCCGTTTCGATCGGTCGTCTGAATAGCGATAATGCCCTTGCCGCCGCGCCCGGAGGTTCGATACTCGTAAGAAGACGTGCGCTTGCCGAAACCGTTTGCCGTGACGGTCAGTATAAACTGCTCCGCCGCGCCCAACTCCGCTAGCCGTTCGGGGCTGATCGCCACATCGAGCGTTTCAGCTTCTTCTGGTTCGTCCACATCATCTTCGCCGGCGGCGCGACGCATGGCTGCAGCGTGTTTCAAATACGCGCGCGCCTCCTCAGACTCTGTCTCCATATGGCGAAGCGTCGCCATTGAGATAACCCGATCATCCGCATCCAACTTAATGCCGCGTACGCCCGTTGACGTTCGCCCGGCAAAGACACGAACCGCATCCACAGGGAACCGGATACACGCGCCAGCGGACGTCGTCAGCAAGATGTCTTCGTCTTCGCGGCAAATTTCGACGCCGATAATGCGATCGCCGTCATCAAGTTTCATGGCGATTTTGCCCGTGCGATTGACGCGCTCAAAGTCGGAAAGTTTGTTTCGACGCACATTGCCAGAGGCTGTCGCAAACACGACGTGCAGTTTATCCCAGGCTGTTTCATCATCAGGGAGCGGAAGGATATTCGTCACGCGCTCATCTTGATCAATGGGCAACAGGTTGACGAAGGCCTTGCCGCGAGATTGCGGCGCGCCCTCCGGCAACCGCCAGAGTTTTAATTTATACGCCATGCCCGTTGAGCTGAAGAAAAGAAGCGGCGTGTGCGTGTGCCCCACAAAGAGCTGCTGGACGAAGTCTTCGTCTTTGGGCCGCATCCCGGCACGGCCCTTGCCGCCACGCTTTTGTGCGCGATAGGTCGACAACGGGGTACGCTTCACATAGCCCGCATGCGTAACGGTCACGACCATGTCTTCTTGCGCGATGAGATCTTCGTCTTCGACCTCGCCCTCGGCTTCAACAATTTCGGTGCGCCGCGGGGTCGCAAATTCTTCGCGTACGGCTGTGAGTTCCTCTTTGATAATATCGAGCACACGATCCCGTCGTCTCAAAATATCCAGATAGTCCTCAATTTTGTCAGCCAGTCCTTTAAGCTCATCGCCAATTTCATCGCGCCCTAGCGCTGTGAGGCGTTGCAAGCGCAAGTCCAGGATCGCGCGCGCTTGTTCTTCGGAGAGCTTTAACGTTTGACCATCGGACATCACGTGACGGGGGTCCGCCACCAACGCCACCAGCGGCGCCATATCCGCAGCGGGCCATTCGCGCGACATCAGTCCTTCTCGAGCCGCCGCGGGGTCCGGCGCGGCGCGGATGAGCGCAACGACCTCGTCGATATTCGCGACGGCAATCGCCAGACCGACCAAAACATGTGCGCGATCACGGGCTTTGCGCAGATCATACTTCGTTCGGCGCGTCACGACGTCTTCGCGGAACCGGACAAATGCATCCAACACGCCGCGCAACGTCATCTGTTGCGGGCGGCCGCCGTTTAACGCGAGCATGTTTACGCCGAAACTCGTTTGAAGCTGAGAGTGCCGATAAAGCTGGTTTAAAACGACCTCGCCGGAAGCATCGCGGCGCAACTCAATGACGACGCGAATACCCTCGCGATTCGATTCATCACGAATGTCTGCGATGCCCTCGATTTTCTTATCGCGCACCAACCCAGCAATGCGCTCGATCATATGGGCTTTGTTCACCTGATAAGGCACTTCGGTGACAATAATGGCGTAGCGATCCTTGCGGATTTCCTCGATGGTTGCGCGCCCGCGCATGACCACGGATCCGCGCCCTAACAACGCCGCCGCTTTTGATCCGGCTTGGCCGAGGATCATACCTCCTGTCGGAAAATCAGGGCCCGGCACAATCTCCAACAACGATTCATCGCGAATTTCAGGATCATCGATAATCGCGACCGTTGCGTCGATGATTTCGCCCAAATTGTGGGGCGGAATGTTCGTCGCCATGCCGACCGCAATACCGCCAGCGCCGTTCACAAGTAAATTTGGAAAGCGCGCGGGTAAAACCTGCGGCTCATGTTTTCTGCCGTCATAGTTAGGCAAAAACGCAACCGTGTCTTTCTCGATGTCTGCGAGAAGAGACTCGGTAATCTTCGCCATCCTGCACTCGGTATATCGCATGGCAGCTGGCGGATCGCCGTCAATCGAGCCGAAATTGCCTTGGCCGTCCACAAGCGGCAATCGCATCGAAAAATCTTGCGCAAGACGCACCAACGCGTCGTAAATCGCCTGATCGCCATGGGGGTGATAATTACCCATGGCTTCACCCACGACGCCTGCTGATTTTCTGTACCCTTTGTTCCAGGAAATGCCCATTTCATGCATCGACCACAAAATGCGTCTGTGCACGGGTTTGAGCCCGTCACGCGCATCGGGAATGGCGCGGCTAACAATCACGCTCATGGCGTAATCGAGGTAAGAGCGCCGCATTTCGTCTTCGATGAACACTGATGAAGTGGCGGGATCTTGGGTGGCGCTATTTTCTACGCCGTTCTCATCGTTATCTTGGTCGTTGGCCACGTGCCGCTAAGCCCTATGAATCAATAGAAAAATCAAACGTTTCGCTTAGCATCGCCAGGCTTTGAATCCAAGCGCGCGACCGCAACCGGGGGCAAGTTTATTCACTGCGCTCTATAGGCTATCCTTGCTGGGGAATTCGACCGGAAGACGCCCCTTTCTGACGTTTTGAGCGCTGAAATACCGCGCTTCGCGGACAGAACCGGGCGGCGATCGACATGGGGATATTCATGGGGAAGATCAATCGCCGCGAGGCGCTAACAGGCATCGGCGCGACCATGGGCGCAATGACAGCGTCGCTGGCCCAAGCGCATGATACAACAGCACCAAAAGGCGCCTGGACGACGGTTGCGCCCCTACCCGCCCCCGTTCAAGAGATTTATCCAGCGCCATTTTTTTATGATCGACCCGGGCGCGAATTCGAGCGCGCGCCATATAATATTATCGTCAGTGCGGGCGGTTTAACGCCTGATAGCGATCACAACGTCACCGACGCCGTCACTTATTACGATCCGCTCTATGATGAATGGGGGTTTGCAACAAAGTTGCCCGCGCCGCGCCATCACATCGGCCTCGTCAATAATCGGGGCTATCTTTACGCCTTAGGCGGGTTTTCCCGCCAACCGGGCGCTGGTTGGAGAATGGAGCGCGATTGCTGGCGTTTGTCTTCGGTTGATGGCGATTGGGACGCCGTCGCGCCGTTGCCGATCCCCCAAGCTGAAAATGTATGCGTGTCTCTCGGGGGATATATTCATGTTGTCGGCGGCCGCTCGCCTGCGGGCAGTCTCAATGCAAAGTGGTCAGATCACATCGATACAAGCGAGCATTGGCTTTATGATGCATCGATCGATCGCTGGTTTTCCTTAGCGCCGTTGCCGACGGAACGTAATTCGGCGGCCGGTGTTGTCTTCAGCGGAACAGTCTATGTCTTTGGCGGGCGAACGGTTGATGGCGGGAATTCAAATGCTGTCGAAGTCTATGATCCGTTAGCCGATCGATGGGAGAAGGCGCGCCCGATGCCTCAAGCACAAGGCGGCCTCGCTGCGGCTGTTTTGAACGGCAAAATCTATGTTTTTGGCGGCGAGTATTTTTCACCGCGACCCGGCGGCGTTTTTAACGAGACTTGGGAATACGATCCTTATCGCGACACCTGGCGCGCTGTTGCGCCGATGTCTCGTCCACGCCACGGTCTCGGCGCTGTTTCTCTTGGCGACGCGATTTATGCAATTGGCGGCGCGGCGGGCGTCGGCGGCGTCGGAACGACGAGCGCCGTCGATAAGTTTGAAATTTGAATGCTGCAACCACGCTTGGCGCGACTAATCTAATTCTGGCGGAAAACACTCAGCGTAAACGGGATTGCCAGCCACTTGCGTGCTCATCCATTCTTCAGCCGCAGCATCACACGCTTTCTTGCCAAAATAGGTTCCGATGAGTTCCGCATCGCCAGTCGGCGCCGGGCCCATAAAGCCGTAAGCCGACCAAAAAACGTCTTCGGTTTCAGGCGCACCGGCATTCTCGGTCGTCGCGCACGCCCCCAACGTTAAAACAGCCACAAACGTCAGCGCCGCGCGTGGACTTCCCATTAAATTCGTCATGCCGTCAAAAAGCATCTTGTTTTCCCCAAAACTCGTCGGCCTGCCCCTTTCCGATCCGAACCATCGGAGTGCCCAGGCGATTGTCCTGCGAAAACACGCAAAATAAAACCCCGACGCGTTAAGCGCCGGGGTTTTTGGAGAATTTCACGTCGAAATCCCACATGGAAATGCCGCTTGCGCGCCATTTTCTATCTTATACGAGGAATTTCCCCGAATTCTTGCTTTTAACGCCCGAGATTGGACGGCGTTAAAAGCGTTTGTGCGACAACGTCAGCTAATTGCGTTGATCGACAGCCGCTTAACGCTTGGCTGTCTTACGCTTTGCTGTCTTACGCTTCGTGACTTTGCGCTTAGCAGTTTTACGCTTTGCAGTTTTCTTCGCCGCTTTACGCTTAACAGCCTTCTTCTTGGTTGTTTTGCGCTTTGTGGTTTTCTTCGCTGCTTTGCGTTTAACGGCCTTCTTCTTGGCTGTTTTACGCTTCGTCGTTTTCTTAGCCACTTTGCGCTTAACAGCCTTCTTCTTGGCTGTTTTACGCTTGGTG
>JBCDBM010000196.1:0-6291 GCA_039183665.1 Pseudomonadota bacterium | reverse complement strand
GGACCGATCAACAAATTGCAATTCCCGGAGAATCCGGATCAATTTTTGATTTTGATATCAGCAATGTTGGCGAGTCGGAGCTTTACGGGTTGGAGATCGCTGCGGAGTTTGAGGCGACCAGTGCATTAAGTGTTTTTGCTAGCCTTGGCTTGCAGCGCGCACAGTTTACCAATTTTCCATTTGCAGTTGATAGGGATCCGGTGACGGACGAACTTGTTCCGGTCAATCCCGACTTTCCCCGTTTTGCTTTTCTAGATGGCTTTGATTTTCCCAACGCACCAAGCGTAACCGCGTCGGCGGGCTTCTCCTATCGCCACAGATCCGGCTTCATTGCCAGTGGCAACGCGGCTTATACTGGAACTCGCTTCCAAGGGGTCGACAATCTTCCGATTGAGCAAGCTGAGTCCTTAACGCTCGTCAATGCGCGGCTTGGATATCGCTATGAAACGGTGGAAATCTCAGTCTACGCCAATAACCTGTTCGATGACCGCTTTTTGGCCCCGAGCGTGGCAAATGTGAACACGGGCACAGGCCTTCCTCAGCCAAGCACTGCGCCAGAGTTTAGCACCAACGACCCCCGCCTGTGGGGCGTGGAGCTGCGCGCAAGTTTCTAACTCGATCTCGAAACACAACGCTGTCACACCTCTCAATTTCGCGATGGTTCCTGCAATCGGTTGTCACAAGTGAGCCTTCGTCGTACCTGCTGATGCATGCGATGTTCACTTCTGCGATTACCTCGAAACTTCTGGCTTGTGACGGCTAAGGCGACTTGGCGTCTTCACCCACGTGCGAGCAAGACGCCATGAGCAGCCGCAACGGTGGTTCGATGGTGTCTACGCGAAGCGAGCCGATTGGAAGCCGCCCCGTTGGAATCGCCGACGCATCCATAGTAGCGTATACGGACTATGACATGCCGTCATCTGACGCCGCCGGCGCGGAGATGCGGTTGACCAGCGAGGCTGGATTGACGCGCGCTTATACCCTAAGATCCGACGCTTTTTGGGCCTAAGACTTGGCGGTAGGGCGCACGAGCGAATGAGTAAAGGGCCTCCTGATACCTGCACGCCCAGTGATGTCCGCCAAGAACCGGCGCGATCTGAGCCTGCGCAATCGGAGGCTGGTAAGGCGGAGCATTTGGTTTCGGCTCTATACGCCGAAAACGCTGATGAGCTAACGTCTTACTTGAGGAAGATGTACGGGGACGGTCCGCCGGAGCCCGAAGACATTACCCAGCAGGCGTTTGCAAGACTAGCAAGTCAGGAACACCTGTCGGCGGTCAATAATCTCAAAGCCTTTTTGTGGCGAACAGCTCGAAATTTAGTGCTGACCGAGCGGCGGAACGCCGCGACACGGTCAAAATATGAATACGAAGTGGAGCAACTTTTCTTCGCGGTGCGAGGTAATGATTTTTCCCCTGAACGAGTCTTAGAGGTGAAAGAACAGCTGAGCGCGATCAACGCTGTCCTCCGAAAAATGCCGGAGCGGCGTCGGCAGGCGCTGTTGTGGAATCGGGTTGAGGGCCTGAATGTCGCCGCCGTTGCGCGGCGGCTCGGTATTACCCGCGCCGGTGCGGTTAAGCACATTGCACGTGCTGCCGCTGATATTGATGCAGCCCTCAAACAGGGGCCGGAGAATAGCAATGGTAAACGGTAAAGACGGTTGCATTGCCGATGATGTCAGCCAAACTGCATTTGAGTGGCGCGTACTGATTGCTTCGGGTAATCCAAGTTCGGACGAACTCGCAGATTTTCATGCA
Source organism: Pseudomonadota bacterium (assembly GCA_039183665.1). Lineage (GTDB taxonomy): Bacteria > Pseudomonadota > Alphaproteobacteria > Caulobacterales > Parvularculaceae > Hyphococcus. The sequence goes on along the minus strand of JBCDBM010000196.1, from coordinate 4,535 downwards.
TGGCGCAATGCCGATCCTCTGCATGCAGACGCTTATGATCGGGCGATTTCGGTATTTGAAGCGTTAGGAACGCTGGAGCAGCAAGAAATTGACGCCGATATCTACCCGACGTCGAAAACTGGTCCGGCGGAAGAAGAAAACTCGCAGTCGTCATTGGCGCGATTTGGATGGCGTTCGCGTTTTGGCGCGTTGGCGGCGTCTATCGCAATTACAGCGTCCATTGTATTTATCATTGTGGATCGTCCTGTAGTTCGTGAACCGACGGAAACGTCGGCCCCAACTGCGATAGCCACATATGAAACTGACCGGGGGGAAACACGAACAATAACGCTTGCCGATGGCTCTGAGGTTACTCTCGGCGCGGCAAGCGAGCTTTCCGTGTCTATGTCGCCTCGCCGTCGGCGACTTTCTCTTGAGCGGGGCGCTGCATTGTTCGACGTGGCGCCGGATGCGGACAGGCCGCTCTCTGTAGAGGCCGGCGATTTAACCGCGACCGCGCTCGGTACGATCTTTGAGGTCCGCCATAATGGCGGGGTAATGCGGCTCGCTGTATCCGAAGGCGACGTGGAGGTTTCACACCCTCTGTTCGTCAACGACACGCCAGTTTCGATGATGGCGAGGAAAATCGTTGCGGCGGGCGAACAGATCGCCGCGACGCAGACGCGCGGCCTCTCGCCCATTTCCGCCCTACCGGAAGATAGTTTTGCAGCCTGGAAAGAGGATAGGCTTACCTATGTCGGGGCGACGCTTAATGAATTGATTGCTGATGCAAACCGCTACAGCGAACGGCGAATTACACTGTCCGAAGAGGTCAAAGCATTTGACGACTTATCCGTCACGGTGACCTTCGACGGCAGAGACATCGATACGATGCTGGAGCTCATCCCGGACATGTTCCCCGTGAAAGTCGACACCGCTTCCGAGGGGCAAATCGTAATCAGGCGGCGTTAAAAAAATCAATAAAATCAATGGCCTTTCCTGTCGGGCGCTAAGGCCGCGAAATTTATTTTAAGATTTAGGTAATCTTTCCGCACGTTCGCGAGTCATAGGGGCGAGAAAGCGACTGATTGGTAGTCGCATCTGGCTTCAGAGGGGTATTTTCGTGGGCGAGGGAATTCCAAGACTGGGACTTAAAGCAATGGTGTTGAGCATGGGCTCATCGCTCGTGCTTGGCTTGCTGCCTGCGGTGGCGCAGGAAAACGCTAACGTCAGTGTGCAGCAAATTGAAATTAACGGGGGGCCTTTGGGGGATGCGCTCATTGAATTGGGGCAACGGTTTGGGGTCAACATTATCGCGCCCGACCGTCTCGTCCGGGGCAAAACAGCAAGAGAAATCGCTGGTTCGCTCACGGTGGAGCAGGCGCTCGAACAGCTTTTGGAGGGCACAGGTCTTCGGGCTATTTCGCGCGAGAATAACTCGTTTCTGATTTCAGACAGGGAACCGGTCTCAACTCCGGCGCGAGAGGTGGAACAGCGGCGCGTCGATGACACGATCATTGTAACGGGTACGAAGCGGGGCCTGAGCCTTCAAGACACGCAAACCTCCGTCACGGTCGTAACCGGCGAACAAGCCGAAGAACGTGCGCTATTCAATTTGGAAGACGTCATCCTGCGCGCTCCCAATCTCTCATTCGGCGGCGGCAATCTGAACGACATTTCGATCCGCGGCATCAGCTTTGGTGGCGTCGGCGGTGGCGGCAATGGCGTCACAGGCAATATTTACGTTGATGGCGCACCCAGTTCCTTCGGTGCAAATCAGGGCGCTTTAAATCTGTGGGATGTTGAGCAGGTTGAGGCGCTGCGCGGACCTCAATCCACTGTTCAAGGTCGCAATGCTTTGGCGGGGGCCATTGTCATACAGAGCGCCGATCCCGAGTATGAATTCGGCGTCAAGGCCCGTGTCCTGGTTGGCAATGAGAACTCGCGCCAGTACTCCGGCGCTGTGACCGGGCCAATCATTGCTGATCAGTTGGCATTTCGTCTTTCAGCTGATTATCGGGAAGTCGACTTTGAGGTTACCAACCAGATCAATGGTATGGACACACGGTTCCAAGAGGGGTTGACGCTGCGCGGTAAGTTACTCTTTGAACCGAAGGTGCTTGATCGTCTCAGGCTAGAGCTCACCGCCGAATATACAGAAACGGACAGCGGAGATGTCAATGTGGTCGCCGCCCCTGTCCCTATCAGCGATCCCACCTTCGGTGATTTCAATCCTTTCGGGAATGAGAGCTTTGCTGGCCTTACTAATTTCTTTAATATCCAAACGACGCGATTCATTGCCGATCTCGACTATGGGATAACTGATCATTGGAGCGTCAAGGTTCTTGGCACCTATGAGGAAGGTGATAGCAACCAAGATTTGGGTATTGGCGGCCTAAACAGCAATGTCTTTGAAACGTACACGGCTGAATTGCGAGCCAATTTTGAATATGACCGTATAACGGGTTGGATCGGAGGTTATTTTTTCGATAGCTCGTTGGTTACGACGAGGGTGCAAGATTTTCCCTCACCGATTCCGTTGGTGCCCGCCGATACGCGGTTGAGTGGCGGGGCCATCGTCAATAGTTCTACTGAGAACTACGCCGTGTTCGGAGATGTGACGTTTGAATTGACGAATAAGCTCAAAATCAATCTCGGTGCGCGTTATGACTGGGAAAGCTTTACAACTCCACCAATAAGATTTGCACTCACTGCGGATCCACCCGATTGTATTATCAATCCGTTGTTCCCAAACATAGGCGGCGAGCTGTGTACAGAAGCTCTTGTTAATCTATTCACACCTGGAGGCGATTTAAGCTCAGACTTTGAGGCGTTCCTGCCGCGTGGGACCATTATTTATGAGGTCGACGATTATAGATCCATCTCTTTCGGCGTTTCTAAGGGCTATCGTGCGGGCGGCGTGTTTCTTACATCTGTAAATGGCGAAGCATTCATCGGTCAGTTTGATCCTGAATTTCTCACCAATTACGAGCTCGCGTTTCGTAGCGAATGGCCGGACGCTGGACTTACCGTCAACGCAAATATCTTCTATTCGGATTGGACAGATCAACAGGTCAATTTGCCAGGGATAGGGGGTAACTTGATCGAACGCTTCATTGCCAATGCTGGAGAATCCCAGCTTCTCGGGGCGGAATTTTCGGCCGAGGCCGATGTGACGGATAGGCTTTCGGTGTTTGCCAATATGGGCCTGTTGTGGACGGAGTTTTCTGAATTTCCGTTCGCAGTTGATGAGAGTGGTACCCCGGAGAACCCGGCCGATCCACAGTTCGCAAATCTCGATGGGAACGAATTTAACAATGCGCCGCGATTCAATGCATCGGCGGGCGTGACCTATCAGGATAGGAGTTTATTTGCGAATGCCAATGTCAGCTATTCCACAGCGCAATTCTCAGATATCCTGAATTTGGAGGAAAACCGCGGTGATGAGCAACTTTTGGTCAACGGCAGAGTAGGGTACGACTTTGGCAACTTTAGTCTCGCCTTATTTGTCGACAATCTCCTTGACGACCGGGCGGTGCTTGGCCGCAACGTGCTTAATGTTCCACGCAGCACGGGCGTTGTGCAAGAAACCGGAAATCCACAGTTCACTGTGAACGAACCAAGGCTTTGGGGCGTTGAAGCACGGTTTAGCTTTTGATAAACGGCGGCACCCTGAGTTTCGCGGTGGTTCCTGCAATCGGTTGTCACAAGTGAGCCTTCGTCGTACCTGCTGATGCACGCGATGTTCACGACTGCGATTACCGCGAAACCCGAGGCGCGTGACGGCTAAGGCGACTTGGCGTCTTCACCCACGTGCGAGCAAGACGCCGTGAGCCGCCGCTTCGGCAATCTGCTCATCTTCCTCGAACGTTAGGTTGAGCTGATCAGCGCTTTCAGATTTTGATCCGAAGCGATGCCGACTGTGGCCATGGAGCTGGTGCCGAAGTTGCGCCACTTTGAGTGGCAGGGCTTTGACCTCATCGGTGAGAAGCTTGTTCGCCGCCTTCAGTTCTGCCGTGTCATAAGGCGTTGCGTCATAGTCCTTCAACATATTGTTCTTGTACGGTGTTTCGCTTGCCCAAGGAATCCCGGAGCCAAACAGCAGGGGGAATTTATCCCACCTTCAGCGGACGCGACGTCTTCTGCGGCATGCGCCAGTCTATGCCTTCCAGCAGCATGGATAGCTGCGCCGGCGTGATGCTGATCTTTCCCTCCTTGGCGGCGGGCCAGACAAACCGACCTTTCTCAAGCCGCTTCGAGAGTGAAGCGTGAATAGCGCTGAACCCAGGCTCCTTGCGCGTCCCACCAGATGATTTTGAGGAGATCGCCGCGACGGCCCCGGAACACGAACAAATGCCCGGAGTATGGATCTTTCGCCAGGACCTTCTCTGCCTGGGCGCCAAGCGTATTGAAGCCGCGCCGCATGTCTGTCTCGCCGTTGAACGTATACGTTCAACCCAGCCATACCCGCGTGTTCGACGGAACCGGGATCAAGCGCCGAGCCCTTCCACCAGCCTAATAATCGCCGACAGCGCCATGGGGCCTTCGATCAGGAT
>JBCDBM010000195.1:0-6327 GCA_039183665.1 Pseudomonadota bacterium | reverse complement strand
TTCGCCAAGAGCTAAGGAGCGGGGATGAGAAAAGCGGTTTTGTCGATTTTTGGGTTGGCGACCTGCTTGGTTCTAATCCTCGCAGCGACAGCGTGGTACCCAACGAACCGCTACGAGGTCGAAGGCCCCGACGAAACCTTCGATTTGATGGATTGGGAGGTCTATGAGAAAATTGCTTCAGACATTCGGCCCCCCGTTATCAAGCAAGCCGACATTGCCGAGGGCGCAGCGCTTCTATTCGGCGCCACACATTCATACGATCCGGCTCATCCTCAGTTTACGGCGTTAGAGAAGGCGTTCGATGAATTTGGACCTTCTATGGTCTTCGTGGAGGGACGGACAAGCGTGTTGCTCCCGTTTTTCATGGACCCGATCGAAACCTACGGAGAGTCGGGGCGACTAATTGAATTGGCGAAGCAACAGGGCCTGCCAACTTACTCATGGGAACTCTCGAGAGAGGAAGAAGCCGCGCTTCTCAACGAGAAGTTCACGAGCGAACAAGTGGCGATTTATCTCCTTATGCGGCCGTTCGGCGGCGCCGAGACGCTTGATCAAGCCGAGCGACAAATGGCGGCTATTATTGATGACCGAGGCCGCCGGCCGGGAATCAACGGCGTCATAAGCGACGTACAAGATTTTCAGACGGCGTGGTCTAAGACTATTGGGTCGCAGCATGACTGGCGCAAGCTTTCAGGCGTCTATGGCGGCCCGGGTTTCCTGCAAGACATGTTCGAATATGGGAACGACATTCGCGACCAAAATCTTCTCAACATTATCCGAGAGACTACGGCCCGCGGCGAACGCGTGATGGTGACGATGGGGTGGTCTCACACGGTACGGGTTGAAGACGCCATCGATCAGATGGACTTGCGGGACAACTAATCGATTATCGCTGACCTGCTGACGTTCGCCTTGTCGCCCGTTTTCAGACTTAGAGGGCAATTCCCGGCATTCGCAAGGGCGACATTGAACCGCGAAGGATTCATGAGGTGGGCGGACTTTCAGTCGGTTCGACACGCGGCGTCATAATCGTTAGCGGTACGTTCTTGGTCATTGACTGCTTCTCGCCGGACGGCGTGGCCGCAATCGAAGGCGTCGGCTCGTGCGGGCCACGGCGTGCCGGGAATATCCGCCTACGGTGCGCCCACCCCAAGCGCCCCAAAATGCCGCTCAGCACCCGGCGGTCGTCAATGCGCGGGACCCTGCATGGCTTTTTCGGCGCCAACGGCTTGATCACCCGCCGCTCAACGTCAGAACGATCGTATCGACGCTTCACAACCATATCGCTCTTCTGTCGGAGCCGCGGGCAATCACCGTATGCAGAACGTCGGAGTCTGATTTATGGGCCTATGATCCAGGCGTCACAAAGAGGTTTTACTTCCCGCTGTCGCGACAGGAGGTCGGCGGCGGTTGACGTAGGCAGGAATTCGGACCTCCTAGACCCGTCGCATACCGCCAGATTCCTCCTGGCTGCCCGTCACACTCCCGGGCGATAACGCCGCGAGCGACCTCAGCAGAAAATAAAGTCGGTTACGGAAAGAGTGCCGAACAAAACGTCTTACAGCAGCAGCGTATCACCGCCGCCGAAACCGACTAACGCGCTCTCTCCATCTTCACCGGCCTCGGCGACGGCGAGAAGATCGCTTAAACTGTCGACGCCGAGCGCCGCGACTAGAACGATCTCGACCTGCGCGGTAAAGCCGTCGATCGTGACCCGTCCTTCGCCGTAGATATAGGTATTCGCCTCGACGCCGCCGTCTAGCGTGTCGCGTCCGCCGCCGGTTTCAAGTTCATCATTGCCGCCGAAGCCGCTAAGCAGGTCGTTCCCGCCCCGCCCTTCGATCTCGCCGGCGCCGTTCGTCCCATTGAGCGTGTTAGCCTGCTAGTTACCGATAATTTCCATTCGTAGACTTCCGCCCTTTTTCGTCAGTAAAGAGATTACTATAATATTCAGACGCGCCTTGGCGACGCCTTGACGAGAAGCGCTCTTATCTCGTCCGTTCCTTTGAAGAACGCCTTGCCATTCGGCGCGTTCGAGTACCGATCTTGAAGATTTTTCAGAATTACGCAGGGCGCTCGGTCGCGGACGGGCCGAATCGACCGGGTCTTAAATAACGAGCAATCGGATATGCCGATCGATGACGCGACCACAACGGCCCAAAGGTCGCGGGCGGGCCTATAGATCCGCAATGAGATTATATTGGCGTGTTGTTGTGTAAGCGGTTAGCGCCGCCCCTCCGAACAGTCGGCAAACCCGGCTAGCCGCGCCGGGGCGAGGGTGAACCGCAACAAAAGAGAGCCGGTCAACTCGGCGATAGGGCATAGGACCGCCCGCGCGTCGGCTATGCCGTCGATCATGCTTGCGCCGTCGCCGCCTGGCCCCCTCCCACATTGCCTAATTCAATTGTCGTCGCGCTTCTTCTCACCGGTGAGCGCAATCCAACCGCCATCGTCCTCGTCAGCGATCGCCGGTTGAGCCGCCGACGGGTCGGCGGCCTTCGCCGCCGCAATTGCCCCTGCACCGGAAGCACATTGGCCAGGGGCCGCCCCGCCGCGATCAGCGCAAATATGCTTCTCGATACGGCTGGCGATTTCATCGATGTAAACGCCCTCATTGTAAACGGCGCGACCATCTTGCGTGACGCCGCTTCGGTGAAGCGCGATGACGCGCTCACCCGTCAACGCAAATACCGGCGAACCGGAAGACCCGCCTTCCGTATCGGCGAGATAATGAAGCCATGGGGCCGCGCGCTTCACCACGCCGGTGTTCTTTGTGACGATTTCTTTCGTACGCCCTGCCGGGTGCTGAATAATCTTCACGGCGGAGACGCTGTTTATCTTTGTCCGATCCCGCTCCAGCTCCAACCAGCCGTATCGATCGCCGAGCGGGACGCTCAACTGGATCAGCGCGAAGTCCAGACGCGCGTCATAGGCAAGATGAGCGACGCCGACCGCGACCGAGCCTTCGGTGATCGCGCTACGATCGTTCAACCGCTCCATCGCGACCGCGAGCGAGGCTGGCTCCAAATAACGACCGTCACTGTCATCATAGATGCAGTGGTGATTTGTTAAAAATAATGCACGGCCGACAAGGCTACCTGAACAATGGGCAAAAACGCTGTCCTTTTGCACAAGGAGAACTTGGCCGACTTTCGCGCTCAACGCGCGGTTGGGGTCTTGCGCCGGCAACGCCGCGATCTTGATGAAGTCTCGCCCGCCAACGATCTTCTCCGGCGCCTTTTCAAGGGCCGGCGGCGTGCGGAATTCTCCGGTAATCGCCACCCAGTCTTTCGCTTTGACCTTCACGTTCTCCAGATCGATGGGCGCTGCGTGCCCGCACGCGATGACGGCGACGGCCGCTGATCCCAGGACGGCGACGACGCGCTTGGACATTTTCCGTATACGTTTCATTATATCTTCCGTTCCCCGCCTATCGTGTCGGTTCGATCGGCACGAAGCGAATGCGCGCGAAGGCATCTTCGCCGATAACCTCATTGGGCAGCACGAAACCGCCGTCACGATATTCGAACGCCGTTCGCGCCCCCCATCGACCGTCGCTTTGCGCTTGGACGCGCCAGAGCGCCGGATCGATCTCCGCCGGGGCGAAAGTCTTGGTCAGCGCGATCCGACGCGTCGCGTCCCCCAACGCCGGGAGGGCGACGTTCGCCTGCGGCGGGAGGGATTCCAAAATCGCGTCGTTCGTTCGACGTCCAAAGTAAATCGCGCCGTCGACCTCGGCGAACAACGACCGCCCGCCATTTGCAATCGACCATTGGAAGGGGGTCAGCGCCGGAGTTTCAATCGAGAAAGCCGTATCCTGTTGCGACCCTTTCGGTTCGCCAGTGAAAAGCGTCGCGACCGGGCCGCCGGAACAGGCGGCGACAAAGAACAGCCCCGCCGGCGCCGCCTGCAGGACTGCACTGCGTACAATCAACATAGATCAAAGTCCCCCAAAATCGTTTAGGCGAAGGGTGCATCATGGTTTCGCGTTTTACCATCATCACAAGTGAAGAAAATCCGGCGTGCAAAAATATCGGATGCGAAAGCCGTCCCATTCGCGTTCCGCGACGTCCCTGAGCCATCGCCCTCATTTGCAGGCGCCGCGCGGCGACCGGCCCCCGACGACGTTTGCGTACAATTGGGTATCCCGTAACGCGGTATGATCCGCGCCCGTCAAAAGCAGCCACGACCGTCGAAAGAACTGGGCGTCCAGGAAAAGATCTCGTCAAGTGACCGAAGAGAAACCGACAGCACGGTCGCTAGAGGCGTCTCTTGCGATTGGCGGCGTCGCGAAGGCTATCGTCGGCCCAAAAGGGACGGCGCTTCGGCGCCGCATATTCCAGACCAACGCGTTGTCTGCCGAGGTGCATGCTCAGCGCTCGTAGCGTGGCGGTGACGCAAAGCTCTTCATTAATAAAATAGGGCCAACTATGGTTCTAAAGATACGCCCATATCACGAAGTTCCTGACACGCTAGTATGTTTCCTTGGCGGCAGGCGAGCCGAAACAGAGACACAGCCTTTTCATAGTCAGCTTGCACGCCTTCGCCCTTCAAATAGCGGTATGCCAAGCTGCTACATGCACCAGCGTCTTTCTCCTCGCATGCCTTGCGAAAAAGCACGACGGCCTTATTGATATCAAGATCCACGCCGTCACCTCGCCTATACATCTCCCCGAGAGACGCGCAGGCGCGCATGTCGCCACCATCGCAAGCTCCACGAAGAAGCGTCGCCGCTCGTTTTTCGTCCTTACCGACGTCTCGGCCGTTCTGGTAAAGAGTCGCCAGTGCAAAGCATGCGTCCGGGAGACCTAAATTACACGATTTAATATACAATTCGACAGCCTTTGGAATGTTACGAGCCATATTATTGCCGCGATAATTGTTATACGCCAAATCCAAGCATCCAACTGCGTCGCCGTAATCACAACCTTTGTTTTGGTAATCAAAAAGTTTCCTACTGTCGAACGACTGTCCGGGCGCCTCTTTCGGGTGAATTTTTGCTAGTCCTGTACATCCCCATCCAGCCCCCTCGTTGCAAGCGGCTCGAAACGTCGCTGCCGCAGGCTGGCAAGACGTTGCGCTCCCTTGATTGCAGGCTATGCCGAAATAAGTTGCGGATAGACGCTTATCGATAGGGACGCCTTGCCCCACCTGATGCATCATGCCCATTTTCTCGCAGCTTTCGCGAACGTCATTAATACAACCTAATCGGTAGTAGAATGCAGCAAACTTATAATTTACTGGAACAGTTAGACCATCGTAGTAAACGTTACCGGCGATGTTACATGAATTCGCCTTTTGACCACCTAGAACGCGACTTCTACAGTCGAATATTATTGCTCTAGATGCTATACATGCTCTGTACTCAAGATTTTGGCGCTCGCCTTTGCAATCGATCGATGGGGCGATGGGAAAATCGTCATTGCTCTTTCGTATGTCCCACGTCCCGACAGCTAACGTTTGAAGCGCAGCAGCGCGAATGGGTACCCATGCCGCAATGAAAATTATCAGGAGGGTGTATTGTTTTTTTCGCATGTTATGCCTCTTCCTGTTTAGTAACGTGCCCTGTTCCTCGTCATAGACATAAAGGCCGATACGACGGCGTGACTCTCAGTTCGTAAGCCGCAGTTTACCCGAATGCGTCCGTATTCGAATTGGAAACTGCAGTCCGTGAATTCAGCTTCTGCTCGGGTTGGGCCTTTTTCCTGACCAGCGTGGAACTTTCGATAGGTAGTGCCCATATGGCTAACACGGCCGTGTTAAACTCAACTACCTTTGAATGAAAGAATAGCTTGTTGAAAGTAAAACACCGATGTGTGCTGGGCACCGTCCATAGGGGCAGTGCATCCACGGCGAGCGGCGCGTCGGCGTTCGTCTTGGTCAGAACGGACAATTGAAGTCGGGGTTTTGTCGGCGCCTCGTGGGATTATGGTCGGGCCGTTCGGCTCATCCAAATCATCCACAACTGACGTTCTGTCTCGTTGCAACGGCAGTTAACCGACCAACATCCTGGGAATGAGCAGCTTTCAGTCCACCTATTGCAACTTTCGCCGCTTAAAGGCCCTGACGTCCGTACGAGAAAGCTTGAACCACTCTCCGTTCGTTGGCCCGGCGGTCTACAGACCGGCGGCGCCAAAAACCTTCTATGCCCGCGGATGGCCACTGCGTCTTTTCGACATCGGTGCGACGCGCCGCGAGCCGTTCAGCAAATTTCGTCGCTTTGGTAGGTATTTGGCAGAGAGCGGAACAGCCTGGCTCGGCCGACCTGCCCTAACCCGTTGATTTTATTGGTGAGCCCAGAAGGGTTCGAACCTTCGACCTACTGAT
>JBCDBM010000194.1:0-6416 GCA_039183665.1 Pseudomonadota bacterium | reverse complement strand
GTGTCAGGAAGCAGCGTTAGGCCCATGATTATTGTCAGCCCGCTAGAACACGCCGAAAAAGCGATGCGCGAGTATAAACCGTCGCACATCATTTCCGTGCTCGATCACGACATCGCGTTGCCCTCTGCCATTGATGAAACACCCGAAGAAAACCGGTTGAAACTCTTTGGGGACTGCAGCGCGTCCGAGGCGGGCAAGCATGAGTCCCGTTGCGAAAAAGCGGTCAAATTCGCCAAACACTGGGCGGCGCAAGACAAACCCCGCGCACCACTCCTCATTCACTGTGAGCTTGGCGTCGCAAGATCCATGGCGATTGCTTACATTATGATGTGCGCAATCGACAACGATCGCTCCGAAACAGAAATTGCCGAACGGTTGCGCCGCGCCGCGCCCCACGCCGATCCAAACCTGCTTCTCGTTTCTGAAGCCGACGCCTTGCTCGAGCGAAACGACCGCATGGTCGAAGCAATCCTAGATATGGAGCCCTGTTGCGGCGCGGTGGATACGCCGATCGTGACTTTGCCCATCGCTGCTTAATGGGGCATAGGGTGAGGCGATGACCGCGCCGCGCCAACAACCAATCGCCGCAAGCGTCGCCAATGTCGCGATCGCGCTTAACGCGGTGCTCGCCGCCATTGAGGACGAAACGCCAAAAGTCTTGAGCGTCCGCTCGCCGTCGGGCGATTTGGGATTGCCATACGGTCCGTTTGACCCCGAACGTCACCGCACTTTTGAAATCGGCATGCGCGAATGGGTGGAGCGGCAAACCAAAGTTCAGCTCGGGTATATCGAACAACTATACACATTCGGCGACAAAGGACGCGAGGCGCCGGCGGCGGCCCTAGACGGCGGGGCCCATGACGAACGCGTCGTATCGGTTGGCTATCTCGCGCTTGCGCCGGCGCCCGGAGATATGCGCGCGCAAGATGCGTCTTGGCGAAGCTGGTATCAGTATTTTCCGTGGGAAGATTGGCGCCAGGGCGAGCCTGAAATTTTGCGCGCGCGCATCCTTGGGGAGCTTGAGAGCTGGGTTGAGCGCGCAGACGACCAAGCGCACGTTTCGGCTAGACGCGCGCGGGTGAATTTAGCGTTCGGCCTTGACGGTCTTGGCTGGGAAGAAGAGCGCACGATTGATCGCTATGAACTTATTTACGAAGCGGGTCTTGTTTTTGAGGCGTGGCGCGATCGTGCAACAGCGGGGTTGGCGCCGCCCCGAGGCCGAAAGCCTGCGGGACGAGAGATGGGTGATACGATGATTTCAGACCATCGTCGCATCCTGGCTACCGCCATTGGGCGGCTGCGAGGTAAACTCAAATATCGCCCAATCCTGTTCGAAATGACGCGCCCTAAATTCACCTTGCTGGACTTGCAGCACACGGTGGAAGCCATTGTTGGGTTTGAATTTCACAAACAGAATTTTCGGCGCAGCGTTGAGAAGTCGGGTTTTGTTGAGCCCACAGGCGAAACGACCCAACAGACGAGCGGCCGGCCAGCGGCGCTTTTTCAGGTGGATCGCACCGGCGTGCGCGCACGGGCGGCTTCCGGTCTTGCCATCCCCAGAATGCGCGGGCTGCACCGCATCTAAGTGCAGTTTTTTTACCGACCCGATGATCGCGGAACAGCCCCACATGTCGAGAGCAACGAAATTTATAGGCTTCGAGCACGGCGCAGTTAAGCGGCAGTGGAAAAGACTGACCCAATGGGATCGCGTGAAAGCGATCAGGGTTCGCGAACAACTTTCCGCTAAAACGCTTGCGCCGTTTTCTCGGGCGCATGAAACGCGCCGGTTGTTATTATGTGAATCGCCGCCCGTTATCGCCACAGAGCAAAAATTCGTCATGGTGTGGTCGCCGAAATCCGCCTGCTCAACGGCGATGATATGGTTCTTTCAAGTCATTGGCGTCGCTGATAAGGCGCGCGCATTCGACAACTTCCCCCATCTCTACCGTATCCGCGTACACTACCCGTCTGCGTACCATCGGAATGCTCTGCGTACCGATATAAGCGACTTCCATATTTTACGAATTATTCGCGACCCGTATCAGCGCGCGGTGAGCAGCTATCGTCACGCGTTGCGAGACGGATTTGAAAATCGGCGCCTATCGGCGTTTTTAGGCCGGCCTGTAACCAAGAAAACCGGGTGCACGTTTGATGAATTCCTGGCGTATCTCGCGACGATCGACATAGAAAAGGCCAACCCGCATATCGCGCAACAACGCCATCCTATCGAGGCGCAGCGCCCGCCCACATTCACCGTCAATGTGAGCGAGGAGAACTTGCTGTCCCGGCTCAACGCCTTTGAGGAGACGGCCAGTTTGCCGCGAACGGATTTCCGAAAAGTCCCGTGGATCGAGCAGCTTGAACATGGTCGAAAAGCAGGACAGGCCGGCTACGACGACGATGTGGGCAAAATCAAGTTTAGCCGCGAAGAAGCGAGGCCTGGCGGTGCGTGGCCGAGCGCGGTCGCGTTCTTGACCCACAAACGCCGCGATATCATCGCCCAAATTTATCGAACCGATATCGATCATTATCTGTAATGAGCGCCGCCACGGTAACGGGGCTAAACAAGGCGCTATCGGGGTATTGCGCCGCCTGCAGAATCGGGTTGACCCTCCCCGACTTTCCTGTACTTTCCCGGCTTCGCCCATTGCGGGCGGCTTTTTTATACCCTATATATGCTCTAGTTGAGCATAATTGATGAAGCGACCGATCTGCCGCGCGTTAATGGGGTGATCGAAAGACCCGGGAGGCGCCCATGCCTGCTTTTGGACACGAACACGAGACCGTACACCTGCCCTACACGCCGGCAGTGAAAGCGAAAACGGATCACTTATACCCCCGCGTTGAAACGTTCATTCCCCCATTTGAATGGGGGCAAAAAGCGCCGTTTATCGCGGCGATCAACGACCTTAAGAAAGAAAAAAACGCGGTCATTCTTGCGCACAACTATATGACGCCAGAGATCTATAGCTGCGTCGGCGATTTTGCCGGCGACTCGCTGCAATTGGCCAAAGAAGCGGCCGCCTCAGACGCCGATATCATTGTTCAGGCCGGCGTTCATTTTATGGCGGAAACGTCGAAAATTCTGTGTCCGGAGAAAACAGTCCTCATCCCCGATATGCGCGCCGGGTGTTCACTGGCCGCCTCAATCACGGGGGCCGATGTGCGTCTGTTAAAAGAGCGCTATCCTGGCGCGCCGGTGGTGTCTTATGTGAATACGTCGGCCGATGTGAAAGCTGAAACGGATATTTGCTGTACGTCTTCGAACGCGGTCGAGGTTGTCGAACACGCCGCGAAAGCGTGGGGATCGGACACGGTGTTGTTCCTCCCAGACCAATATTTGGCCCGTAACGTCGCAGCCATGACCAAAGTCAAAATCGTCACATGGGCGGGCGCGTGCGAAGTACATGAACGCTTCACCGCTGAGGATATTCGCGAAATCCGCGAGGGTAATCCTGGGGTTGTTGTCCTCGCCCACCCTGAATGCCCGCCAGACGTGCTTGCAGAAGCAGATTTCGCCGGCTCAACGAGCGGCATGAGCAACTACGTTTCAGAACATCAACCGAACAATGTTGTTCTGATTACGGAGTGCTCCATGTCGGACAATGTTGCGAGCGAAAATCCGAATGTGAATTTCGTGCGACCCTGTAATTTGTGCCCGCATATGAAGCGGATCACGTTGGACGGAATCTTGCGCTCGCTCGAGACCATGACGCATGAAGTCACGATCGAGCCAGAGTTGGCCGCGCGCGCGCGCGCATCGATTGATCGGATGATAGCGCTGCCGCTCACGCGTCAAAGCATGTACGCCCATGCGTTCGCCCCTGAAGTGCACGCTATTGAATCATGCATTTAATCGAGCGCGCGCATGGATATTATCGCTTCTAAGCAGCGCCGATGAGCGCGCATCAAGCAGACATTCTTATTATCGGCGCGGGCGTTGCGGGGCTTTACGCGGCCCTAAAGCTCGCGCCGCGGCCGGTCACGATCGTCACCGCCAGGCCGCTGGGCAAAGGCGGCTCTAGCCCTTGGGCCCAAGGCGGGATGGCCGCCGCCATTGGCGCCGACGATACCCCAAATTTGCATTTCTCAGACACTGTACAAGCGGGCGCCGGCCTTGTGGACGCTGAAGCCGCAAGTATCTTAGTGGATGGCGGCGCAGAAGCCGTGGCGGATCTTCAACGTCTAGGCGTCGCCTTTGATCTTGATGCAGACGGCCAACCCAACCTTGGACGCGAAGCTGCCCATTGCCGAGATCGCATCGTTCATGCGAGCGGCGATCAAGCGGGCGCGGCGATTATGGAAGCGCTGGGAAATGCGGCGCGCGCGGCGGAGCACATTACAATCCTCGAGCCCATCGTCGTCGAAGATCTCCTAACCGATGATAACGGCGTTGTGGGCGGCGCTCTCGTTTATGACTCATCTCGCCAATCGCGCGAACAGCTGAGTGCCCATCAAACGATCCTGGCGACCGGGGGGTTGGGCGGACTTTACGCTGTCACCACGAACCCCACAGCTGCACAGGGCCACGGTCTTGGATTTGCAGCGCGCGCGGGCGCCGTGATCCGCGACCCAGAATTTGTGCAGTTTCATCCAACCGCACTTGATATTGGCGTCGACCCCGCGCCGCTCGCCAGCGAAGCGCTTCGCGGCGAAGGCGCAAAACTCGTCGATAAAGATGGGCGCGCCTTTATGAGCGACTATCACGCCGAGGCGGATCTAGCGCCCCGGGATATCGTCGCCCGGGCGGTTGAGGCGGAAATCGCAGCCGGACACGGCGCCTTTTTAGATGCAACACAAGCTCTGGGCGACGCGTTCCCTGGTGCTTTCCCAACTGTCTTTGCCGCCTGCGAAAAGGCTGGGCTCGACCCGCGCACGCAGCCTATGCCGGTCGCGCCAGCAGCCCACTACCATATGGGCGGCATTTATACGGACACCAACGGGCGTTCCTCACTAGAAGGATTGTGGGCGGTGGGCGAAGTCGCCTCAAGCGGCGTGCATGGCGCGAACCGTTTGGCGTCTAATTCTCTTTTGGAGGCGGTCGTTTTCGGCGCCCGCATCGCAGACGCGATCAATAATGAAAACGCGCCAACCGTTAGAGACGCGCACGCCCCCGCAGATCGGATGGAGCTAGCCCCGCGCCCTGCGCCGAACGAAGAAATGTCGGCGCTTCGGCGCGCCATGTCGAGCGGGTGCGCGTTGCTGCGCTCAGAAGCGAGCTTAATCGTAGCCCTGGAAGTCATTGCGGCGCTCAATGAGACCGAGAACATGACGAGCGGATTAAAAAGCGCGCTGATGACGGCGGAGCTCATTGCGCAAGGCGCATTGGCGCGCGAAGAGTCTCGCGGCGCTCATTTCCGAACCGATTTTCCTGACACTGACGAAGAACCTGGTCATACAGAGATCTGTTTGGAGACGCGCTTCACGGAAGAGGATTGACAATGAGCATTGCGCGACCGCCCAAACATTTGATCGATGAAGCCGTCTCTCGCGCCCTCGCCGAAGACCTTGGCGATGCGGGCGACGTAACGTCCCTCGCCACGATCCTCACTGACGCCACATGCCGCGCGACGATCACCGCCCGCAAGCCGGGCGTTATTGCCGGCGTCGATGCGGCGTTGTCGGCTTTCGACCAGATCGACGGGTCAATTCAAACCACCATATGCGCAGACGACGGTGCTGCAGTCGCGCCCGGCGATAGCGTCATCACCCTTGCCGGGCCAACGCGCGGCGTCTTGGGGGCCGAAAGGGTGGCCTTGAATTTTCTTGGCGCGCTTTCGGGCGTCGCGACCGCCACCGCTGCGCTGGTCGACGCCGTCGCGGGAACCACCGCCAAAATAACGTGCACGCGGAAAACGACGCCGGGTTTACGCGCTTTACAAAAATACGCCGTACGGTGCGGCGGCGGGCATAATCACCGGTTCGGCCTTTATGATGCGGTGATGATTAAAGACAACCACGTGGCCGCAGCCGGCGGCGTCGCCAACGCGCTCGCCGCGGCCAAGGACAAAGCCGGGCACATGACCAAGATAGAAATCGAAGTCGACACCCTCGCCCAACTCAAAGAAGCCCTCGCGTCGGGCGCAGATGTGATCCTGCTGGACAATATGACTTTAGGAGATTTGCGCGACGCTGTTGCGATAAACGGCGGGCGCGCGACGCTCGAGGCATCCGGCAATGTCACGCTAGACACCGTGCGCGCCATTGCGGAGACCGGCGTCGACGTCATTTCATCGGGCGCGATCACCCATTCGGCGCCGTGTTTGGACCTTGGCCTGGATTTTCAGGAATAGAGGTTACGTGCCCGACGGCGCTGCAGCGACGGTGCGGCGGCTCGGAAATTTGTAGAATTTATGGGTGCCGATTTCGGCTGTGGGCGTCAATTTCGCAGCCCAAGACGGGTTCACATAGTCTGC
>JBCDBM010000193.1:0-6435 GCA_039183665.1 Pseudomonadota bacterium | reverse complement strand
GCGGCGGTTATGCGTTCGACGTGCCTTTGCTGGCGGGCGACCACGTCACAGAAGAAGCCGGTACGGGGTTCGTTCACACCGCGCCAGGCCATGGCCAAGACGATTATTTCGCTTGGATGGCGCCGGAAGCTGCCGAGTGGCGCGACGCGCTCGCGGCGCTCGAAGGCAAAGATATTCCCTATACGGTCGATGAATTCGGCGCCTACACAAAGGATGCGCCAGGGTTTGAAGGCGCGAAAGTCCTCGTTATTGAGGGCAAGAAAAAGGGCAAAGACGGCGACGCAAACAAAAGGGTCATTGACGCGCTCATTGACCACGGCGCGCTGCTGGCGCGGGGCCGCCTCAAGCATTCCTACCCGCATTCCTGGCGCTCTAAAGCGCCGGTCATCTTCCGCAATACGCCGCAGTGGTTCATTGCGCTCGACCGGCCGACCACCAATGGCGAGACGTTGCGCGCTAACGCACTGAAAGCCATTGACGAGACCAAGTTCACGCCGCCGCAAGGACGGAACCGCTTGCGGTCGATGGTAGAGGACAGGCCGGACTGGCTTGTCTCACGGCAGCGCGCCTGGGGCGTGCCGCTCACCATTTTTGTCGATCGCGAAACTGGCACGATTTTACGTGACGATGCGGTCGATGCGCGGATCCTTGCTGCAATTAACACGCGCGGCGCGGATGCCTGGTTCGATACGCCCATCGAAGATTTTCTGGGTCCTGACTATGACCCCGAACGCTATGAACAGGTTACCGACATCCTCGACGTGTGGTTTGACTCCGGCTCGACCCATGCCTTCGTTCTGGAGGAGCGGGATGATCTTCCCTGGCCGGCGGACGTTTATTGCGAGGGCTCGGATCAGCATCGCGGCTGGTTCCAATCTTCCTTGCTCGAATCCTGCGGCACGCGCGGCCGCGCGCCCTACAACCATGTCGTTACAAACGGTTTCGTCGTCGACGAGAATGGCCGCAAGATGTCCAAGTCGCAGCGCAACGGCATGGCGCCCGACGAGATCATTGGTCAGTATGGGGCGGAAATTATTCGTATCTGGATGGCCAGCGCCGATTACACGGAAGATCTTCGTATCGGCAAGGAAATCATCGAGACCGCCGTCGATTCATATCGTAAACTGCGCAATACCCTGCGCTATCTCCTTGGCGCGCTGGACGACTTCGATGACGCCGAACGACTAAGCGAAGATGCGATGCCGGAACTTGAGCGGTATATGCTCCATCGCCTCGTGGAACTCGATGAGGAGGTGCGAGCCGCCTACGCCGACTTTGATTTCAAAACAGTCTGGCGGCGGGTGATGGAATTTGCGTCCCAAGATCTCTCGGCGTTTTATCTCGATATTCGCAAAGACAGCCTCTACTGCGACCGGTCGGACAATTCGAAGCGACGCGCTGCACGCACCGCAATGGATCTTATTTTCACTCGGCTCACCTCTTGGTTGGCGCCGATTTGCGTCTTCACCATGGAGGAGGCTTGGCTCGCCCGCGGCGGGGCTGACGATAGCTCAATCCATCTGACGCAGTTCCCCGATACGCCGGCGCATTGGCGAAACGACGCCCTCGGAGCAAAATGGCAAACCGTTCGCGATGTGCGTCGCGTTGTGACGGGCGCATTGGAAGTGGAACGCCGCGAAAAACGCATTGGCGCGAGCTTAGAGGCGGCGCCGTCTGTAGTGTTGGGTGACGCCGCTATGCGCGACGCGTATGAAGGCTTGGACGCGGCAGAGCTGTTCATCACCTCCGGCGCTCAATTGACGTTTGATGTGAAAGCAACCGAAACGCTGCGCGCCGCAGGCGACGCCCCCATCATCGTCACGCCAAACAAAGCGCCGGGCGCAAAATGCGAGCGCTGTTGGCGCATTCTACCGGACGTGGGTGCGACGCCAGATTATCCCGATCTCTGCGGGCGATGCGCAGACGCCGTCGGTCATTTGGACAACGCCTCATGAATTTCCAGAAAGCGATCGCCGAGTTAAAATCGAGCAGCGTGGCGTGGAGCGAGACAGCAACAGCGAACCGGTTTTTTTTCTTTGGTCTGTTGGGCGCGGCATTGATTTTCGTTCTCGATCAGATGACCAAATTGTGGATCCTGTATGTTATTGAGCTTCCCCTTCAACCAGGCGGCCGCATAGAGATCTCATCGATTTTCGACCTCACCTATGTGGAGAACACGGGCGCCAGTTTCGGCATGCTGGCCGGCAGCGCAGGCTCCAGGGTGATTTTGTCGATAATCTCGACGATCGTCGCCGTGGGGCTCATCATTTGGCTTGGCGCGATGCGCCGAAGGATCGCGGCGGCAGGCGCGGCCTTCATTATCGGCGGCGCATTGGGGAACCTTTATGACCGCGTTGCCTATGGCTATGTGGTCGATTTCCTGGACTTTTCCGGCCTGTCCTTCCCCTGGGTTTTCAATGTCGCGGATGCGTCCATCAATATTGGGGTCGCCTTATTGCTGCTTGACGCCTGGCTGTCTCGCGAAAAGCAGCCGAGCGCGGGGACGTAGTTCGCAGTTGGCGCCCGAGGGGAAGACTGCGTATAGTCCGCGATGGTTGGGTGCGGGCGAGTGAAGTGAGGAAAGTAGTCATGAAAAGGTTTGAGTTTGCAGCGCGATTGAGCCTTGCGGCTGCGCTTGCGGTTGCAATTGGCGGTTGCGGCGTTGGCCGAGCCCTTGGCGGAAAATCCTCTCCCGACGAGTTCGCGATTGCAACCAAAGCCCCGCTTGTGGTGCCGCCGGATTATGCGTTGCGGCCGCCTCGACCGGGCGAGTCGCGGCCTCAAGAACTCTCGCCGGCGGAGCGCGCTCGGCAGGTGCTGCTGGGTGATCCTACCGCCGCGCCGCCAAGCGCCGGTGAGCAATTCCTCATCCGCAAAGCGGGGGGTCTGAACGCAGACGCCAATATTCGAGGTCTTCTCAACGCCGAAAACGGCGCCCGGGGCGAGAAAGATGGCAGCTTCGCCAATCAGCTCATCTTTTGGAATTTTGACGGCGACGATGTGGATGACTCGGCGGCGCCATTGCGCGTTGAAGACGCGGAAGAGTGGCTTGCTGATCGTCAAAAACGCATTCGCGCCGTAATCGGCGAAGACGGCGAAGTCGTCATAGAAGACTCTGACGGCCTGTCTTTGCCAGGGGTTTTTTAAAGCCGATCGAATTGCGCGCCGATCACCGCACGCCCATAATTGGGCATGGCGAATCACGCACACAAAACCCTCTCGGCTGACGCCGTACAAATCCATCGGCTTCCAGCCGGCGCGATCAATCAGATCGCGGCTGGCGAGGTTGTCGAGCGACCCGCTTCCGCCGTTAAAGAACTCGTCGAAAACGCGATCGACGCCGGCGCGCGCCATATTAGCGTTGACATCGAACGCGGGGGCAAAACGCGCATCCTCGTCACCGACGACGGAACGGGGATGAACCAAGACGACCTGCTGCTCTCCATCGAGCGACACGCCACATCCAAGCTCCGGCAAGACGCCAAGGGTGATGTGGATCTTACCAACATCGCCACGATGGGCTTTCGCGGCGAAGCATTACCCTCGATCGGCGCCGTCGCGCGACTGTCCATCACGACGCGCATGGCGGGCGCTGGCGAAGCCTGGCGCCTCAATGTCGAGGGCGGCGCCCTAACGCCGCCGGAGCCTGCCGCCTTTAGCGGCCATGGCGCGCGCATCGAAGTCCGCGACTTATTTTTTGCAACGCCCGCGCGCCTAAAATTCTTGAAGTCTGATCAAGCCGAAGCAGCCGCGATTGGCGAAGCCGTGCGGCGGCTCGCGATGGCCGCGCCGCATATTGCCTTCACGCTTACCTCTTCGGGGCGGAAGACGCTGAATCTGCCGGCGCAGCCAGATTCGCAGTCCGGGCGGCTGCAACGTTTAGGCGCCATTATGGGCAAAGACTTTTCCGACAATGCGCTTGAGTTAAACGCGACGCGTGAAGACGCGCGATTAACGGGCTTTGCGGGCCTGCCGACGTTCAATCGTGGTCTGCCGGACAAGCAATATTTGTTTGTGAATGGCCGTCCCGTCCGAGACAAAGTTTTGGTCGGCGCCGTGCGCGCCGCTTATGCGGACTTTCTGGCGCGCGATCGCCATCCTGCGGTGGCGCTGTTCGTAGACCTCCCGCCAGCGCTGGTTGATATGAACGTCCACCCCGCAAAAACTGAGGTGCGCTTTCGCGACGCTGGGCTTATCCGAGGACTGATCGTTAGCGGCTTGCGCCACGCATTGGCCGAAGCGGGACATCGGGCGTCAACCACAACGGCGCATTACGCGCTTGGCAAAATGCAAACGCCGGCCCCGGCAAATCCATTTCGCGCCGCGCTATCCCCACTCGCGCCAGCGCCCCAACACGGATCGCCGCATGGCGGCATGCGCGAGACCCAGGATACCTTTCAAGACCTCAACGCGCCCAGCGCACGCATGCAACAAGAGGCGCCGTCGGAAATAGGGAATGCGCCTGACGACGAATACCCACTGGGCGCCGCCCGGACGCAGTTGCATGAGACTTATATCGTTTCACAGACAGCAGATGGCCTGATCATTGTCGATCAGCACGCGGCTCATGAGCGCCTTGTCTACGAAAAGATGAAGGCGGCGCTTGAAGCCGGCGGCGCGACGGGTCAGCGCTTGCTTTTGCCCGACGTGATTGATCTTGATGCTGAGGACGTTGAGCGCCTCGCGAAGCGATTCGAAGAGTTTGCCGAGTTCGGCCTTGTTTTGGAGCGCTTTGGGGATACCGCGATATTGGTGCGGGAAACGCCGGCGATGTTAGGCCAGGTTGATAGCGGTGGTTTGGTCAGAGCCTTGTGCGATGACTTGGCCGCGATTGGCGACGCATTGTCGCTCAAAGAGCGGCTGGAGGCCGTGTGCTCGTCAATGGCGTGCCATGGTTCTGTGCGCGCGGGACGGCGGCTCAATGTGGAAGAAATGAACGCGCTTCTTCGTCAGATGGAAGCGACACCCCATTCAGGTCAATGCAATCATGGGCGCCCAACCTATGTTGAGCTCAACCTAGCCGATATCGAACGGCTCTTTGGGCGACGCTGAAAGACCGCTTGGCGGTCGAACCAAATCACTTTACGCGGCTGAGGGAACAGAGCGCTTTTTTCGCGCCGGGAGAGTGATCAATGGGCATGGTAAAAGAATTCCAAGAATTTGCCGTGAAAGGCAATGTGGTCGATATGGCGGTCGGCATCATCATCGGCGGCGCCTTCGGCACGATCGTCAAATCGCTCGTGAATGATGTCATCATGCCGCCGATAGGGCTGGCGATGGGCGGCATCGACTTTTCCGATATTACCATCCCGCTAAAGGCGGCCACTGAAGACGCCGAAGCTGTATCGATTAATATCGGTTTGTTCATCAACAACGTGATTTCGTTCCTGATTGTTGCTTGGGCGGTATTCATGCTCGTCAAAGCGATCAACAGCCTCAAGAAAAAGGAAGAAGAAGCCCCCGCGGCCCCCGCTGAACCGCCGCGGCAGGAAGTCCTCCTGGAAGAAATTCGCGACGCCCTCAAGACGCGCGCCTAAGTCTCAAGACCCCGACCCAGTGAGAAAAGGCCCGGCGCCGTTAATGCGCTGGGCCTTTTTTGTCAGGCGAAACTTGGCAGCTGTTCGCCGATCTTGGGTTGCCCAATTTGCGCTAGATCCCGTAACGTCCCATTGCGCGAAGCGTTTGGCGAGCGCGCTATGGAATGAAAAGAGAGATGCGCGATGGGCTTTTTGGCGGACGGCGTTTGGCAAGACCAACCAATTGATACGAAAAAGACCAAAGGGCGCTTTGTCCGGGTCGATGCAAGTTTTCGGAATTGGATAACGCCGGATGGCGAACCGGGACCGAGCGGCGTTGGCGGTTTCAAAGCGGAGCCCGGCCGCTACCATCTTTATATTTCCTATGCCTGTCCTTGGGCGCATCGCACACTGATCTATCGCACCCTAAAAGGCCTCGAAGACATGATTGATGTTTCTATTGTCCATTGGGTGATGATGGAAAACGGCTGGACATTTGAAAAAGATGAAGACGGACTTGTTGGCGATAAACTCTTCGGATCGAATTTCGCCTATGAAATTTATCTCAAAGCCGAACCCAATATGAGCGGACGCGTCACGGTGCCGATCCTTTGGGACAAACAAACGAATACAATCGTGAATAACGAGTCATCCGAGATCATTCGGATGTTCAATAGCGCTTTTGACGACGTAGGAGCCAAGCCTGGCGACTATTACCCGGCGCCGCTGCGCGAGGACATCGATGCATTGAACGATCGCATTTATCACACCGTCAATAACGGCGTATACAAATCTGGCTTCGCGAGCACCCAAGACGCTTATGAAGAAGCGGTTATGCCGCTTTTCGAAACACTGGACATGCTCGAAGAGCGTCTGGCGACATCGCGTTTCTTGCTTGGCGATCAACCGACGGAAGCTG
>JBCDBM010000192.1:0-6495 GCA_039183665.1 Pseudomonadota bacterium | reverse complement strand
TCCTTGGTTGTAAAGAACGGATCGAATACCTTGTCTACGATTTCAGGCGGGACGCCTGGGCCGGTATCGGCAGCCTCAATCAGAACATAGTCTTGTTCTTTTAGTCCCGGCACGCTTAGCCCAAGCGCCTCCTCGGCGGTAATAAGCCGGGTACGGATGGTAAACGCGCCGCCATCAGCGCCCATTGCATCGCGCGCGTTGACGGCCAAATTCATAATTGCGGACTCAAGCTGATATCGATCCACTTTAACGGGCGGCAAGCCGCGCCCATTGACCAATTCCAGCGTTACCTTCTCGCCGATGGCGCGGGTTAAGAATCGAGAGAAATCGCGCAAGATCTCGGTGATTGAAAGGACCTCGCGGGTGAGCGTTTGTTTGCGCGAAAAGGCCAATAACTGCTTTGTCGTATTGGCGGCGCGCTGCGCATTCTCACGGATCTGCACCAGATCGCCATAGGCGGGATCACCGGCAGGGTGCTTCAGCATCAACCGTTCGCAATGGCCCAACACGACCTGCAGATAGTTGTTGAAATCATGCGCGACCTTGCTGGCGAGCTCGCCGATCCCGCGCAATTTCTGATCTTGCGCGACATCAACTTCCATGCGCTTTCGGTCGGTGATGTCTACGGAATAGAGGAATAACCGTCGGCTGCCATAAGCGCCGCGCCTGCGCCGAACGGGCCGCGGATAAAGGGCGTAGCTGCGCGCTTGAGAGCCAGTTCCGAGCGTCGCCTCAACTGGGGCCGGCCCGCCTCGGGATTTGCGTTTAATCTCTGTACTGAGTTCTTCAAGGGCGGCGGGCGGGAGCACTTTTGCCAGCGGCGTATTTTTTCCAGCAGCGCCAAAAACTTCCGCAAAGGCTTTATTTGCCTCGACGATGCGGCCATCGCGATTGACTTCGCCTTCAACCACCGCGACGCCAAACGGCGACTCACTCATGTCGCCGGACAACGCGTCGTTGTCGACTTCCGGTTCTTCGTCGTCCAACGCAGCGTCAACGCAAACGAAGCCTTCGCCTAAACCACCGCGGCGAAACGCCGTTAGTTGCGCTTCAACCGGCTCTTGATTGGCGCGCCGAAAGACGGCCGATTGCGGCGTCTGATCAACACGCCACAATGAGCGCGCTAAATCATCGGTATCGCCAAGCGCCACATCTTCCAGGCGACGGAGTCCATTTCGGTCCGCATTGAGGCGCGTGCGCATGGCCGCATTGGCCCACAATATTTGCCCTGAGCGTTCCAATGCGAAAACGGGCCGCGGGAAATCCGCATACGCTGACGCGAGGATGTCTTGTTGCTCTTCTTCTTCAGGCAGTTCTCTCAGGCGCCAGACGACGAATTCGGGCGCGCTTTCAATGGGCGCCACACTAAGCACAAAGCGTCGTCGCCGACCGCCGCCGCTTACCCCCATCAGCTGAGAAACGGTTTCTTCCGCCGCGACGCCGCTTTTCGCCGCGCGGCACAACCGAAAAACTTTCGTGGCCTCTGTGCCCTGTTGGGCAAATAGCCGGTCGATGCGCGGCGGCAAGCCTGCCGCCCCCATAACGCCGGCGTCCGCGGCAAGAGTGAAGTAAGCGTCGTTTGCGTATGAGACCACACCGTCGCGGCGGGTGATTAGGGTCGCGTCAGGGTCGGCCTCGATAACCGGCTCCGCCAAGCCGAGCGCGTTTAAAATTTCCGCGCCCGCCAATTTCGCGGATCGCACTGGGCCAGCGCCCGCCGCCCGGCGCATCATCGCGCCTGCGATTAAGGAGGGCGAGACTGTCTTTATCGCGGCCCCCGCCACAAAAAGCGCCACCAAGAAAGCGAGAGCGCCGGCAAGCGCCAAGCTCGACACGCCGGACTCCCCGCTTGCAAAGACGATATATCCAACCGCGGCGATCGTCGCGCCGATGCCGAACCAGAAAAGAATGAGTGACACGCCGATCCCGTCGCGGCGCTTTCCTTCTATCTCTTCGGTATCTTCCTCGTTGGTTTTCTGCTGAACCGCTGCGTCCATCATCGCGACGATTTCATCCGGCGTCGGCGGACGCGGCGCCGCATCGGGGGCGGTGTTGACGCCTTCTACGTCCTGTGATGGGGCAGGGTTTGCGCTGGGCACGACGATGCGATCCCTTCGGGGTGATTCGAAACGGCGCATTATGGTGGGCTTCGCAGCCGAAGGCCAACCGGCGATCCTCATTTTGAGGCTTGATTTTTCCCAAGCCGCGCATGGACAATAAGCGCTAGTTGAGACCCCGTTAGGAGCCGAAATTTTGGCTGAAAAAAAGCTCGGCTTGGCCCTGAGCTCTGGCGCCGCCCGCGGATGGGCGCATATAGGCGCCCTGCGCGCGCTGCAAGAGATCGGGGCGAAGCCGTCAGTGATCGCCGGCTGCTCAGTGGGCGCGCTCGTCGGCGGTGCGTATCTGCTAGACGCCATGGAGGCGTTCGAGAGTTGGGCGCGCTCGCTGCAACCGTTCTCCGCGCTGGAACATTTTTCATTCAAGGTGACCCGCGGCGGGTTCATCAATGCCGAACCCGCCTTCGACGCGTTTCGGCAGTATGATCGAAACATCGAAGATCTTCCCACCGCCTATGGGGCGGTCGCCGTTGATCTGGGCACGGGCGAAGAGATCACCATCACCACCGGCTCGGTTATCGAGGCGGCGCGCGCCTCGAGCGCAATCCCAGTGGCTTTGCACGCGGTGGAGCGCGCGGGCCGCTGGCTCGTCGACGGGGCGCTCGCCAACCCGGCGCCCATCTCGCTCGCTCGTGCGCTGGGCGCAGATGTGGTGATCTGTGTCGACCTTAACGCGGTTCCAAAAGTGCTCGACAGGTTCGAGAAGCGGCCCGCGCAATTGCCGGCCCTAGTTGAACCGAAAGATGCGCCGCGCCCGGGCGTCTCTGGCGCCGTCGCGCGGCTCATTGAAGACACGCAAGCCGAAATCCAACGCCAAGTGGCGCTCGCCAAGGCGCGCGCCAACGCGTCGCCTCATCTGTTTGAAACGGCGTATGCGGCCGCCGATATCTTCCAGATGCAATTGGCCCGCGCGCGGACGGAATTGGAGCCGCCAGATATTCTCATTCGCCCTGATATGCGCGATGCGTTGCCCACGGCCTTTGATCGCGCCGACGAGTTTATCGAAGAAGGCCGCCGCGCCTTACTCGCGCGCCGACAAGAAATCGAAACGCTGCTCTCGGATTAGGAATATATGGTGCAAAAAGAAGCCTTTAAATCAGCGCTTGTGATTGGCTCCTCAGGCGGCGTCGGCGCCGGTCTCGTGACGGCGCTCAGGGGCGGTTCGAGCAACGTGTCGGTGACGACCTTGAGCCGAACCGACGACGGTCTTGATCTTACCAACGAAGAAAGCGTCTCTCGCGCCGCTGCGGGATTGGCGGGCGCTGCGCCGTTCGACTTGATTATCAATGCCTCAGGCGTGCTGGCTGTAGACGGCGCGGGCCCTGAAAAGTCGTTTAAGGAGATTGATCCCGTACGGATGATACGCGCTTTCGAGGTAAACGCACTGGGCGCGGCGCTGGCGATAAAGCACTTTGGGTCACTATTAGAGCGTGATGGCCGCGCCGTGTTAGCGACGCTCTCGGCGCGCGTCGGCTCTATTGGCGATAACGGCCTTGGGGGCTGGGTGAGCTATCGTGCTTCAAAGGCTGCGCTTAATCAAATCGTCCGGTGCGGCGCCCTTGAATTGGGGCGCCGAAATCCGAGCGCTATTGTCGTCGCTCTTCATCCGGGCACCATCAAAACGCCGCTCACGGAGAAATACGCCCGGGGGCGGTATACCGCGAGCGCGGAGGATGCGGCGCAAGCAATGCTGAACGTTCTTGGCGACCTGCCCAAAGCGGCCAATGGCGGCTTTTACGATTACGCTGGCAAACCTGTACCTTGGTAACGGCGAGCCCTAAAGGATGTCGAGCACAGCCTCTGGCGGTCGCCCGATCGCGGCGCGGTCGCCGGCGACAACAATCGGCCGCTCAATGAGGATCGGATTGTCGACGAGCGCTTTGATAAGCGCCGCATCGCCCAAAGACTGATCGTCTAGCTTAAGCTCTTTATACGGCGCTTCTTTCTTGCGCATGAGGTCCCGCGGGCCAACACCAAGTTTTTTCAAAATAGACTTGATGGTGCCGGCCGATGGCGGGGTCTCCAGATAGCGCACGATCTTTACCTCGGCGCCTTGCGCTTCAAGCAGCGCAAGCGTTTGGCGCGACTTCGAGCATCGCGGATTGTGATAGATCGTGACAGCCATGAATGGTCGACGGCGTTATATCGAAAGCCTGTAGCCGCCCCCTTCGGTCAATAAGATCGAAGCGTTTGACGGATCGGGTTCAATCTTCTGACGGAGCCGATAGACGTGCGTCTCCAGCGTGTGGGTCGTGACACCGGAATTATAGCCCCATACCTCATCGAGCAAAATGTCCCGCGTTACTGGCTTTCCGCCCGCGCGATACAGGAACTTCAATATCGAGGTTTCCTTTTCCGTTAGGCGAATCTTTTTGTCCTCTGCATTCACCAGCATCTTAACGGATGGGCGGAACTCATACGGACCGACTTTAAACACAGCGTCTTCACTCTGCTCATGGCTGCGCAAATGGGCGCGCACGCGGGCGAGCAGAACGCCAAATTTAAACGGTTTAGAGACGTAATCATTGGCGCCAGCTTCAAGCCCAAGAATCGTATCAGCGTCGGAGTCGGCGCCGGTCAGCATGATAATCGGCGACTTAAAGCCGTTTTTTCGCATCACGCGGCAGGCTTCGCGTCCGTCCATGTCAGGAAGGCCGACATCAAGCAGCATCAAATCAATATGGGCTTCTTCTTTCACCCGCTCGATCGCCGCTTGCGCCGATGAAATCGGCTCCACCGCAAACTCGTCATGGACCTTAAACTGGTCCACCAAAGTCTCGGAAAGTAGCTCGTCGTCATCAACTAAGATTATTCGTTTAGCCCGCGTCATATTTTTCGCCTATTCCTGCCGGTATTGGCTTTGCGTCACATAGCGTCGACGGTCGCCATCTTGGAAATCAACTTGCGCACAATTTTTTGTTATTGTTCGTGATCGTCCTTGGAAACTAATTGCATAGGCGCGCCCGTCGTCTTTGAGAAGACAGCTCACTGCGTTGGCGCGCTGGGCGTTCCCGGGCGCTCTCCGAATATCGCGGTTCCAATGCGCACATGCGTCGCGCCAAGTTGCGCTGCAATTGCGAAATCTGCGCTCATCCCCATGCTTAGCTCTGCGAGGCCGTTTCGCGCCGCAATTTTCGCTAGTAAAGCGAAATGCGGGGCGGGCGGGTCGTCGCGCGGCGGAATGCACATTAGTCCTACGATTGGCAGCTTATAGTCGTCACGGCACTGAGCGATAAACGCGTCCGCATCGCCCGGCCCGATGCCAGACTTTTGCCCTTCTTCACCTGTGTTCACTTGTACGAGCAATCGCGGCGTTCGGTTTAGCGCTATGATAGCCTCAGCGAGCGCCCTGGCGATTTTCGGCCTGTCGACCGTTTCAATGGTGTGGAACAGAGCGACGGCGTCTTTCGCTTTGTTAGACTGAAGAGGCCCCACCAGGCGCAATTGGACATCCGGAAAATTCTCAATCAGCGGCGGCCATTTCTTTGCGGCTTCCTGGACGCGATTCTCGCCGAAAATACGGTGGCCGGCCTGTAGAAGCGGTAGAATGCGTGATTTGTCGTGCCGCTTGGCGACCGCCGTTACGACGACAGCGTCAGGCGGTCGATTTACCTGCGCGAGCGCCGTCTTGAGTTCCGCCTCGATGGCGTGGAAATTAGCTGCCGGGTCGATGGCGGCGTCTAACGGATCTTCAGAAGATGACACAGCAGTCCAGTCATTCAGGCGAGCGGGAAACGGGTGGCAGCGTGCGCTGCGCAGCCAAACTAGCAGCGGCCGCAGAACGCCTCAAATCCGATAGCGGGATGAGCGCTGCGCCATTCTCTTTGGCGTTCATGACGGATCGACACCGCATCGACAATCCGCTGGCTATCGTTGAGGCCTTGCCGGCGCGCGCGGCGGTTATTTTGCGCGACTACGATTTGCCAGCGCGCGCAGCGCTTGCGCGACAATTGCGTCGGGTCACTGAAGCGCGAGACGTATTTTTGTTGATCGGCGGCGATGCAGCGCTAGCTGAGGCGGTAAAGGCTGACGGCGTCCACGCGCCCTCGACCATGAATCCCGACCGCAGTTCCACAGCGGGGGTCTTAACGGCCGCCTGCCACAACGAAGCCGAATTGCGCCGTGCGAGAGCGTGCAAAGTTGATATCGCGTTTTTATCGCCGGTCTTTCCGACGGGCAGTCATCCCGATGCGCCAACATTGGGCGCGGAAGAATTTCGGCGCCTCGCGCGCGAAACAAATCTGCCTATCATCGCGTTAGGCGGCGTTAACGCGGAGAACGCATCCGAACTTGCCGGCCCGAATGTCGTCGGGATTGCGGCGATCAGCGCTTTTAAAGGCGATTAAACAAAGTCGCTGAAGGATCAGCGCAAGCAAAC
>JBCDBM010000191.1:0-6517 GCA_039183665.1 Pseudomonadota bacterium | reverse complement strand
TCGATACGGCAGGCTTGCATGGCGCAGAAGCCGACGAGATAGAGCGCGAAGGCATGGCGCGGGCGCGAGCGCGAGCGAAGGACGCGAGCCTCCGAGTTCTTGTGCTAGATCTTGAGAGGGCTGTTTCACGTGAAACAGCCTCGACGCCCTCGGCCTTGGATCTATTTCCCGAGGCCAAAGAGGTGCTCCGGGACGATGATATTGTCGTCTGGAACAAGGCAGATCTGGTGAGCGAGGCGGCCTCAGCGACCATTGTTATGGGCGCAGATTTCGTGATTTCAGCACGCACGGGCAAGGGTCTCGATGCGCTTCTCCGGACGTTGACCGAACGCGCGGCGGCGGGTGCCAATATGACGGACGGGGCGCTCACGCGCCTTCGCCACGTCACCGCTGTCGAGGACGCGGTCGCTGGCCTGAAGCGCGCGGCCGAGGGGCTAAAAGACCCCGCAAAGCGTGGAACGCCTGAGCTCATAGCAGAAGATGTTCGCCTCGCCGCCCGCGCGCTCGGCAGCATCACAGGCGCGGTCGGCGCCGAGGATGTCTTGGGGGAGATCTTCTCCAGTTTCTGTATCGGGAAATAGTTGGCCCGGCGCCGAAGATCTAATTTCCATTTCCCGAAACGCGCTCTATATGCAGCCCCTACCATGACCCAGCGCTATGATGTCATTGTTATTGGCGGCGGACACGCCGGGTGCGAGGCCGCGGCGGCAGCGGCGCGCACAGGCGCCCGCACGCTGCTTGCTACCCATCGAAAGAACACCATCGGGGAAATGTCCTGCAATCCGGCGATCGGTGGGTTAGGCAAGGGTCACCTGGTTCGAGAGGTCGATGCGCTGGGCGGCCTGATGGGTCAAGTCATCGATAAGGCCGGCATTCAATTTCGGATGCTCAACCGTTCCAAAGGTCCGGCAGTGCGCGGGCCTCGGGCTCAGGCGGATAGAGCCCTCTATCGAAAACACATGCAGGCAGCGCTGGCCGAGATCGAAAACCTCGACATCGAGGAAGTTGCGGTTCACGACATTCTTGTTTCACGTGAAACACGTCCTCGCGCCGTTGGCATCGTTGGCGAGGACGGTCGCGAAATAACGGCTGGCGCTGTCGTTCTCACGACAGGCACCTTTTTAAAGGGCGTCATTCATATCGGGGAGAAGCGCATTCCCGCGGGCCGCGCGACGGCTGGCTCTGCGGATGGTGTTGAGCCCCCTGCCCTTGGGCTTTCCGATCGTCTTTACAGGCTGGGCCTCCAGTTGGGGCGCTTGAAAACCGGCACGCCAGCTCGACTTGATGGCCGCACGATCGCTTGGGACCGGCTTCAGATGCAGCCCGCGGATGACGAACCGGTCCCGTTTTCATTCATGACTGAGCGGATTGAGGTGCCCCAGATTGCCTGCGGGATCACGCACACGTCACGTGAAACACATCGGATCATTGAGGAAAATATCGGCCAATCGCCCGTTTACGGCGGCGGGATTTCTGGTCGCGGCCCGCGCTATTGCCCGTCTATTGAGGACAAGGTGGTGCGCTTCGCAGAGCGCGAGAGCCATCAGATCTTCCTGGAGCCTGAGGGCCTAGACGACGATACCGTCTATCCGAACGGTATTTCGACAGCGCTCCCTGAGGTTGTTCAGGATGCATTTCTCAAAACCATCCCTGGCCTGGAGAGCGCCCGCGTGCTGCGCCACGGCTATGCCATCGAATATGACTATGTGGATCCGCGGGGCCTCACGCGCGCGCTCGAAGTGGAGAAAATGCCCGGCCTTTATCTGGCCGGACAGATCAATGGGACCACGGGGTATGAAGAGGCCGCGGCGCAAGGCTTGATGGCTGGCGTCAACGCGGCGCGGGCGGTCGGCGGTCTGGCCCCGTTCGTCCTGGACCGCGCCCAAGCCTATATCGGCGTGCTGATCGACGATCTCATTAGCCACGGCGTTTCTGAGCCCTATCGGATGTTCACGAGCCGCGCGGAGTACCGGCTGACGCTTCGGGCGGACAATGCGGATCAGCGGCTCACCCTGCTTGGCATTGAGGCTGGGCTCGTGGGCGCTGCGCGCGCTGATATGTTTCACGTGAAAAAAGCGGCGCTAGACGACGCCCGCCAGTGGGCTAGTGAAACGAACTTGACCCCAGATCAAGCGGCGAAATTTGGCCTGAAGGTTAACCGCGACGGCCGACGGCGCTCGATACCCGACCTTCTTTCGCTGCCAAATATCGGTCTGAACGACCTGAGCGCCATTTGGCCCGAGATCCAAGGGTGGCCGAAAGCGGTGGCGGAGCAAATCGAATTTGACGCTGGCTATGCGGGTTATCTGGAGCGCCAAGAAGCAGATATTGTTGCATTTCGTCGCGATGAATCACTCGCCCTGCCCCCAGATCTGGACTATGGAGCCGTTGCTGGGCTCTCCAACGAGGTGCGGCAAAAGCTCATCGACGCCCGTCCGGCAACCCTTGGCCAAGCGGGCCGCATCGAAGGGGTGACGCCCGCGGCCCTTGCGCTGCTTTTGGCTTGGGTGAAAAAGAAGTCCCGCCGAACCGCTTCCTAGGCCGAGCCCATGAGTCCTGACGACTTCGCCAGAGCGAGCAATGTTTCACGTGAAACACTGTCGCGCCTGGAGGCTATGGACAGTGTACTGATGGAATGGTCTGTACACCACAATTTAATCGCACGTTCCACCATAAAACACCGATGGGAACGGCATTTTCTCGATTCTGCGCAGCTCGCATCATTTATTCCGAGTACGGCGGATTCCGTCTTGGACCTGGGATCAGGCGCTGGATTTCCGGGCCTTGTCATAGCCGCTGCGCTGGCTGATCGCGGCGCGTCGGTGACCCTTGTCGAGGCCACCGGGAAAAAGGCGGCATTTCTGCGCGCGGCGGCAGAGGCCATGGAGATAGAGAACATCACGGTTTTGAACCAACGCATTGAAGGAACTCGGCTCCCAAATAATCCCGATATTATCACTGCAAGGGCGCTCGCACGGCTCGACAAACTCCTCGAATACGCCCACCCGTTTATGGGTGACGCCACAAAGTGTTTTTTCCACAAAGGCCAAGATTTCGAAGCAGAGTTGAACGAATCCGCGAATACTTGGGAGATGGACGTGACGCGTCACAAGAGCGTCGCAAGCCCTAACGGAACCATTTTGGAAATCGGAAACCTCACCCGTGCACGATAGCCCGCCCTCATTGCCGCCGCGCATTCTCGCTATCGCCAATCAAAAAGGCGGCGTCGGTAAGACCACGACCGCCATCAACTTAGCGACCGCCCTGGCCGCTGTCGGCGAGAAGGTGCTGTTGATTGATCTGGACCCCCAAGGAAATGCGTCCACGGGGCTCGGCATACCATCGGCGGACCGTTCCGTGACGTCATACGACGTCCTCGCTGGCGAGCACCCGCTCGCGGCCGCGGTTTGCGAAACGGGCATTCCCTCGCTTTTACTGGCGCCGGCGGGCGTTGATTTGGCCGGCGCGGAGATTGAGCTCATCAATGCGGAGCGGCGGCACTACCGATTAGCGGACGCTATCGCCGAGTATGCCCGCGCGACGCCAGAAATCACTTATATCTTGATCGATTGTCCGCCCTCTTTGAGTTTGCTGACCCTCAATGCGCTTGCGGCGTCAGACGCGGTGATGATCCCTCTTCAATGCGAGTTTTTTGCGCTTGAAGGTCTGTCCCAGATCATGCGCACCATTAGCAGCGTGCGCGAACGCATTAATCCGCGGTTAGATTTGCAAGGCGTGGTCCTCACCATGCATGACCGGCGCAACAACTTGACCAACCAAGTTGAAGCTGATGTGCGAACCCATTTGCAAGATAAGGTCTACCGCACGGTCATACCGCGCAATGTCCGTATTTCCGAAGCGCCGAGCCACGGTAAGCCCGCGCTGCTTTATGATCTCAAATGCCCCGGCAGCCAGGCCTACATTCAATTGGCTAGCGAAGTGATTCAACGCGAACGCGCCCGCCCGCGCGCGGCGTGAAAGGAAACCGATAAATGGCCGTCGCTGCAGCGAAGAAAAGCAATATGAAGGGTCTCGGACGCGGGCTTGGCGCCTTGCTCGGCGATGCGCCGGCGACGCAGGCTGCGACGGCGTCGGAAACAACTGAACCGCCGCGCGAGCTCCCGATTGAATATTTGCAACGCAATTCGGAACAGCCCCGGCGCGTGTTTGACGAGGACGCGATCAACGAGCTCGCGGAATCCATCAAATCGCGCGGTCTGCTGCAGCCGATTTTAGTTCGCGAATTGGGCCCGCAAAACTATGAGATCGTCGCTGGGGAGCGGCGGTGGCGGGCGTCTCAAAAAGCGCAGCTCCATACAGTACCTGTGGTGATCAGGGCGCTGAGCGACGAAGAAGCAGCGGAAATTGCGCTCATTGAAAATGTTCAGCGCGTTGATCTGAGCCCCGTAGAAGAAGCGGCTGGCTATCGGCGCCTTATTGACGCTTACGGCCGCTCGCAAGAGGAGATCGCTAAGGCTGTCGGCAAGTCGCGTAGTCACGTGGCCAATATGATCCGGCTACTGAAGTTACCCGAGAAAGTCCTTGATGCGCTAAATTCCGGCGGGATCTCCATGGGCCATGCGCGGGCGTTATTGTCGGCGCCCGACCCCGACGCTGCTTGCGCGCGCGTTTTGAAAGACGGCCTTTCGGTGCGAGATACGGAAAAGCTCGTCAAACAAAGCGATGCACCCTCGGGGTCTGACGCTGAAGGCGGCGCGTTGGCTAAGGGGAACGCAAAAGCCTCAAGCGGCGGTAAAAAGGACGCAGACACGAAAACTCTTGAACGAGACCTGTCAGCAGCTTTAGGGCTTGAAGTTGAAATCGATCATAAGTCAAAGGGCGCGGGCGCTGTCACCATTCGCTATCTTGACCTTGACCAGCTTGACGATGTTTGTCGCCGTCTAATGGGCGTCGGCGCTTAACGACGTTGATACGGCTTTAACGTCGACCCATCATCGCGACGCGAAGCGCAGCGCGTTCAATCAGCTCTTTTTGTGGCGCGCCTGTCTTTTTCGCGTCGAGCTCAACGTCCATCAGCATGCGGATCGCATTTTCAAGGCGGCCTTGGGACCATCGCCGCAAGCGCGCTTCAAACGCACGCTCTTCAGAGAAAAATACCGGCGGCCGCAGCTTTTTCATCGCCGCTGCGGCGCTCGCGCCGTCGGCCATCATCTCTTGTGCAGTGGCCAGGCGGGACAAGGCGCGCTGCAGTGCGCGCAGCGTCGATATGGGGCTTGCCCCTGCTGTTCCTGCTTTATGGAGCGCTGTCGCCGCGCGCGATGGCGAGCCATCCGTACACGCATCGGCCGCATCGTAAACAGCATCGCCGACGCCATCGACGAGGCAGGCCCGGGCGTCTTCAAGGGTAATCGTTGCGGGTCCGTTGCGGAGCGATTTCGGCCCCTTATAAAGGACGAGTTTTTCGATCTCAGCGCGGGCCAAGCCGCGATCGCCAGTGAGCGACGCCGACAGTAAATCAAGCGCCTCTTTGTCGAAGGTGAGCGCCTCTTCGCTCGCTGCATCAATCGCGACTTGTCGAATATCGCCTGGCCCGTCACGGTAACACGGTAAGGATGCGCCGCGTTTTGATTTTTCAAAGGCTTTGCGCAATCCTGATCTCGGCGTGAGATCGCCGGCTTCTATCAAGATCAGCGCGTTTGCTTTGATATACCCCTCGTCAAGTCCCTTCAAAAGCGTCGTTGCGGCGGTCGCCGCTATATCGCCGCTCGTTCGCAAACGAACGACGCGCTCTCCGCCCGCGAAAGATAGCGCGGCGGCTTCATCCGCTAATCGTCCGGGTTCCGCCTTTATGTCAGAGTCAGCCAGCTCAAGATAATTAAACGGATCTTTGAAGTCCGCGACGACGCCTCTTGCAAGTCCGTCGGCGCGCTCTTTGGCGAGCCCCCCATCCGGCCCATAAAGGAGCACGGCAGCAAAAGCTGGGTCGCGCCGCGCAAGGAATGATTTGATCGCTTTGCCTTTGAGGGCGGTCATCGCCCCTGATCGCCAATCGTGATGACTTCTTCTTCGCTAGTGGACCCGAGGGGCAACGCATCAAGTGCGTCTTGGTCTTCTTGGGGCGTAATTTCCCGCCACGCCTCTGAGTCATCGGCCATCGCCAACAGGATTTCGCGTTCAATTTCTACCGCCAATTGACGCGCCGCTTTTTCTTGCGCCGTGCGCTCCGCGAATAACGTTGAATAAGTCGAGGCGACAATGTTGTAGGAGGAAATTGAGTTCGCGTTGCCGTCAAAGCGCTCTCCGGTTTTCAAGTTGATCAATGAGAAGCGTCCGCTGAGCCGGTAATTGTAGCGCGTTGTCGTATCGTCGAGTTGGACCGCTAACCTCTCGGCGCGCTCGCGAACCGTTACATCAAGCGCAAAATCTGGCGTTTGGCCATCGGGCAAATAAATTCGGTCCTCAAGCGCTTCGGCTAAATCGAGGCGGACATTTTCCGGCGCCGAGACATTGCGGACTGAAATTCGATCGTGCAGCGCAACGCCGCCGTCTTCAGGCG
>JBCDBM010000190.1:0-6527 GCA_039183665.1 Pseudomonadota bacterium | reverse complement strand
TGCGGAGATCCGCGCAAAGCCTTTGCACAGATCGCGGACAAACTCTGGTTGTCTTTGGATGAGAGCACGCAAGCGCCGGACGAAACTGCGCCGCCCGAAATCGACGCCAGCGCGCGTGTCGACCCAACTGCGATTGTGAGAGCCGGCGCGAGAATTGGCGCCGATGTGCGCATTGGACCCCACAGCGTTATTGGACGCGGCGTGGTTCTGGGCGCAGGCGTTACGCTGGCGGAAAGCGTATCGATCTCCCACGCTGTTATTGGCGCGCGTACCCAATTCTTACCGGGTGTGCGGGTTGGCCAAGCGGGCTTCGGCGTTGCGTCCGGCAGCGGCGGCTTGGTGCGCGTCCCGCAACTTGGCCGCGTTATTATCGAAGAAGACGTGGAGATCGGCGCCAATACCACGATCGATCGCGGCGCGCTTGGCGATACAGTGATTGGCGCAGGAACGAAGATCGACAATCTCGTTCAAATCGGCCACAACGTGCGTATCGGTCGCAACTGCATCATTGTGGGTCAATGCGGACTTTCAGGCAGCTGCACGCTCGGCGATGATGTGGTGCTTGGCGGTCAGGTCGGCGTGAAAGACCATGCGACGATCGGGGCGGGGGCCATGATTGTCGCAAGAGCGGGCGTGATGCGTGATGTGCCGCCAGGGGAACGGTGGGGCGGCGCACCAGCGCAGCCGATTACAGAGTTTATGCGAGAAGTGGCGACACTATCGGCGCTCGCGAAAAAGAAGAAGGCGTAAAAGCGCATGACTGGATCTGAAAACATGCCTGCTCCGGGCAAAGACGTTCTCAATGTCGAAGAGTTGATGCAGATCTTGCCGCATCGCTATCCAATGCTGATGATTGATCGGCTCGTAGACATTAAGCCTGGTGATAGCGCTGTCGGTTTGAAGAATGTGAGTTTTGACGAACCGTTCTTTCAGGGCCACTTTCCTGGCAAACCCGTGATGCCGGGTGTGTTAATAGTCGAGGCGATGGCGCAGGCGGCTGCCGCCTTTGCTTCCTACACGGAGGGTATTGATACGGCTGGTAAGATCATTTTGTTCATGGGCGTGGACAAAGCGCGCTTCCGTAAACCCGTTGTGCCAGGCGACCAACTCCGATTGACCGTGCGCACCACGCAACGACGACCGCCAGTTTGGCGCTTTGAAGGGGTCGCGACCGTAGACGGCAATCGCACGACCGAAGCGACGTTCACGGCGATGCTCGCTGACGGCCTTTAATCGGCGGGAAGTTTTGCAATAGCCATGAGCGTCCATCCAACAGCCATCATTGAAGACGGCGCCGTTATCGGCGAGGGGGTCGAAATCGGCCCGTTTTGCCATATTGGCCGGGATGTGCGCCTTGCAGATCGCGTGGTCTTACGCAGCCATGTGGTGATCAGCAGCCAGGTCGAAATTGGCGCCCGAACACAAATTGACGCCTTCACATCAATAGGCGGCGCGCCTCAGCATGTTGGAGATGCCGGCGAGGGTACGCGGGTCATCATTGGCGCTGATTGTACTTTTCGCGAGCATGTCACCGTCAACCGGGGCACCAATGGCGGGGCCGGCGTTACCGTCATTGGCGACAATGGATATTTCATGACGGGCGCTCATATTGCCCATGATTGCCAGGTGGGCGCCAACGCGATTTTTGCGAACAACGCAACGCTGGGCGGTCACGTCGAAGTTGGCGAGGGCGTATTTATCGGCGGTCTGTCAGCTGTCCATCAACACAATCGTGTTGGCGACTTTGCATTTATCGGCGGATGCTCGCTCGCGGTCGCGGACGTTATTCCGTATGCGTCGGCTGTCGGCAATCGCGCTATATTAGCGGGGCTCAATGTTATCGGTATGAAGCGTCGGGGCATGTCTCGCGATACGATCCTAACAATGCGCGCCGCATATCGACGCTTGTTCGCACCGGGCAGTGAAACATTCATTGAAAAAGTCGAGGCGACGCGCGCCTCTTTCGGCGACACCCCTGAAGTTCGGCGCATTCTTGAATTTATCGACCGGTTGAATTCCAGGCCTTTGATGGCGCCGTCGCGCGGCGAACAATGAGCCGTTGGACGAAGCTAGGCATCATCGCAGGGGGCGGCGCGCTTCCGGTTCGGATCGCAGACAGCTTGCGCGCACAGCAAAAACCTTTTTTCGCCATTCGCATGGTGGGTTTCGGCGATGCGCCGGATCGATCGCTTGGTGGCGAGGAATGTGCTCTTGGCGAGTTTGGCAAGTTGCTTCGCCTGTTGAGAGACAATTCGTGCGACGCTGTTGTCTTGGCGGGCGCTGCAGAACGTCCGGACTTTTCAAAAGTTAAAACTGACTGGCGCGGCGCCGCTATGCTGCCTCGTATTCTCACCGCAGCGACACGCGGCGACGGAGCAATATTGCGAGCTGCTGTCGACGCTCTTGAAGCGGAAGGCTTTCTCGTTATTGGCGCCGATGAAGCAATGGGCGAATTGGTGGCGCGTGAAGGCGCGCTGGGCAAATTTGCGCCGAATGCGACCGACATAGAAGACATCAAGAAAGCGGTGGGTTTGATTGAAGTCTTGGACCCCTTCGATGTGGGACAAGCCGCTGTCGTCGCGCAAGGTCATGTGCGCGCTATTGAAGCTGCAGCGGGCACTGACGCGATGCTGGCGCAATGCGCGGCGTTGCCCTCCAGCGTGAAGGGCGGTCAGCCCTCAGGCGTGATCGTAAAACGGCCAAAGCCGTCTCAGGAACGGCGCGTCGATTTGCCGGTTATTGGACCAACAACGATCGCGCGAGCCCATGCCGCGGGCCTGCGCGGCGTCGCTGTAGAGGCGGGCGGTGCGCTGATTATCGACCGAGAGCAAGCTATTACACGAGCTGACGAACTCAGCTTATTCGTATACGGCTTTTCAAAACAAAACCTGCTCTCATGACGAGGCGGCAAGACCGTTCGAGGTCGGCGGGGCCTAGTATTCTGATCTCGGCGGTAGAGCCTTCAGGTGACTTATTGGGCGCCGCACTCATGGCGGCAATCCAGAAAACAGATTCGGGGACCGAGTTTTTTGGCTGCGGCGGGCAGTCGATGTCGGAGGCCGGATTAGCCTCTTTGTTCCCTATTGATGCGTTGTCGGTCTTTGGTCCCGTTGACGCGTTGATGGCGGCGCCGCGCGCCTATTCGTGCGCGCGAAAACTCGCGCGTGCGGCGGCTCAACACAAACCCGAGGCGGCCGTCCTGATCGATAGTTGGGTCTTCTCGCGCATGGCGGCGGCGGCGATTCGGAAAGCCTCGCCGTCGACCACGCTGATCAAATATGTAGCGCCGCAAGTGTGGGCCTCCAGGCCAACGCGGGCAAAAACACTGGCGCGCTTGTTTGATGGGGTGCTGACCCTATTTGAATTTGAGCCGCATTGGTTCGAACAAGAGGGCGCCAAGGCGCGCTTCGTAGGCAACTCGACATTCCAACGCGCCAGCGACGAGAAAGGCGACGGGGCAGCGTTTCGGGCGCGCCATAATCTAGGTGATGCACCGCTATTGGTTGTAGCTCTTGGCAGTCGCCGCGGCGAGGTCTTGCGGCTCGCCGACCCGTTTCGGGAGGCATGCGCGCGCGTGCGCGAGGTGGAACCAAGGCTGAAAATCTGTATCACCGCCGCGCCGGCTGTATTTGAGGAGACGAAGCGGACGGCCCAGACTTTCCCGTCACCGACACACGTTGTCGGGCCAGAGGAACGCTATGACGCGTTCGCGGCCGCAACAGCGGCGTTGGCGGCCTCTGGAACCGTGTCGAGCGAATTGGCGATACACGAGGCGCCCCTGGTCGTCGGCTACAAAGTGAGCTCCTTGGCGGCCTTTTATCTCCGCCGGGTCATCACGACCGATCATGTGACGCTTCTGAATATCGCTGCGGGGCGCGAAGTCATCCCGGAATTCTTGCAAGAAAATTGTACCGGGGAAGCGCTGGCCGAGGCTCTAATACCGCTCATTTGCAATCCCGAAGCGCGAAATGCGCAATCAGCGGCCGTGAAAAAAGCACTGCCTGCGCTTGGCGTCAGCGGCCCAGCGGCCGCGGATCTGGCGGCGGATACGGTTCTAGAGTGGATCGGCGTTGATCGCCATTAACACAATTTCGGTTGAAAGCGATGAGCGGCCATCCTAATCAAGTCGGACGGCCCAGGGGTGTAGCTCAGTTGGTAGAGCATCGGTCTCCAAAACCGAGGGTCGGGGGTTCGAGTCCCTCCGCCCCTGCCAGGTAAACGAAAACGGGCACACGCCGGGACGAACGGCGAACCGTCAGCGCGGCCACCTTGACGGGGGTCAAAAATGGTTTACCTAGAAGGCGTTCCTCCGACATCGCCTAATACTTGAAGTTGCGGCCCTAGCCGCCGACCCCTTGTATCCGGTGATTGATCGGTTTGACGAGGCAAAGGCGCACCAGCGAATGGCGAAATCGAAGAAATCCGGCGGCGGCGATACAATTGAAGGCAAAGCCGTCGAGACGTCAAAAAAGAAGAAGCGCACCAACATTTTCGCGTTCTTTCAGCAGGTTCGGAATGAGGGCGCGAAGGTAACGTGGACGACGCGCAACGAGACCTTGGTGTCGAGCATCATGGTCTTGATCATGGTGGCGATCATGGCGCTTTTCTTTTTCCTGGTCGATCAAGTGCTGCGTTTCGGCGTTTGCAATGTCTTGCCGATCCAGTGCGTTGCGCTCGGAAACTAATTCACAGAAAACGGACCGACCGGCATGACAATGAAATGGTATATCATTCACGCCTATTCGAACTTCGAAAAGAAGGTTGCGGAGTCTATTAAGATCTCCGCGGCGGAAAAAGGCCTCGAGGACAAGATCGAAGAGCTATATGTCCCGACAGAAGACGTAACAGAAATACGCCGTGGGCGGAAAATCAATACGGAGCGTCGGTTCTTCCCGGGGTACGTTTTGGTGAAGATGGACTTGAACGATCAGATTTATCATCTCATCAAAGATACGCCGAAAGTGACGGGCTTTTTGGGTTCAGGTTCGAAACCGATGCCGGTGCCGCAAAAGGAAGTGGATCGTATTCGCGGTGTTATCGAAGAGGGCGAGGCGAGCCCGCGGCCGCGGATTACGTTTGAGGTTGGCGAAAACGTTCGGGTCATTGACGGGCCGTTCGCATCGTTCTCAGGCATCGTGGAAGATGTCGACGAAGAGGCGACGCGGCTTAAAGTTGCGGTGTCGATCTTCGGTCGCGCAACGCCGGTTGAACTTGAATTCACGCAAGTTGAAAAGTCGTCCTAACAAGGCGCTTTTCTACCTTTTCACTTACGAAGCGATTAACTGTCGGCGCGATCCCGAGTGCGAGACGCTTCGTGTCCGTCCGCGTTATCTTCACTTTCGTCTTGTGTTGTCTCGTCTTCATCCTCGGGCGGGTCGGACTCTTTGAGCCGCCGCGCCAGCCAACCTGGCGCGTGTTTTTCGAGGTCGTACATTATCCGGTCGAGCCATTTCCAGCGTTTTCGAAATCCTCGCACGAGACCGGGTGCAGAGACCGCAAGCAACACAAAACCGATCCCCAAAACGATAAATCCGAACGGCGTTGGTGCGATGAAAGCGACAATCCCGACGGCGATCAAAACGATCGCGATGACCGCCAATATCAAGCGTAAGATGAACATCTGTTCTTATCGATCTCACCGTCGCAACAAGACGCCCCTCTGGCGCTTAACATCCATGTAAACCGCTTGTCCCCCGATTTCGAAGTCCGCCTGGCGCATCGTTCCAAAAGAGTATCGAAGGCAACCTAAATTCATAGGCAAAGCGGTTGTTTTACATCGATTTTGCGGCTTTAACGAATACTGCGTCGCTGCGGCCGGCAGCTATCGGTCATCAGTGATAAAACTCGCGAGAAGACGGCGCTAGAGAATGGGAGATCGAGATGGCAGAGCACACCTGTGATGTTGTGATAGTGGGATCTGGCCCAGGCGGCTACGTTGCGGCGATCCGCGCTAGCCAATTGGGTTTGAAGACCGCCATCGTGGAACGCGATGCGCTTGGCGGCGTATGCCTGAATTGGGGCTGTATTCCCACAAAAGCGCTGTTGCGCACGTCGGAAGTCTTCACGAACATGAAGCATGCGGAGTCTTTCGGTTTAAAAGCGGAGGGCATCAGTTTCGACATTGACGCGGTTGTAAAGCGCTCGCGCCAAGTTGCTGGCAAGTTGTCGGGCGGCGTCGCTTATTTGATGAAGAAACACAAGATCGATGTCATTGAAGGCGAGGGCAGCCTGGACCGCGCCTCGAATGGGTCCGGCGCGCCGATTGTTAAAGTCAAAACGAAAGCTGGCGGTGAGGATGTTGTGCGCGCCAAGCACGTAATCTTGGCGACGGGCGCGCGGGCGCGAACGCTGCCTCAAGCCGGCCTAGAGCCGGACGGGAAATTTGTTTGGACCGCTAAAGAAGCGATGGTGCCCGACATCATGCCGAAATCTCTACTTGTTATCGGCTCGGGCGCGATCGGCATTGAGTTTGCGAGTTTCTACAACTCGCTCGGCGCCGATGTGACCGTGGTCGAAATGATGGACCG
>JBCDBM010000189.1:0-6554 GCA_039183665.1 Pseudomonadota bacterium | reverse complement strand
TGAAAAAGCCTCGTCGGATGTCGCTGAAGCCGCGCTGATGACCAGCGAAGCGGCCGATCGCGCCGCCGCGGATGTCGCAGCGGCGAGCAAACGGGCCCGCACCAGCGCCGAGGAAGCGGTAAAACTGTCTGAAGCCGACGCTACGCGGATCGAAGATCGCAATCGCGCCTTGGCCGAAGCACGGGCCTCTTTGGAAAAAGAGAATACGCGCCTCGAATCGCTCATTGACGAGCAGCGCAAGCGCGCCGATCGCCTCGCGGACGCGATTGCATCGCAGACGGAGCGTTTGTCCCGCCTGGCTGAAGCGCAGTTGCGCGAACAGGAAGCCGCCGCACGGCTCGCCGAAGCGCAAAACGAAA
Organism: Pseudomonadota bacterium; assembly: GCA_039183665.1. Classification (GTDB taxonomy): domain Bacteria; phylum Pseudomonadota; class Alphaproteobacteria; order Caulobacterales; family Parvularculaceae; genus Hyphococcus. The sequence continues at coordinate 6,195 of JBCDBM010000189.1, read as the reverse complement.
TGCAAGCGCGCGCAGAAAAACAAGCGGTTGAGGATGAACGCCGGGCAAAGGAAGCGCGCGAAGCCGAAGCCCAGGCGGAGGCGACCCGCGCCGCCGCAGCGCAAGCGGAAGCCGAGCGCTTAAAAGCAGAGCAGGCCGAAAAGGAGCGCCTCGAACGCGAACGCCTGGAACGAGAACGCCTTGAGCGCGAACGCCTAGAAGCGGAGGTCGAAGCCGCCGCCGCTTTGGCGAAAAAAGACGCGGCTGAGAAGGCGGCGGCCGAGGCGCGCGAACGCGAAGCCGCGCGCCGGGCCGAAGACGCGCCGCAAATTGCGCTCGACCTTGCTGAGGGCGAAACCGACGACGAAACCCCGAATTCGACAGTGGCGAAATCCGCTAACGGCGCGGCGCGTCTAGACGCGCTGGCGGACGATATTGCCGGGCGCAAATCGAGCCGAAAAAACGACGATCGTCGGCCCATAAAACTTGGCCGCCGGGAAAAAGAAGAAGCGCAGCCGCGGGCCAAGAGCGATGTGTCTTGGAAAGAGATTTTGGACGCGGCCGATGAGGCCGAGCCGTTGGAGCTGGGTGCTGAAGCGAAAACGCAAGAGTCGCCGCGCGAGCCGGAAATAGACGAAGACAACGCGATCAAGGTTATCTCGAAACTTCAGCAGTTCACGTTCTCGCTGGAAACGCGTCTTTACGGGGATCCGCCGCCGGCGCTTCAGGAACGCTTTGATCGCGGCGATCGCAATGTGTTCGCCAATCGTCTTTTGCGCCTCAACGAGACTGACATCAAACGGCGCATTCGCTCAGAGTCCGCGCGAGATCGTGATTTTGAGCAGCAGATCCATGGATTTCTACAGAGCTTCGAAGGGCTTCTAGAAGAAGCCACGACGTCCGATACGGCTGACGAAGAGTTGGAAGAGTATTTAAGCTCGCCCTTGGGCCGCATCTATTTACTGATCGGCGCTACGGTCGGCTATTTCGCGTAAAAACTACGCGCGCCTTACGATGCAGCCTCGGCGCCCACGCCGCCCTCAGCAAAAGTCCATGCGGTGATCTTGCCTATCACCTCGTTGAACGCTGCGTTGAACGCGGCCGCCACATTGTCTGGGTCTTGGGAACGCGCCTCAGCGCGCGCGGTGAACGACTGCGCGGCGAAGATCGTCGCGCGGCCATTGGTCAAGCGCGCATAGACAGAAACAACCGCCTCGGGACGCCCTGCGTGAACGTTCAGCTCCATGGTGCGAATATTGGTCAGCAAGGCGCGATCGGCGATCGGTAAGACATCGCGAGATCCAACGGACAGCATGCGATTCGAATCTTCGAAAGACTGCAATAACGCGGTTCTGAATAGGCGCGGCGCTCTGTCCGCCCACTCGCCGCGCGCGAAATACTCGACCTTGCCTGGCGCCGTCGCCACCGCCATTTTCGACGTGTCATAGACCCGGGTGGTTTGCGGGTCGTCGATAATGAGCGACCAGTCAATGGTCTCTGCCGAACCCGCGTCGTTGATATCGAGCACAATGTGGTATCGCGGTTTGGGCGGCTCTGTTTCTGGCAACAAAGACACGCAGCCAGCGGCCAATAACGCCGCGCTTATCGTTAGTCCACGAAGTATCGGGCGGATCATTCTTCCGTTCCCCCATATTCAGGCGCGGTCTCGCCGAGGAAGTAAGCCTGCGGATCCCGATCGATTTCGCGCAGCATATAATCAAGCGACCGCATTAAGCGGCGCGCTTCGCCAAGGGCCGGCGCCACCTGCCCTAACCCTTGATCGGCGAAAATTCTGATCGCCTCGCGATTTTCATTCAGCGTATCGTTGGTGTCGCCAACAAGAACGCGCAAATCTTCTGCGAGCAACCGGGCTTCAATGACGGCGGCCGGCCCTTCTTCTTCTAAGATGATCTGAATGCCTTCTGCCGCCGCGTTCAGCTTCTCTGCAGCCGCGGCCATCTCCACCAGGAATGTATCCGCGTTAGCCATCATCAAGTCGATATCCGCCGAATTATCGGCCACCGCGCCGGTCACGGTTTCAATATTTGCGATGATGCTTGAGAGGTTTTCGATATTATCGTCTGAAAGCAGACGATTGGCTTGAGCGATCACGTCGCCAGAGCTTTCCAATATCATCGCAAAGCCCGAGGGTTCGGCGTTGATGGTCGGAATGCGTTCGTCAGAAACATCTTTCAAGAGCGGCGCGCCTTTGGTCCCGCCCCGAAACTGGATAATCGCAAGGCCCGTAAAGCCGACAAACTCCAGCTCAACTTTCGTGTCCTCGCGAATGGGCGTGCCTTTTTGTATCCGTACACGGGCAATCGTGATTTCTGGATCTTCCTCGTCCCAGCTGAGCTCATCCACCTCGCCCGCCTGAATACCGTTAAACCGAACGATGGATCCATTGGAGAGCCCAGAAACCGGCTCATAAAAAACGATATCGTAGGTATCAAATTCGCGCGCCGCATTGCCTTTCCAAAGGATAAAGCCGAAAGCGGCCGCAACCACGATCATCACCAAGGCGCCGACAACAACGAAGGAAGCTCGCGTTTCCATATCGACCCGCTACCTAGCTCGCTTTGGCCGCCAACGCCGCGCGCCCGCGCGGTCCGGAGAAGTACTCTTGGATCCAGGCGTGATCAGTCGCGCGCACCTCATCGAGCGGCCCACAGGCGATAACCCGCTTTTCAGCGAGCACCGCGACACGATCGCACGCCGTATGAAGGGTGTCCAAATCATGGGTAACCATAAACACCGTTAACCCTAAGGATTCCTTGAGATTGACGATGAGCTGGTCAAATGCAGCCGCGCCAATGGGGTCCAGGCCCGCGGTGGGCTCGTCCAAAAAGACGATTTCCGGGTCTAAAGCCAGCGCGCGCGCCAATCCTGCGCGCTTTTTCATGCCGCCAGAGAGCTCGGCGGGGTATTTGGACCCTGCTTCCGGCGGCAGCCCAACCATCGAAATTTTAAGGGCCGCCATATCTTCCGCCAGCCCGCCGTCGATGCCCAAATGCTCGCGGATCGGCGCCATAACGTTTTGCGCGACCGTCAGTGACGAGAACAACGCGCCGCCTTGAAACAAGACGCCCCAGCGTCGCTCGATCGAAAGCTTATCGCGCTCGTTGGCGGCGTAAAAATCGATATCGAATACGCGAACATTGCCTTCCGACGGCGTTTTCAAGCCGATAATCGCGCGCATCAAAACAGACTTGCCGGTGCCGGACCCACCGACGACGCCCATGATCTCACCCTCGATAACGTCCAGATCAAGGCCCGTATGAACGACAAAGTCAGAAAACTGGGTGCGCAAATTGCGCACGCCGATGATTGACCGTGATGATTGGGGGCCGGTCAAAAGTCGATCTCCAGATAGAACATCGCGAAAAACGCATCGATGACGATGACAAGAAACAGCGCCTGGACGACCGACAGCGTGGTGCGCTGGCCTAAAGACTCGGCGCTGCCTTCCACCTGCATGCCCTGATAGCAACCGATGACGGCGATCACGAACGCGAAAAACGGCGCTTTGATCATGCCGGCCCAGAAATTGTTGATGTGGATGGCTTCATTGCCCCTCGCCAAAAACAACGCAGGCGGAATATCCATGGTGAGCCAAGCGACAATTAAGCCGCCGGCCAAGCCGATCATCGCGGCCATGAACGCCAAAATAGGCACCATCAGCACCAGCGCAAAGACCCGCGGCAACACCAGGACTTCCATGGGATCGAGCCCCAAAACCCTAAGCGCGTCAATCTCCTCGCGGATATTCATGGACCCGATTTGCGCCGTAAACGCGCTTCCTGAACGGCCCGCGATCAAGATCGCCGTCAACAAAACACCCAACTCGCGCAACACAGATATTCCTACCAGTTCAACCGTGAAGATCTCTGCATTGAACAACTTCAGAATTTTGGCGCCCATAAACGCCACCACCGCGCCGATAAGGAACGTCATCAGCGCAATAATCGGCACCGCGTCTAGCCCGGCCTCTTCCATGTGATGAAAGGTTGAGGTCCAGCGGATGCGTCTCGGATTGACGATGACCCGAGCCGTTGCAATGAGCGTGTGGCCGATGAAACTGTATAGGCTCTGCGCAGCCTTGAGGGCGTCAATCGTGCCGCGACCCAATCGCTCGAGCATCAAAAGCGCTGCATTGGCGCGCACAGGCTCCACAAAACAGGGCGCCAGATGGTCGCTAATTTGGGTCAGGAGCGCATATTGCGCCGACGTGCCGCCAACATAGCGGGAAACTTCCGTGCGCGAACCGCATGCGTTCAACGTTCGCTGCAACATCATGGCGCCCGTCGTGTCGAGCCGCTCAACGCCGGACAAATCGATGACCAGATCGCGCCCGACCGAATCATCGGCAAAATCACGCAAACGGTCGTCGATGCGGTTCAAGGCTTTGGCGCGCCAATCCCCTTTGGGAAACAGCTGCAGAACGCCCTCTTGGACGTCGATGTCAAACGTGGCGGCAGGGTTCGTCATCGTTAATACTTTGTTCACTCGCCTGAGACGCCGCGGGTTAACGGCGCAACCTTTGCAGTGTCACAGTGCACCATGGGATGTTAAAATGATCCTGAAATCGAACATATCTCCAGTCATAATTGGGCGGCCGCGGATTGAGCGACCCCAGATTATGGCGCGGCAATGGAGCGGATTTAGGTGACGGCGCGCGTAATCGGCCCCAATATTCAATGGCTTAAGGCCGTTCCCCTCCTGATTTTAACGGGTTTGCTAACGATTTTAGCCCTCGGCGCGTTAACGGGCGCCCATTCGACGCAGGCGCCCGCGCGAAACGCCTTGTTCGACTTTTTCCAGCGCCTGTCCCCGGCTGACCACGACCCGTCGGAGAATTTTCATATCATCGCCATCGACGAAGCCAGCCTCGCCAAAGCCGGTCCCTGGCCTTGGCCGCGCACGGTTTTGGCCGAAATCGTCGAAACCGCCGCGGCCGCGGGCGCCAAAGCCGTCATTCTAGCGGAGCCGATGGACACGCCTGACCCCCTCTCGCCAGAGACGATCGGCGAGTTCTGGTTAGAGGGCGCAAGCGACGATGCGCTGGCGCAGCAATTGGCGCGGCTGCCGCGCACCAATCAGGTGCTAGCGCGATCATTTTCGGGCGTTGACGGCGCAATTGCCGTATCGCTCAACGCGCTGAGTTCAGAGATCAACGCCGCGCCTCTGTCGCGCGTCTCGGCCGACACCGCGCCGTGGCTAACTTTTGAGGGCGCCCGGGCCGGCTTTGTCGCGTTGCCGATCGCCATAGCCCAATACCCGGTTGACCCCGATCTTATGGCGTCGGCCGAACCGGCCATCGCCTCGCTCACGCCCTATCCGGACGGGTTGATCCGTAGCGCAACAATTCTTTGGTCATGGAATGATGCGCCAACACCGTCGCTCGCGCTGAAAGCTGCGTTCTTGGCGCTCGGCGAAACCGCCTTGACCGCGAGCGCGGATCCGACTTCGGCGGCTTCCGAGGGAAGTCTGATCCGCACGATGCAAATCACTGATACGGCGCTTGCAATTGACCCGGCGCAGCAATTCCGGTTGCATTTGCCCAAGCGCATTCAAACCCCCGCCACGTCCGCGGCGCGCTTCTTAGGCGGCGCTGGTTCAAACCGGCAGGTCGAAGGCGCTGTGGTGATTATCGGACGCGCCAGCGATCTTGGCCCGACGCTGCAAACCTCGCGCGGTCCCGTTTCGCCAGCGGAAATGCACAGCTTGATCGCCTCGCAAATCGCCGCCGGTATCTCGCTTCAGCGCCCGCAATGGACGGGCTACGCCGAAGCGCTGGCGACCATGTTGCTTGGCGCCGCGGCGATTATGTTCGCACAACGATTACAGTTCTGGCAGGCAGCGGCTTTTGCAAGCGCTCTCGCGATACTCCTGATCGTCGGCGCGTTCACCGCTTTTGCGAGCGCGGACCTGTTGCTGGATCCCCTCCCCGCTGCAGCGGCGCTCTTTGTGGGCGCCCTGTCCGTAGCCGGCGGACGCTCGCTAGGCGGCGCGTTGCGGGATGACTCCGTACGCGGTGCATTCCAAGATTCACTGCCAAATCCAGCGCTCAAAGACCTTGCGAGCCAAGGCGCGCGCGCCTTTGACGGCGTGAAACGGGACATCACTGTGCTCGCGTGCGAATTGCGCTTTGCAGACGAAGATATCGAAGCGCTTGGCGACTCTCCGGATGAGGCAGTGAAAGTGCTCGCCGCCGCT
>JBCDBM010000188.1:0-6685 GCA_039183665.1 Pseudomonadota bacterium | reverse complement strand
TGCCCGTCTCATCAATCGTGACGATCGCCGGCCCAAATGGACAATGCGTGTCGAACGACTTGCCAACGGTAAATGTTTGCGCCGCAAGTTGCCAATCGCGAACGGACACGTCGTTCAGCGTCACGAATCCGGCGACGACGTCCGCCGCGTTTTCTTTTTTAACGTGGCGGCAACGCTTGCCGATAACGATTGCGAACTCAGCCTCGTAATCAAGCTGCGAGGACACCTTGGGCAGATGAACGTCGTCAAACGGCCCCGCAACGCTTGTTACCTGCTTATTGAAAACCAGGGGCACGGAAGGTATTTTGATCCCCGCCTCTTCAGCCTCTTTAACGTGGTCGAGGTAGTTCAGCCCAACGGCGAGAATTTTACGCGGACGGGGCACCGGCGCCATCAAGCGAACGCTCGATAAAGCGATTTTCGGCGCATCTTCCGCCACAATTTTCGCTCGGTCCAAAAAATCCTGACCCGCTTCGAGCGCTGCGATCATATCGATTGCTGCAATTGCCTCATCGACGCTCAGATCAATGATTTCGTCTTCCGCAAGTATGCCGAGTTTTTCTTGACCGTCGTGAAAAGTCGCCAATCTCATCGGTTATTTCCTTTTGCGCTATGAATGTGGAGGCTGTCGCCGGTTGATTTTAGTCAATTGACTAAATTTGTCAATCGACCATGCTGCGCGGCCGAAAAATTCAATTATTTACGAAACGCGATGGCGGCAGTTTCGGCGCCGCACCTGCTTTCCACCACTACTTAATCTGGCAGACCTCGGAAAACTCAAATCTCGGAAGCCGTTGAAAAGGCTTGGTAGAATCTCCCTGACCCAAGCAGCACAGGAAGTTAGATTTTACTGTCGTGTCCTTGAAGAAGATCTCGTCAACGGCGCTATTGTTGAAGCCGGACATGGGCCCGCAGTCCAACCCGATGGCGCGGGCCGCCATGATGAGATATGCGCCCTGCAACGTACCATTTCGAAAAGCGGTCGCTTCGCGAAGCGCCTCATTGTGCTCGAACATTGGCTTTACGTCGCGATGCGGGAACAATTTACCCATGTGTTTGTGAAATGCGGAATCATACCCAATGATCGCAACCACCGGCGCGCTCATTGTTTTCGCGATATTGGGCTCCGCGAGCGCGGGCTTTAGCCGTTCTTTTTCATCGTTAGAACGCAAGAACACAAAACGCGCCGGGCACGAGTTCATGCTTGTGGCGCCCATTTTTGTTAGCGCATAAAGTTCGTGGAGCTGCGCATCGGTTACGGGCTCGTCAAGCCAGCCGTTTTGACTGCGCGCTTCTTGAAACAATATGTCCTTGTGGTCATCCGAAAGCGGGCGATAACGCGCCTTAAGCGCATCCGCCGCCTTTTGCGCTTTTTCTATCTCGGCGCGCTGCTCGCGTGTTAAATCAATCGCCGCCACGGCTCATCCCCAAATTCGCTTAAGAGCCCAAACCCTCGAGCTCGCGAGCGACGTCCGCAAACCCAGGATTGCTGTCGCGGTAGTCTTGAATTTCCTTGTTCGGCATTGTGAGATTATACGTAGTCGGCACCAATGGTCCGTATTGCGCCATGATAACATCTCGCACCGGCACCTTGTTTGTCGGCACAGACGCATCCAATAAATCCCCGTCCGTCCAATGCTCAAGCGTGAACCCTTGCGGATCACGCCAATAATCATACATCTGACTACCCAAAAGATGCCGCCCGATTCCCCATTCATGGGTGTATTTCTCTTGAGTCTTGAGGTGAAAATGGCCAGCCATCAAATCGTCAACCGAGCTCGCTAGCTCATACCCCGCGTGACCAAAGGTCCCGGCGAAGTGTAATTTCTCAGGCATAACGCCGGTAAGATTGATCGTGTGATGATCGACTGGTCGGTCGCCTTGATCGCATCGCATGAACGAGCCAAAGCAAGCGCCGTCCGGCATATAAAAATCATCGGAACTGATGAAGCCGAGCGTTTCCCGATACCAGGCAATAGAACGCGGTGCATCTGATACGTTGACCGCCGTATGGCCTAAGCGCAGCACATTTGAGGAAAGCTTATATCGCCATTCTTCTCCCTCGAGCCGCCATTCGCCCGCGCCGTCGCCAAAGCGTTGCAGAGCGTTTGTCCGACGCTTTTCTGCGCCTTCGTTCAACCTAGGCGGACTGATGGGTTCCGGCTCCACCATTTCAAGGCCATGGAACACTTCGATGCCAAGGCCGTCTGGATCGGAAAACGTTATTTTTCGCCCGCCGCCAGGCTCTTCGCTGTTTTCGATCTGAACATCGAACGCTTTCGCCAATCGCTCCAACTCAGCAAACTCGGCCACCCGGTAAGCGGTCGATACGAAGCGGTTTTTCTTCCCCTTTCGCGCCATGTAAATGAAAGGGGACCGCCCGGCACCTTTAAAGTAAATGGAATCATCCGATTCCTCGACAATGCCCATGCCAAAGTGCTTTAAGTACTCTTTTTGCGGCTCGAGGGATTCCAGTTCGAACCGTACAAAGACAATATCTTCAACCTTACTCAGCGGCATAAACCCTCTCCTCCGCATTATATTCTTTTTGATACGCCACCGAATTATTTTCGTCGCTCAGTAGGCGTTTTATCTCGTCTAGAAGTGCGGGCAAATGGGGATTTGGCTTCTCGCCATAGACTGCGGCTATTGCATTGCGCCAGTCTTCTTTTTCGAATTTTAGGATCCCCTCGTCATAGCGGGGTCGCGCCTTTATTCTTTCCCAATAGGCGTTCGTTCGTTTTAACTCATCTGTCCTAAAGATGCTGTCTAAAGCTACATCCTCGATCCTGTGCAAATGCGCCGTAAGCATCACATCGGCTGCAGAGTAATCGCCAAGCAAGTAGTCGCGCCCATCAAACAGTTGCTGCTCAATGGAAACCAAGCCTTTCGCAATGCCCTTAATGGCCGTGCTGTAGAGGGCCTTCGGCGGCTCCGGCATTAATCGCAGAGCCACAAAGACGAATTTGCGAACTCTGTCCGGATGTTTTGTTAGATAATCCCATATCACTGCGGATATGGGGCGTGTTTTTAAAATGTATGCGAGAAGATAGGTGCTCGACAAAGCGATGCAGGATCCGAAATTTTCGCCAAGCTTTATCGACTCATCTAACCCAAATTCACGCATCCATTCGCCGATTTGCTCGCGACTTTCGGCGTCCATTGGCCAGAGACGCGCGCCCCGATCCGGAGCGTAATCATCCAAGTATTTGATGATCGTCCATGTGTCATAAATTGGCTCGCCATTGTGCACCAAAACAGGGACCAAGGCTTTCGGATTTATATTGCGGTAGTCTTTGGTCAGATGCTCCCCAGTGCTCTCCAACGTAATTTCATGAAGCTTAAACGGGATTTGTTTCTCGATAAGCGCGACCATCGGCATCTGGGCGCTAATTGATTCCCCGTAATGATAAAGCTCAAATTCGTGCTCGTGATGAACCGGCATACATTCCCTGCATCTCTTCCCGATTTCGACGTCGTGGGCAGTTGTTCGCCGTCCGAGGTCTACCCGGTGTGAGGCAGCCACTAAGCCTTGCCTCTGCTGAATGACTATAGACAAGTTTTAGTCAATTGGCTAGCATAAGTTGCGGGGTTGGCGATCCAGCGCTGATTACAAGATCTGATTACGCGCAAAACCGATTCCAGCGCCGGCGCCGCCGCGTAAGATCATAGACGCCACAAGCGAGAGCCAATGACCGAGCTATCTGATAAATTGCTTGGAGAACCGGATGTAGATATAGCTTTTGGGCCAGAAACTCTAAAAGCCCAAGAGATTTACGTGCCACAAAAGCCGATTTCGGACAGCCGGAAGCCCCGTACGACAAAGACTCGCGCCAAGGGCGCGCAAACTAAAGCAAAAAATCGGAATACGACCTCAAAAACAGCGAAAAAAGCGTCGCCGCGTCGAGACAAATCCGAGCGCGGCAGGGAGGCTGTGGAAAACGCGCTCATTATTGCGGCGGGAGAGATGCTGGCGGAAATTGGGCCCAAGGCGATGAGCGTGCGCGATGTCGCGACGCGCGCGGGCGTCAATCATGGACAGGTCCACCACTATTTCAATGGCAAAGACGGTCTAATCAAGACCGCCTTCAATCGCTTGTCGCAAGAACACTTGGAGCACGCGATCGAACGATCTGGCGGTAGGCGCATGCCGCCAGCGCTAACGCTGTCGCATGACTCAACCTATGTGCAAGCGGTTGTCCGTCTGGTGCTCGACGGCGAACTCGGGCTAGCAACAGAGGAAATCGCAGACAACACGGCCGTTCCCCGACGAGTTCTCGAGTCAGCACAAGACTCCATGGGATTGAAGCAGCCAACCGTCGAACTAAAAGCCGCGTTAGCGTCGATGATGCTAATCGAACTGAGTTGGGGTGTTTTGTCAGAATATGTTTTGACTATGGTCGACGCAAAGCCGAGCGAAGCGAAACAAATTCGTGAGATGATTATCCGCTCAATGATGAAAGTGCCTGACGCGTTGGATATCGATATTCCGTCGTTAAAGTACTACGAGAATCCTTCGCCAAAAAAATAAACAAGACTAAGGCTAATAACATGATTAAGTTCTTCTTGCTGGGGTTGCTGAGCATGCAACTCGGGATCGCGTTTGCTCACGCTGGAGAAGCGGAAAAATACCGCCCCAATATTGTGATCATTATAGCGGATGATCTGGGCTGGAACGATGTTGGGTACAATGGCAGTGAAATAGCGACGCCCAATCTCGACAAATTAGCAAATGAAGGCGTGATCCTGAACCGCTTTTATGCCCAGCCAACTTGTACGCCAACTCGGGCGGCGTTGATGACTGGAAAGTCTCCTTTGCGACTCGGCGTGACATACGCGATCGGACACGCAAACAAAAAAGGACTTCCCCTCGAAGAACGCACCCTTGCGCAGTTTTTTCAGGAAGCCGGTTACCAAACCGCCCTTTTCGGCAAATGGCATCTGGGACATGCAAGCCGCGATTATTGGCCAACATCGCGAGGATTCGACTACTTTTACGGAAACCTGCTTGGGGGGATTGGCTATTACACCCATGTCCATTCCCATCGCGTTGATTGGCAACGCAACGGCGAGACAGTGCGGGAAGAGGGGTATACAGAGCACTTGCTAACTGACGATCTTACGCGCGCAATTGAGGAACGCGATCCAAAAAAACCGATGTTTCTGATAGCAAGCTACAACGTTCCGCACCTTCCGAATGAGGCGCCGGAAAAATCAATCAAACGATACAGAAAGATTGATGATCCGCATCGTCGTGTCCACGCGGCGATGACGCATGAGCTCGATATTGCGATCGGTAAGGTTGTCAAAACGCTCGAAAAAGAAAATATGCTGGAAAATACCTTGATTTGGTTCATGAGCGACAATGGCGGGCTCAACCCAGGATCATTTCCAAAACCTCAAATCGGCATGTTTTTGCAATTACAAGACTGGTACGGCGCGCCACTGCCGCTCGACGGTTTGGAATTTTTTCGCTCCAATATTCTAGATGGAGGCTCCGACAACACGCCGCTTCGTAGCGGAAAAGGGTCGGTGTATGACGGCGGCGCAAGAGTGCCTGCGTTAGTTTACTGGAAAGGGTCTCTGGAACCGAACGAGTCAAATCAAATGATCACGGCTCAAGATGTGCTGCCTACGCTGCTCGCGGCAGCAAATATTGAAGTCTCTGACCCTGCCTTTGACGGACTGCAACAATGGTCCGCATTGTCGGAAAACGCTGAGACGCCAATCGCAGACTATTTTATGCAGACGGGCTCAGGCGAAGCAGCGTATCGTTATCCATGGAAATTGATCGCCTTCAGCGACGGTCGGCGCGAACTTTATAATGTTGAAGACGACCCTTCGGAGACGAACGACGTATCAGGGGCGCAACCCGAAATGGTTGCAAATCTGATTGAGGCGCTATCCGAAATACCAAGGGGCGAAAGCGTGAGTATTTTGCCGACGGATCAGGAGTTTATGCGGTCGTTCATGCAAGATCCCGACATTTTCGGCGGGGAAGAGACGCTGCCCTCATATACCGAGATTGCCCATTAGTGTTTTCAATTAGCTGGCGCAGATTGGCGCTCCATAAGCCGCAGAGAACGCCATGTCGATAAGGTTCCTCCTTTCCGAAATAGCGTTTGAGGCAGTTTTTTGCTTTTGGTTCGACGACCGGCAGACCGAAATCAACAAATAGGGTCCGCGATGCGAAACAAACCAACTGGCGGCCTTCATGAAGAGATTTGTTTAGAGGCAAACGAAGAGTGGGAACTTTATCACAACAGCTTTTCACTATGCTCAAAGAAGGTGCGCGTTTGTCTCGCCGAAGCTGGTTTGCCCTATAGGGCGCACCACATAAACTTGATAGAGACAGGTTCTTACGAAACGTGTAGCCCCGCGTTTCTCGAAATTAATCCGGCGGGCACCGTTCCTGTTCTCGTGCACAATGGACACCCGATATACGAAAGCCACGAGCAAATTCGGTATATGGCGTTGCGCGGTGGCGCGGCTGCTGCGCGGCTTTTTCCCGAGAAAACGGAGCTCCGGGAACTCGTTAGTCAGTGGACAGACCGAGCGTCTCTTGTAGGCGATCCAATTGCCAATATCGCAGGTTATGCGGGCAATTGCGCGACTGGCCTCACCCTGCCTCTTTTTGCGGCGATGGTGCAGTACATACCCAATCGCGAAATCCTCAAAGGTCTGC
>JBCDBM010000187.1:0-6718 GCA_039183665.1 Pseudomonadota bacterium | reverse complement strand
GCGTTCATTGCGCAAATGAATGCGGACGGGAGGGCGTCGTCCATCCCGCCGATTGCCGTCATGCATGCAACCAAGATTATCATCCGCTGACGTTCGGTCAGCCCGGGCCGTCGGTAACAAATACCGTAGGTGTAGGCGACGACCGACGGATATAGCTTACTTGCGAATATGGTTTCCGGTACTTGCGGGGTGCCACGCAAAAGCCGCGAATACAGTTCTTCCGCATGGCGCTTCATCGTCGCCATGTCTTCAACAGGCAATGTATCTTCGTCTATTTCAATGCCGTGCTCTTCGAAAACCGTCTTGGCGCATCTCGACGACGACTCAGCGGTGACGAAGCCTGCGTAAATTGACGTTTGAAGAAAAATCTCAAGGACAGACCGCGCGCTGAGGCCGACATTTAGTGCAGCGCGTGTGAGGTCTGGGATTGATTGCAATCGCTGCAGGCAACTTGAGACCGCCAGACCAATAATGGCCTTCTCTTCCGTTTCCAGACCATCCCGAGACCGAATGATTCCAAAGTCCAACTCGTCGATAATGGATTCGTCGCCCGGCGTAGCATCGCGCTGAACCTCTTCACCGAAGAACCGGCGCTGGAAACTGACACCGCGGTCGCGAATTTCCTCCCGCGCGATCGACAGGGGTTCACTATCAAACAGGCCGTCACTGTTATTTTCCATGCATCGTCATTCCAATTGAAGCGTTGAGCCTAAACCGCCGCGCTGGAGTAGCAGTTGCGTAGGTGCGCGCCTTGTCTCTGAAGACGTTCACGATTGAGAACATTCTCTACGACCATAGAAACCATACTTAACAGCGACGACATGAAAATGATGGGATCCACTTTCGACTAATCGTTTTCGTCGATCTTCTCAGCGCGCAATCAGCGCCCATATGATTCGTCATGGTCTATCGGCGGCACTCTAGAGTCAGCGCCGAAAGAAAACGCGTCCATTTGAATTTCTGTACCCGACCCGTATTGGGCCGGGTACTGAACTCGGGCTTACTCACCCCAACTATAGCTAAGCTCCACCCCATAAGTTCGCGGCGGGTGGAAGTAAGTATAGGCCCCGGCCGACGACAGGCTCCCGATTGCAAGATACTCTTCGTTGGTGAGGTTTTTTACCCACAATTTGACGCCCCAACCGCCCGACGCGAAATACCCAGCGTTGGCGTTGATGACGTTGAAGGGCTCCTGTGACAACGAATTATCGACGGAATAAAAGACCTCTGATGTGTGCGTGTACGACATGTTGAAGTCGATACTACCGGTTTCAAGAGGTATCGTATAATCCGCTAACAGATTAAATGTCCATTCTGGGGATTGTAGTGTCGTGTTGCCCGATACATCGCCTGTCATGGGGACGAAGCCGCCGATGACCGTATTGGGAACGTCCAAGATATCTGCATCTGGATAGTCGGTGAATTCGCCATCCATCCACGCTACAGAAGTACTGAACTGAAGCTGGTCGGTCGCCGCCCAGGTCATGTCGAAGTCGACCCCAATGATTTCCGATTCAGCAGCGTTCAGCAGTTCAGCGCCGCCAACAACCGACCGAAGCAGCTGCATATTTTCATACTGGTAAAAATAAGCAGATGCATTGGCTCTAAAGTTCCCGTTGGCGCTAGCGAATTTCAAGCCGCCCTCATAAGCCTTCAGAATCTCAGGATCCGCCGCCGGGTTGGCGAACGAGATCAGATTGAATGCGCCGGTTTTGTATCCGCGGCTGATGCTCGCGAAAGCCAATAGCTCGTCTGTGACATCGTGATCAACTGAGAATCGCCAGGTTGGCTCGCTCCAGGAGACCGACTGCGAGGAGGTTATGAACGAAGCGACGGGCGTTCCGGGCCCTTGAAGCGTTCCGTCTACGATCTGCTGATCGCCGACGATCGAGCGCTCATCCCACGTATTACGCCCGCCCGCGGTAATCCGGGTACGATCTGTGATGGCGTAAGTGAGTTGCGCAAAAATGGCGATCGATTCGAGATCTTGTTCAGAAAAAATATCAAAGCGCTGCCCTGGGCCCAGCGGGAATGGCGCTGGCGGCGGCGGCGGCGCGGGAACGAGCGTTAATGGTGGAAATGCCGCTACGTCATGAAAGAAATTGAATCCGACCGTCCAATCCAGCTTATCCATAGAGCCGTTCAACAACAGTTCTTGCTGCCAGCTCTCTGCTGTAGTCCTGAATATCACGTCATTTAACGGCAATGGCGAGCCATCTTGGTCAAATACGACTTCATGTTCGAGCTCGTGATACCCGGTAATGCTCGTTAGCTGCATGTCGCCGAAGTCGTATTCAATCTTCAAGCTGCCGCCAAAACTCGACCGATCGGGCTCTGCGTGAAGGTTCGTCTGTACGTCGTAAATATCATCCAGCGCGGGCGTAGGGCCAACACCGACTGAGCCTGGCGCGAAAGGATTGTTGTATCCCAGGTCATTTTCGTTTTCGCCGTAGTAAGCCGAGAATGTAACGCGCGCTTCATCTAGGGGCGTCCACAACCACTTCGTGCGAATGTCAAACTCGCGCCGTAAATTTGTATCCCCGCCGACGACGACGTTTTCGCCGTAGCCGTCGCCTTGATATCTACCTGTAAAGGCGATGTCCGCCGCCAAATTATCTGTCAGGCCCTGGGCGTGGTAAAAGCTACCGTCCACCGTATTGTAGTTGCCGTAGCTAACGTTGACGGAACCGGACGGGTCTTGGGTCGGATCTTTCGTGATAATATGGATCAAACCGCCAGTCGCGCTCTGCCCGAACAATGTCCCCTGCGGCCCCTTTAGCACTTCAATGCGTTCAATATTGTTGAAGGCGAATGCGCCGTTGTTGGGCGATGCGAGATAAACGCCGTCCAAATAAATCGCGACGCTATTGGTTTCGCCGCCGCCGCCAGACTGTGTTCCGATACCGCGCAGATAGGGCGTAATAGAACCCAACGAACCAGTGACTTGCAGACCTGGCGTGATCAAAGACAGCAAACCGACGTCATTTACCCCGGCGTCCTCAACTTGCTCACCTGAAAATGTAGCGATGGAGATCGGCACATCCTCCAGCGCTTGTTGGCGTCGTTGCGCTGTAACCGTGATCCGATCTAGCCGCGGGTCGGCACTCGTTGACGCGGGGTCCACCTGCGCCATGACCGGCATCGCCCCCGACATGATCAGCGCTATCGCGCTGGTTCCGATAAGCTTGGTTCTCATTTTACTTCTCTCCCTCACTATAGTTTTACGCCACTCATTGAATCACTTTTTTTATTCGTTCACGACGCAATCATAAGGCTCCACTTGCATCCCGGGGATATAGAGCCAGTACTTGCCCAGCTCGACGGGCTCTTTAAAATTGACGTCATCAGTGACGGTCATCGTGTAATCGAGGCGACTGCCATCCTCAGACACGATAAATCGCTCAACGACGACAGCATCCAAACTGAGCGGTATGCCTTCTTGATCAAACCAGCCGGAATTAATGTCCGTCGTCGTGACAACGAAGGTTCTGTCGTCTTCCCATTCGCCTACAGAATAGCCAAGCGGCGACGGCTCCCGATTCGCCGTGGCGGCGTCTTCTTCCATATGGAAAACACGAACCAAATCGTACTCTTCGATGCGGAGGAGAATTCTATCGCCTTCGTCAACAAATTCCGTTGGGAATATCTGTTCCATGATGATTGGCATGCCCTTAGGCTGACAATCCAATGTCGGATTTTCTGTCAACCCGTCGTAGTTTTTGACGGCTTCCCAGGCTGCATCCGTTAAGTTGTACACCGACAAATCAAAATTCGGATAGAGCGACTGAGGAAACAAATATGGCGCATTGAATGAGCCGGTCCATACTCTGAACAACCCTAATTCCGGCTTGCTCCCATCGCCTTCGCGACGAAACAAATTCCATAAGTCCAAGTTTTCTTTGTTGCCGGTGTCCCACAAACGTCGCGATGTGAGAATCAACAACAGTTCATCGCCGTCTGGTGTGAGAATGTTTGAGAGGAAGACTTCTTTACGATCGGTCACCGGAGGCCAGCCCGCAACGCGTATAAAATCGCCGACCTCTATGGCGCCTTTCCTAATACCTGCCCGCCCAAGAATGTTCGGCGAACCGGCCTCAAGCAACCACTCCTCCGACTCGCCTTTCTCATTTGTCGTCTCAAGCTTCATAGTGATGTGTGGGTTTCGCCACGAAACGCTCGTCACCGTGCCTTCAAGTTGCATTGTCGAGCCAGGGTCGAAACGACCGGCGGCGCTATGGTGCGCCCACGCTGCAGCCGGAAGCACAACAAAAGACACGATGGCGCCAATCACCCAGTTTCTGACGTTGTTCATCAACCGCGCCTCTTAAGTCTCAGGATTAATCTCACGCGCTCGCCCGCCCATTTCATTCAGGTAACTTCCCACCGGGAAATGCCTTTTCCATTTCGATCAGTAGCTTCCCGGCCGGCCATGATCCGGTGAAAGGCACGGTTTGAATGGCCACCTCTGCAATCTCATCAATCGAGAGGCCAGCACTCATTGACGTCTTAAAGGCTCCGGGCAACAGCACTTCCATACCGCCCTGAACCGTTAGACATGCAATCACAACGATCATTCGTTCTCGGACGTTTAACCCCGGACGCCGGAGTACAACGCCATAGGTGTAAAGGCCAATTGGCGGATAAAGCCTGCTGACAAATGCAGTTTCAGGCGCGCTCGCCAGGTTTCCGTGCAGGGAGCCATATACTTCCGCGTGTTTTTGCGTCACGAGGTCATAGTCTTCGAAAGGCAGAGTCGTTTCGTCAACGCTAACGCCGCGTTCTTCGAAGACTTCGCGCGCTAACGCTGCAAGCGGTTCAGCTTTTACAAAGCCTGTGTAAATCGAAATCTGAACGAAGACTTCGAGGATCGCACGCGGCTCTAAGCCGGAGTTCAGGGCGCCCTCCACAACTTGCGGCACGACCGTCAAGTTCTGAGAAACAGCAACCGCCGTTAACGCGACGATTGCTTTGTCCGTCTTCGACAACAAATCGCGCGATCGGATGAACCCGTAATCAAGCTCAAGTTCAATAGGATCGAAGTCTGGCGCTGGCGAGCCGCCATCGGCCATCTCGCCGCGGAACATGTCGCGATACTCACGACCCTTTTTACGAAGCTCTTCGCGGCTCGTAATCGACGCAACAAATCCGCTCATCGGAAGGGACTCAGACTTGTCAGCCGTTGCTTTGCCGCCTTCAGCGGTTTCCTCCGCCTTAAGCCAACTTGGAACGAAAACGAGACATGCCGACAGACACGCTGCTAGCCAAATCGTCTTCATTTTTTTATCTGTACCCTGTGTGTCTCTCGAATGCGTCACAGCTGCAGGTGCGCTTCGGGTCGGCATGCATCCACAGCCTGCGTAAGGTTGAGCATTCGACAAAACTCGAAACGCGGCCTCCAACGCCAAGCGAAGCGATCCAATGAAAAAACTGCCGAGCAGTTTAGTCTTGCGGCTACGTCGCATACGTGAAGCTCCTCCCCCGTGTCGGCCGTGTTTCAAGGCAAAAGCAAGCCCATTTCGCTCCACCTAGCGGCGGGCGAGCCTTGAATGCGATCTATTGTGTTTCGGCTCGCTGAACTTGGCGTTGAACCAAGCCCTGGGCGACCGAACGATTATTTTGTCACTTGACAAAGATAGCTGAGCCGATCCCGAACCGCAACCCTTTAATCTAATTTTCGCGTAGGTCGACGCTTAGAGTTTCAGAATTCGTCTGTATCGGAATCGATATTTTGCGAAAAATTCAGAAGGAGCTGGCGGTTTCGCGCCCGAAAGATATTTCGATCATTGCGGTCACGGTCGCGTGTCGCGAGTCAACGAACCCGGTGCAAAAGAAAACCAAAGCGCTCCATCGCGAGAAACCCCAGCATCCCATTCGGCCCATCGTCAATTGCTGCGATGAAGCGATTCAAAGCCGATTCAGGCGCAATGCGACTGGCACAAGGCGAAAGGGACCAATGAGCAAAGTCGCGCTCAACTCAAACTCGCTACGTCGGTCATCGAGAACCGAAGCGCACACGAAAATCACAGATGCGTTTGATCCGCACGCGAGCCTTGTGAAAACACACCCCAGTCGCTAAGTTTTTTAGCTTCGTCTCGCGATGCGAGCAGCGTAAGTACTTATTTTTCAACAGCATTTTTGTCACATGACAAAATTGCTAAGCAGCTTTTTTGTTTTGGTTTGAACGAGGTTCACTGTGACGTCTTTTTCCGCCGCAACCGCATCACGCGACGCAGCATCCAAGTCCAAGGAAACCCCTGATTTGCTGATTGAGGCGGGCATCAAACTGTTTTCCGAACAGGGATACGATGCCACAAGCACCCGTCAAATCGAGACTAGCGCTCGGGTCCAGAGGAGCCTCATCGCCTATCATTTTGGCAATAAGAAGAACTTCTGGAAGGCGTGCATGACGCGCTTGTATGAAAGCCGTTACGACTTGGCGGGCCTAGAGATCCCGCAAGCTGTCGCAGATGATCCGCGCGAAAAACTCAAATTCATCATTCGCCATTACGTCCGCGCTAATGCCGAGGTTCCCGAGCTGGCGCGCATTATGTGCGACGAAGGCCGACGCCAAGATTGGCGGATAAAGTGGCTCGTGAAGAAATTCAGCGTCGAATTCTATGATACGATAAAACAACTGTATGAGCGCGGCCGCAAAGACAACGTGGTGCCGGATATCCCGCTCACACATTTCTATTATAACATGGTCAGTAGTGCGCTG
>JBCDBM010000186.1:0-6720 GCA_039183665.1 Pseudomonadota bacterium | reverse complement strand
GCTCGGCAAGCCCTTGGGCGACATAGGCAAAGATGCGCGTTGAAAACACAGCGACGCCGGCGATGGCGATGCGAAGAATGTAGCCCCGCCGGCTATACGCGCCGCCAATCATCGCCACGAGCCCAATCAGAACATAAGCGAATGCGTGAAGCGGGGCCGCATAGCGCGCATGGCCTTCCGCAATGAGCTTGCCCGCATTGGCCCTGTCATAGGGGCGGCTCATGTCCGGGTTCAGCAATTCATGGGGATAGCGTTCCGTCAGCTCGAGAACGAGCTGGCCGTCGCCGTCTCGAAAGTCGGAAATGTTCACAACCGAGTCTATGAACGCGATGAATTCCACATCGCCGGCAGCGTTTTTTTGTTGGAGTGTGCCGTTCTTCAATTGAAGGAGCGGACCGACATCGGTTTCCGTGATAAGCGCGCGCTCTGCAAGATAGGTTTTCTCATCGCCCGGCTCGCGGTGATCATGGATCAGCAGTCCTTCAAATCGACCGCCGGGCAAGGCATTGTCCACATAAATTGTGAACCCGTCGCCGAAGTCAGAAAACTCCCCGCTGCGCACGACGCTGCTTGCGATATCCGCGCGGATGTCGGCCACCGCTTGCTTCATGATGCGATAACATCGCGGCATTAAATCCACATTCACATAAAGGGTCGCGGCGGCGCCAAGCGTTGCAATCGCCAGGATCGGCGCCGATAAGCGCCAGCGACTGACGCCGGCGGCAAAAATCACCGCGATTTCGCTGTCGCTGTGCATGCGATGCAGTACGAAGACGCAAGCGCCAAAGGTCGCAAACGGGATGATAATCGCCATAAGGCTGGGAATGATGAGGAGCATCAAAAATGCGAAGACGCCAAAGCTCTGCCCGTAGTCGATAAGAATTTCGACGCGCTGTAGAACTTGCGTCATCCAGACCAAGATCGTCGTCACCACGAGGACGAACACGAGCGGGATCGCAGTTTGCCGAAGGATATATCTGTCCAGACTGTTCACGTCTGCGCTATTTCCTTTTTGCACTGCGCCGTTATTGTGTTGCGCGTTGCTGACCCCGCCCTAGCATAAGTCGTTCGGGCACCCAAAACGGCGCACGACGCACTAATTTGAGCGGCGGACATTCCTGAAATTGACCCTTCACTCGATGCGACTATATCCATCAAGCCTACACCTTTGCGACTTTAAGAACGAGGACCTATGCAAATCGCGTTTTCCGCCGCTGCCCTTCCTAAAACCGGCGCAGTTATCATTCCCTTATTTGAAAACGAAAAACGTTCGTCCGCCTTTCAGGACCTAGACAAAAAAACAGACGGCGCCCTCGGGCGCGCGGCCAATGCGGCCGACTTTAAAGCCAAGAAAGGTCAGACGGTAGACGTGATCGCGCCCGTCGGGATCGCGAATGCGCGTGTGCTGCTGATTGGCGCGGGGGATGCGAAGAACTTTGATTTGCTCGCGGCGGAGGCCCTGGGCGGCGGCGCGATCGCCCGCATTCTGGCGACCCGCGAGAAGACAGCAATTTTTGCGCTGGATGGGTTTTCCGCGAAGGGTCTTGAGGATGCGGCCGTTGCGGCGCGTATGGCGGTCGGCGCCCGGTTGCGCGCCTATCGGTTCGACAAATACCGGACTAAAGAAGACGCTGAGCGCAAACCCGCACTGACGAAAATCGCTGTGAATACTCCAGCGCGCGGGGCCAAGGCCGCTTATGCGGATCTGGGAACCACCGCCGATGGCGTGTTCCTAACGCGCGATCTCGTCTCAGAACCGGCCAATGTCCTTTATCCGGACTCCTTCGCGAAACGGTGCGATAAGCTCAAAGATCTCGGGATCAAAGTCACCACTCTTGGCGTTCCGGAAATGAAGAAGCTCGGCATGGGCTCGCTTCTCGGCGTAGGGCAGGGCTCCGAGCGGCCAAGTCGATTGGTGGCCATGGAATGGATGGGCGGTAAAAAAGCGGATCCGACAGTCGCCTTGGTCGGCAAGGGCGTCACATTCGATACGGGCGGCATCTCCATCAAACCTGCGGGCGGCATGGAAGATATGAAATGGGATATGGGCGGCGCGGGCGCCGTCGTCGGCGCCATGGCGGCGCTTGCTGGCCGTAAGGCCAAAGCAAACGTCGTCGGCGTAATCGGCCTTGTCGAAAATATGCCCGACGGTAACGCGCAGCGCCCGGGCGATGTTGTGAAGTCCATGTCAGGCCAAACGATCGAAGTCATCAATACAGACGCCGAAGGCCGTCTTGTCTTGGCTGACGCCATTTGGTGGACGCAAGAAAAGTACAAGCCCAAAGTCGCAATTGATCTGGCGACGCTGACGGGCGCCATTCTCGTATCGCTAGCGCATGAGTTTTCCGGCTTGTTCACTGCTGATGATGAATTGGCAGAGCATATTCACGCCGCGGGCGAAACGGTTGGCGATCGCGTATGGCGGATGCCGCTCACAAAAGATCATTACGACATGATCAAATCTGATATCGCCGATATGAAGAACATTGGCGGGCGTTGGGGCGGCTCGTCGACGGCCGCTGCCTTTATCGGGCGTTTTATCAAAGATGATGTGGCGTGGGCCCACTTAGACATTGCGGGCATGGCGTGGGCGGTGAAGGACCACCCCACAATTCCAAAAGGCGGCACCGGGTATGGCGTGCGTCTGCTTGATGAGTATATCCGCGCCAATTACGGGTAAGGATTTTCGCAAAAAGGACGAGCGGTGGCCGATTTTTACGACCAACTCAATGATGAGCTCACAGCCTTCATTGGCGCACAGAGTATGTTCTTTGTGGCGACCGCCGCTCCCTCTGGCCGCATCAATCTCTCCCCCAAAGGGCTCGACACGTTTTGCGTGTTAGATCCTAAAACCTGCGCCTATTTGGATTTGACCGGCAGCGGCAATGAAACCGCCGCGCATATCAAGCATGATGGTCGTATGACCATCATGTTCAATAGCTTCGACAAGAAGCCGCTTATTTTGCGACTTTATGGGAATGGACGCGTCGCTGGAAAAGAAACCGCCGACTTCAAGGCGAATATTGATCGGTTCCCCGAGACGCCTGGCGTTCGTCAGATTATTTTTATCGATGTGGAGACCGTCCAGACCAGTTGCGGATATGCGGTGCCTGAAATGACGTTGGTGAAACCACGCCCGGTTCTAGAGCGATGGGCCACGGCTAAGGGGCCGACCGGCATTGTCGACTATCAGCGCGAAAACAACCTCACCAGCATCGACGGCCTCGATACGGGGCTTTCCCCGCAGCTCAGCGATGACTGAGATCCTGTTCTATCATCTTGAGCGAACGGGGCTCGAAAGTGTCCTGCCGGGGTTGCTGGAGAAGACGTTGAGCCGCGATATGCGCGCGGTGGTGCGCGCCTCGAGCCCGGAGCGCGTTCAAGCGTTGGACGCCCATCTTTGGAGCTATCGCGACGAGTCTTTCTTGCCGCACGCGGCGGCCGGAGAGGGCGCGCGCCAGCCCATATGGCTGACAACAGACACCGAGACGCCAAATTCTGCGGAAATTCTATTTTTGGTGGATGGGGCGTCCGCCGCGGCGGACGAGTTGTCAGGTTTCACGCGTTGCGTGACGATTTTCGACGGCCGCGATGAGGAGGCCGTCTCCGCCGCGCGTGGTTTTTGGAAATCGGCAAAAGCTGATGGTCACGACGTGACGTATTGGAAACAATCGCCCGAGGGCCGCTGGGAAAAACAAGGCTGATCGACACTCAGTCTTTCTTGAGTTTTTCTTCTTGGTACTGAATACCCCAACCGATAATCTGGAACCACAGCGCTTCGGCCATTTCTGGCGGCATGCCTTTTTCTTCCGCACGCGACCGGATCTTATTGATCACGTCGTTGTTGCGCCACGGCACCGACGCGTCGCTTTCTTGACGTTTGAAAAACCAGATTCGATCCACATACCCCCAGCGTTCTGCGAGTAGATCCACCAGATCACGGTCTAGCCGATCGATTTCCGAGCGCACATCTTCGGCCGTTTCGCATTCATTGGGCTTTTTCATTGGTGCATCATTCCTTTCCCGCGAGGTTTCGGTTGCCCGAAAGTGGAGGGCAAAGTCAACACCTCATACGCGTCGGCGGCTGGATTCATCGAAATTCTCCCTTTTCTCTCATGTGCTTGGCGGCCCTGGCGGCCAACGCGCTTGACCGCTAGCAACTAGGGATGATGATCGGTTTCGCTTGAACACTGAATATCAAAGAAGATATTCAAAAACCGTCCGTAAAAAGCTCCGTAGACGATGTGATTCGGCGCTGAAAAATCACGCTCCGCTCGTTGAATTGTCTACCTTCAACACCCATTTGTGATGTGGGAAGGAGGCTAACGATGGTTGGAAATTTTTTTGCATTTTTGTTGCGTCCTGTCCGTTGGCTCGCGCGTGGTTTGAGCCGATCGAGTCGCAGCGCCGCACGGGCGGGCAAAACCAGTGCAACGGCGAGTGCGGGCGTTGCTGCCAAAATTTCTACAGAAGATGTTCTTGAGGCGGAATATCATGAAGAACCGCCCGTTGGCGTCGAAACGCTTCTTTTTAAGCAACTCCCGCGTCCGCGCTTGACGGAGCGCACCGCTGCTGAGCTCACCCTAGAGCAAGCCAAAACCTATGCGGCAGAGGCGCAGGATTTTTATCGACTGCGTTTTCCCCTCTTTGCGCGAGGCGATTTCTTTTACGAAGATATCGAAACTGATTTTTTGCGATCAGCGCTTGGCTACGACAATAATAGCATTGATCGACGGTTTATCGACGTAACGACGTTGTTTCGCCGCACGCTAAACAACAACACCCGCTCGATGCTCTTATATTGGACGCCGGTGCTGTTTCTTGTGGCTTTCGGCGCGGCTTATGCGGCGCTGCATTTTGGCGTTGCGCCGCCGCTGTCTGACGAAAGTAGCATTTGGGCGCCTCTAGCGATTTTCGCCACTGCGGCGGGCGTCGGGCTATCTGTTGCGCTGCTCGTTTTTAGCTGGCCGTATAAAGTGGTTCAGCAACGCAATCTTCTTAATCTCGATAATTACGTCACGTCAAAATTTGCTCGGATTAATCACAACTTCCAAGTCGCAAAGCGCCGGGCGCTAAATGTAGAGCGCGACAAGCGCATGGGCGACAGAGATGCGCTGCAAGAGGAAGCGGGCGTGTGGACGCTCGCCTATCATTGGTTCGCAATGCGGTTATTCGCCTGCGAACTCATTTTGCGGAATAACTTTTATCAGGTCCGCCGGAACACGACGCTATATTGGGCGGGCGGCTTGTTCGCTACGCTTATCGCCGCGCTCGCTCTATTTGCGATATTCCGAATTGATCAATTGCCGCCTGAGACAAGCGGCGCGATCCTTGGCGCCGCCGCCGCGTATCTGGTCATCGCGGGGGCCATCATGCGGCGGGCTTCAGGGATGATGTTTCGAGTTCTGCAGTCCAACGAATGGAGCCGGTTCGGGCAAATCAATCTCGACGCCACGATCCGCGATCACGTGGGCGAGGACAAATTGCAGATTGTGACTTTCCGCGATCGCAATCGCCTAGAATGAGCGTCGGTTAATGCCCGCTATGCGTCGCGGCGTCGGCAAGGCTCCGAACGTCGAGGGAAACTGTCAACGGCTCAGCGTTTTCAAATGTCAGCGTGAGCTCAACGGTATCCTCAGCAGCCATGTCTTCGGTGAGGCCCATTAGCATCACATGCGCGCCGCCGGGTTTCAACGTCGCGCTGCCGCCAGCGGGCAGCTCGACGCGTGCGACGGGCGCCATAGACATAACGCCGTCCGCATCAGTGACCGTCTCATGGATCTCGGTCGCCGCCGCGCCGGCAAAAGAAGCGCCCACGAGCGCGTCCGCAGAATCGCCGCCATTGCAAATCTCAAAATATGCGGCTGATGCGCCAGCCGCGCTCGCCTCGCGGGCCCAAGCGTCGGTCACCGCGACCCCGGCGCTGTCGCACTGGGAGACCGACGCTGATGATTCGTTTTGCTCGCCAGCGCAGGCGGCAAGCGATAAAACGCCAAGGATCGGCAGTAGATGCTGGATTTTTAAGGACATAGGTCACCTGCAAGAGCTGAATTGTGATTAAGGCGCGAGCGCCCCGTTGGCGCCGAAGCCGGATATCGCTAAGACGAATTCAAAGCAAGGAAATTTCCCTATGAGCCCCTCCGAAATTGCGCGTCTGCAGGCATATTTGAGTGACAAGTTTAATTCGTCGACTTTGACGGTGCGCGGGCGCCCTAACAAGGATGACTCAGCGGAAGTCTACATGGGCGACGAGTTTATCGGCGTGCTGTTCCGCGACGATGAAGAAGGCGACGTCTCCTACGATTTCAACATGGCGATTTTAGAAATCGATTTGCCTGAAAGCGCGGACGGCTAAAGGGGCCAATCGTGGCCCAGCCCCCCACAGGACCGATCAGTAAGATTCTGACGGGCCGACCGCTTCTGGCTAACAGCATTCTGGGCTTTGGCGTAACAGCCCTTGCGGCCGTCGGGATACGTCAGGCCGGCGGAGTCGGCGGCGTGATCGACGCGGCGATTGTGGCGGCGCTTATCGGCATTTTTTTTCCCGCCGGCGTCTCAGCGATCGGCGTGAGTCGAACGGGACTTCGCTTAAGCGCATTCGCCACCGCTTTTTTATTGATTTGCGGGCTGATTATCTTTGGCGATGGGCGCGTGCTTGCGCCTGCCGGGATTAATGACGGGGCCATATTGAAGGTTGCGCTCGGCC
Source organism: Pseudomonadota bacterium (assembly GCA_039183665.1). Taxonomy (GTDB): domain Bacteria; phylum Pseudomonadota; class Alphaproteobacteria; order Caulobacterales; family Parvularculaceae; genus Hyphococcus. Next base: position 14 of record JBCDBM010000186.1, on the reverse strand, counting down.
TGCTGGCGTTTTTC
>JBCDBM010000185.1:0-6727 GCA_039183665.1 Pseudomonadota bacterium | reverse complement strand
GCCGAAAAAGAGCAGCGTTTCTTTTGGATTGCGATAGACGTCGCGCGCGCGCTCTTCGTCGCTGCGATGCTCGCCAGCAAGCGCCGCCTCGATACTGGCGTCGACGGTTTGTCCCTCTTCGGCCGCCGCGTCCACGTCAGCCGCGCCCGCGTCGCTTTCCTGTCCGCCGCATGCCGCAAGCGCCAATGCGCCCGCGAAAATCCCTGCCAATCCCAAAAACTTTTTCATATCTGGCTCCGCCGTTTTTCGAATTCGGCGTTTGTTTACCATGCTTTGGCGGGGCGTCCATCTCGCGAGCCCCTTGAAACCTTCCCCAGACCGCCTACCTCAAATCTCGCGGAGGCCGACTGGCTCCGCTCGCGCCGGCGCGGGTGTCGTAAGCGTTCGAGCCATTTCCGGCGTGTTTAATCTTCGCTTCGCAAAGGAGGATTCATCATGCGAACATTCGACCTTGCCCCCCTTTATCGTTCTACCGTGGGCTTTGACCGCGTTTTCGATCTGTTAGACGCAGCTGGAAAATCAGAGTCTTCAGGCTATCCGCCTTACAATATTGAACGCCTCGACGAGAATGAATACCGGATCACCCTCGCGGTCGCCGGATTCGCCGAAGACGATCTCGACATTGAGGTGCGCGAAAATACTCTCACCATTACCGGCAATCGCGGCGACGCCAATGACGAGCGCGAGTTCCTTTATCGAGGCATCGCGGCGCGGTCCTTCGAGCGACGCTACCAACTCGCCGAACATGTGAAAATCAGCACGGCCCGCCTCGCCAACGGTCTCCTCCATATCGATCTCCAGCGGGAAATCCCTGAGGCCAAGAAACCTCGCAAAATCGCCATTAATGGCGGCGGGGCAAAAGTGAAGGTGCTTAAAGACGTCGATGCAGCGTAAAAAGCGCGCGCAATGCGCCTTTAACGTGCATTCAAAGCGCTAATTGAACGGCGACGGGCGCTGAACCAGCGCCCGTCTTCGCATTGCGCCCCTGGTCTTGAACGCCCTTCCTTCCCGCGCGTGGGCTTGCTATCGTTTGATCGGCGAGGGCGGTAAGGCCCGTCAACCGAAGGCGCAAGGGGTTTGTTATGGAGTTTCGTGTCGTTGCGTATTGCTTAGCCAGCGTCGCGCTGTTGGGCGCGGCGGGCTGCGCCTCCACCCCCGAGGAATCGCAAGCGATTTCCATTCCATACGACCCGTATGATTTCCACCCCGACGATCTTCTCGCCGAAGCCAATTCTTATTGCGAGGCCTACGGATTAAGAGCGTTCTATGTGGATGAGACGATTGATCCGCACTCCGTGCGTTGGCGCTATCGCCACTATGATTGCGTTTAGGGTCGACAGGACTCGACGCTTTTTCAGCGTCAACCTTTGAGCAAGGCAAAAGCTTGATCGTAAATCTCTGCGTTCGCGGCCAAGATAGAGCCGCCATGGAGGAATTTACTGCCGCCTTCCAAGTCTGTGATGACCCCGCCCGCTTCGCGTACTAACACGGCGCCCGCCGCCACATCCCAGCTCTTAAGATCGCGTTCCCAAAAGGCGTCGAAACGTCCTGCCGCTACATAGGAAAGATCGAGCGAGGCCGAGCCCATGCGACGAATACCGGCTGTTTTCTCCGATACGCGCGTCGTTTCAGCAATTGCGCGCTCAAGACCGTCGCGTCCCGCCCAAGGCATGCCGCAGCCAAACAGGCACTCGGTTAAGTCCCGACGTCCGGACACGCGCAATCGGCGATCGTTCAAAAATGCGCCTTCGCCTTTTTCCGCCCAGAAGAGCTCGTCAGCAGCAGGATTAAAGACAACGCCCGCATAGGGTTGGCGGTCGCGCTCAAGGCCGATGGAAATCGCGAAATGGGGGATCCCATGCAGAAAATTCGTCGTGCCGTCGAGGGGATCAATAATCCAGCGGTTGGAATTATCCGCGCCCTCAACTTCGCCTTGCTCTTCCATCACGAAGCCAAATTTGGGGCGCGCCGTTGAGAGGGCTTCGAAGATGGTCTTTTCCGCTTGCAGATCCGCACGGCTGACAAAATCCGCCACGCCTTTTTTTGAGACTTGCAGTTCGCCGACTTCGCCAAAATCGCGCGCGAGACCTCTGGCGGCTTTGCGGGCGGCGTTAACCATAACATTGATGAGGGCGGAGGCGTGGGCCATGACAACTCTTCTACACTGCAAGTCATCGCGCACCTACGACGCTGTGCGCGCGGCCGCAAGGCTTGACGCGCATATAAGCGGTGCTCGGCGCGCAACCTGCATGAGATTTACGCATGGCGACCATGGAACCAACCCGCAAGGGGGCCTCAGCGCCCGGGCGACGGGATGATGCGCTCGAAAAGCGCGTCATGCGCGGTGCGTCTTGGATTGTTGGGTCGGGACTTATCGCCCGCGCCATCGGGGCCGTTAATCTGATCATTGTTGCGCGGCTCCTGGCGCCGGCGGATTTCGGCCTCGTGGCGGTCGCTGTCACGGTGATGCAGCTTTTGCAGGGGGTTTCCGATATTGGCGTCGCGCAAGTGGTGGTGCGCATGCGCGATTCGCGGCGCCCTGAGATGGATACGCTGTTCACCTTGTCCGCCTTGCGCGGCGTTATCATTGCAGCGCTGCTCGTTGGGTTCGCGCCGCTCGCGGCGGCGATCTACGATGATCCGCGCATGGGCGGCGTTTTCCTGGGGGTCGCTGCGACGCCCCTCTTGTTCGGGCTCGTCAATCCGAGATTTTACGAGTTTGAGCGCGCCATCGAGTTTTCCTATGAGTTCGCCCTGACGCTTGCCGTGAAACTGGTCGCGGTCGCGGTGTCGATTGGGGTCGCCCTGATTTTTCGGAGCTACTGGGCGATCATTCTCGGAATGGCGGCGGGCGCCGCCGCGCATCTCGGCCTCTCTTATGCGCTGCGTCCAACTCTGCCCCGCTTCACCTTGCGCGCCTTTCGAAAAGTCTTCGGTCTATCGGGTTGGATCACCGGGGTGAGTTTCTTATCGGCGCTCAACAATAAACTGGATGCGCCCATCCTCGCGCGTTTTGTGGGCGCGGGCGGCGCGGGCGCCTATTTCATGGGCCTGCAGTTGTCCGAAATGGCCATGGGCCAAATCGCCCAACCCCTAAGCCGTGCGATTTATCCAGGCCTTTCCTCGCTGCAAGGCGAGGCCGCGCGCATGCGGAATGCGTATTTGCGCGGCGTTGAAGCCCTTGGGGTCTTCGCCTTGCCCGCCGCTGTCGGTCTCGCCCTCGTGGCGCATGACGCGACGAGCCTTTTGCTCGGCGCGCAATGGGGCGACGCCGCTATGGTCATCGCTTATCTGGCGCCGGTGGCGGGTCTTCAGTCTATTTTTTATGCGACGGCCGGCTATGCGGTCGCGGCCGGGGCCGTCCGCCTCGTCTTTTTCCGTGAGCTGATTTTTTTGTCGATCCGTTTGCCGGTATTTATCGCGGCGACGATCCTCTACGGCTTGAAGGGGGCGGTGATCTCTGCTGCGATACTCGGTATTTTTCAAATCATGCTGACCCTCTTTTTATACGCACGCGTGAGCGGCGACAGCGTGTTGCGACCGGTTATCGCGGCGCGACGCTCTCTTGCGGCGGCGGCGGCGATGGCGGTTGTATTGGTCGCGATCTCTCCGATGGTTCAACCGGTGTTCTCTGACGCGTTGCGCTTATGCGCGATGGTGGGGCTCGGCGCTCTGGTTTATGTTGTCGTTCTGGGCGCATTATGGGCGCTCGAGGGGCGTCCCGCGGGCGTCGAGGGCTCTATCGCAAATGTGATCGCTGAAAAACGGGCGTCGTTTTTGACGCCATGAAGGTTGCGGTTGCGTGTTCATCATCGGTTCGTTTAAGTAGCGGCGCGAACAGACTTCTGGAGAGGATCGGTGCGGATCGTTGAGCCCGATGAGGTGGCGTCTTGGGTCGGCAAGGAAACAGGTGTTTCCGACTGGGTCCTGATCGATCAAGAGCGAATTAACCAATTCGCTGAAGTGACCGAAGATCGCCAGTTCATTCATATTGATGTTGAGGCCGCCAAGGCGACGCCGTTTGGCGGCACCATCGCCCATGGGTTTTTGACCCTCGGCATGCTCTCGCATTTAGCCGAGAGCTGTTTGCTCGGCGTTCAGGGCGTCTCAATGGCCGTTAATTATGGCTTCGAGAAAGTGCGTTTTATGACGCCGGTGCGCTCGGGCCAACGCATTCGCGGACGCTTTACGCTTGTTGAAGCCAACGAACGCCGCCCGGGCATGTGGATGTTCAAATACGCAGCCCGCATTGAAATTGAAGACAGCCCCAAGCCCGCGCTCGTGGCCGAATGGATGTTCGCCTTGTTTTCGTAAACGCTGGCGGCGTGCACAAATACTAGAACAGCCAACCCTCTCTAAAGCTCAATCCGTCCGCGTTTGAAAAGCGCGACACGCCGTTTTTGCGCTTGATGTCAAAAGCTGCGTGGACAAACGCCTTGTAGTCGCGGCTTTCGATATTATCGACCGCCGTGAACTCAGCGCGCGCTTTTTCTTGGGTAATCGTGAGGCTGATATAGCCATGGAATTCGCCAGACAAAAACCGCACAGCCTCGTTTTCCTGATTGTTTAAGAGCGCGTAATCATTGCCCTTGCCGCCCAAAAAACTCGGTGCGTAAGGCGATGGGGACGTCACCGAATGCGTTCCCAGCTCCACCCCCATGGGCGTACCGGCAGCGTCCGCCAAATCGTTCGCCCACCATGTATGGGTGTCGCCGGTAACAACAATCATCCCGTCGGCGCGTGTTTCTTTCACCATATCATAGAAGCGCTCGCGCGCGGCCGGATAGCCGTCCCAAGCGTCGAAACTAGCGGGCAGCGGAAGCGCAGACGCTTCCACAAAGGCGCGCGCGGGGGGCCAATCGGCTTCAAGCGCAACGAGTTCTTCCTCGGTGATGTGCGGGTTTAAATCCGGCATGGTCATGCTGGCCATGATGACTTGATTGGCGATCAGCCGCCACGGATGTCCGGCGGCGACGGAGCTGCGAAACGCGCGGTCTAAATATTCGATTTGCGCCGCGCCTAAGAGCTCGCGCGATTCATCCCAAAGGACTTCTTCTTTGAACCGCGCAACATCTTCGGGACCGCTAATGCTCGCGACAACCTCGTCAAACTCGAGTTGTTTGGTGCGCGCCATGAGGCGCGTCTCAATGGCGCTTAAGCTTAGCAAATTGCCGTAATTGTAAGTTTTGAACAGATGCTCCGGTCCGCGCTCCGGTTCGCGGATTGGCATCCATTCGTAATAGGCTTGCAAGGCGGCGCGCCGACGCGCCGTCCAGTCGCCTTCCGTTTCGGGTTGATGATTTTCAGCGCCGTCCTTCCACGAATTATTGGTGGTTTCGTGATCATCCCAAATTGCGATCAAGGGATGGCGCGCGAGCATCGCCTGGCTCGACGGATCGGATTTATATTGCGCATGGCGTTTTCGATAATCGCTCAGTGTAATGATTTCATAAGGCGGGTTATGGTTGCGCCCGAGCTTTGCGCCCATCGAGCCGCCATAGTCTTCCGGGCCATATTCATAGATGTAGTCGCCCAAGTGAATGACTGCGTCCAAGTCATCGCGCCGGGAAATCAAATCATAGACGTTGAAAAACCCAAACGGATAGTTGGAACACGAAACAATCGCAAAGCGCGCCGCATCAATCTCACCGTCGGGCAGGGTGCGCGTGCGGCCAACGGGCGAGAGGGCGTCGCCAAAGCGAAACCGATAATAATAGACGCCGCCCGGCGCCAAATCGTTGACGAGGGTTTTAACGGTCCAATCCCAAGCGCGCCCGGTGGTGATGTCGCCGCTTGCGCGGATCTGCGTAAAGTCTGGATCGTCCGCGCATTCCCATTGAACTTGGGCGGCGGTCGCGTTTTCGTCCGGATGCGTAAGATGAGACCAGATCACGACGCTCGTTGCGTCTGGGTCGCCGCTCGCGACGCCATAAGCGAATGCGCCGCCCGGCGCGGCGTCCGATGCGCTATAGGCCGTCATTTTTGGCGGCGATGAACACGAAGCGGCCCCAGCGGCCAAGCCGGCGGCGAGCGCGGAACGTCTGGTGATGGAATTGGCCAAGTCGGCGTCTCCACAATTGCGCGAAGGAACTAACGGGGTCGTGGGGCATTTAGCCCAAAGCGTATGACAAAATCACCACGGTTTCGCATGATGGCTTGAGGCAGCGTGTTTCTCCTGTGCGTTGCAATGCGCCTCGACCTGCGACTTTTCGGTCTTTTCAGCGCGATATAACATTGATATAACATTGGGTAAGGCAATGATGAGTTGCGCTATGTCTGATGAACAGCATCACTCGCACAATCACGCTGATGGGGCTCCAGGGGAGCCGCCGGCCGGTCTTTCAAAGAATGAGCGTCTCGTTTGGGCGGCGTTGCACGACTTCGGCGAACCCATGAAAGCGTACGAGATCCTGGATCGTCTCAAGGAAAAGGGCGTTCGTGCGCCGATGACGGTCTATCGGGCGCTCGATGGGCTCGAAACGAAAGGGCATGTCCACAAGCTCGAGGGTTTGAACGCATTTGTCCTTTGCAACCACGGCGGCCCGCATATGGTGCAGACATTCTTAGTCTGTGAGAGCTGCTCGAACGTGCAGGAATTGCAAGTCTCCGCCGTGGAGGACAACATCATCCCCGCCGTGAGCGCGGCCAGTTTCCGCATGGAAACGGCGCGCCTTGAGATTAAAGGTTCTTGCCAAACCTGCGCTTCGGCTTAGCTGGGGCGCGGCTC
>JBCDBM010000184.1:0-6743 GCA_039183665.1 Pseudomonadota bacterium | reverse complement strand
GTTTTTGCCGCTTCATTTCAGTGGCGACAATATCAAGCGCCTCGTCCCAGCTAATCCGTTCGTATCCGGAAATACCGCGATTTTGCGGATTGCGTTTACCGTTGGGGTCAAAGTCGACGCGTTTCATCGGGTATAGAATTCGATTTTTCGAATACACCATGCCTTTAGCCGCGAGCGCGTGTGGCGCCACGGCCGCTTGACGTCGCGGCGAAAACGCCTCGCCGCGCGCTTTGATTTCCCAAGGCTGCGCATCTTTATCATTAAAGACGAGCGGCACCGTACGAACGATTTTGCCGTCTTTCACATAAACATGCACCGGACCGCCATTCGTGGTCATTGTATATCGGTTCATGCCATCGGGCATCTTCTCGCCATAGGAGAAGCCAGCCGCATCGCGCTGCGCGCGCTGTACAAGCTTCGCCATCCAGTTCCCGATAACGTCTGAGCCGTGCAGCGTTACAAGAAAGTTCTTCGCCGCGTGCACACGATACAGCATGTCCGGTTTGGGGCTGAGCATCTTAAGCGCAACCTCAACATCTTTGAACACCATTGCAGCGTCGGGGTTTGGATGAACACCGGCCTTGGTTGTCACCTTGCCGTCTTTGAACTCGTAATATCGGCCTACGGAGTTATTGTAGAGACGGATTTGATACACGCAGTTATGTTTGGCCATATCCTCGGCGAAACCAGCGCTCACTGTTGACGCGCGCGTTAACATCGGCCCAAGCGCGAGCAAAATTGCGCGCATAATGTTTTTCTGAATTGCGGTCTTCACGTGGATTATCTCAGTCCTATGTCGTTGTTTCGAACGGCGTCGACGCCCAAGTCTAATTTCCCCCGAATTTGAAAAGCGACATTGCGCTCTTCTGGGCGCCTCAGCATCTCGATAAAGAAATGCTGAGGCTGCTTTCTTATTCGCTCAATGCGCAAATCGCGGATTGGCAAACACAGTTGGCGACTAGCGGCAACCGTCGCGGACTTCTTCCAAAGCCGCGCTGCCTTCGCCGGGCGCTGGCGCGCCGCCATTGGCAATGACTTCTTCAAGAAGGCTCGAATCCGCTTCGACAGCGGAGATCATGCAAGAGCAAAACTCTTCTGTCGCATCAGGATCATTGGCAATGCAATCGGCCATTGGATCTTGTGCGAACGCGCTTGATGTCGCGAGCGCCAAAGCCGCAGCAGATAGAGCAGATAGGATTTTCATAACTTCTCCCAAAGTTGAGTTTAAAACAGTTAGTTCTTGTTACGCTACAAATTCCAACTGGATAGGGCTACATCGCCCCCTTGCGATTGACGCCAAGCGCCGGTTCGCGGAATCCGAAGGCGACAATAGCCGTGCCTAAGAACGCCGCAACAAACCCGATCCAGGGAATAATGTGGATGCCGTAGGCTTGGGCGGCCGCGCCGCTCAGAGCAGGCGCAAACGCGCCGCCGACGATCTCGCCGAAACCAGACACCAATCCGACCGCCGTCGCCGCCATAACAGCAGGGACAGACTCATTGAGGAACGGTCCAACAGTCGTTGCGACCACACCCGAATTAAGAAGACTAATAATAAACAACAGCGCCGCGTAGGTGAGCGGCCCGCGCGCAAACGCCAGCAATAAAACGAACGCCACGAGTTCAATACCCATAGCCAGCAGCATCACTCGACGCCGACCATATCGGTCTGACAAGCTTGGGATCAGAACCATGCCGACAAACCCGCCAAGCCCCGTGACCGCGAGAACAAAGCCCATCTGCGTTAAGGGCACATTGCGATAGTCAACCAAATAGCTTGGCATGAACGTCGAAAGCGTGTGCAGGCAGGTTAAAAAGCAAAACATACCAAGAATGCCGAAAACGACATTGCGAATTTGCAGCGGTGCTTTGAACGAGACGGGCGGCGCCTTGTTCGCGTCAATTGCCGCCTTTGATGGTTCGCGAATCGTGCGTCTTAGCAAATACGCCACGATAAATCCGGGTATCGCAATGACGCCGAACACATAGTGCCAGCTGGGCAATATCCCGAGCAACGCAATCGCGATAAGCGGCCCAAACCCCAACCCGACCAGGGGCGCCGCCATCTGCTGTAAGCCGATATTCAAGCCCTTGCGTGTTGGCTTAGACGCGTCAATCGTTGCTACGATACTGGCGGGAACAAATCCACCCTCGGCAAACCCCATCAGGGCCCTGATGATCAACAAACTCACTAACCCTGTCGCCAAACCACTAAAGCCGACAAGCGCGGAAAACGCGATCACGGAGATCACCAAAACGCGCTTCAAGCCGATGCGATCAGATAAATTGCCCGCAAAGACTGACGACAGTCCCCAGGTCAGCGCTAAGATGCCGGAGATTAATCCCAAATCTTGATAGTCGAGATTGAGATCTTCCGCGATCACGGGAAACAGCGGATTGATGATAAAGCGGTCCAGACCGACGAGACCGAAGCCGACAGCGAGAAGGCTAACCGCCCGCCATTCGTAATCGCGACTCCAAACCGTTTTAGCCGGTTCGATTGCGGAAGATGAGGTGTCCATGGTTCCCTTTCAGGTGCGCTCGCTCGCTTTCACTGCATTGGTGCGAGTGTCGCCTTTGCTGTTGTTTTTGTCTTATTACACTTCGTCTTGAAACTTAATGCCGTCTCTTTCTTTTGACGCAATCTGCCGCGCCATCGCCCGTTGAAAACTTGGGCGCTCATGAACCCTTTTGGTATGCGACATGATCCCCGGATACTTGTCCATGTCGATAATCTGAGTACTCATCACGATCATCACGCACCAAGAGATATACGCATCCACGACCGACCAATTCTCGCCATACCACCACCGATCGCCGCTGAAACGCGCTTCAAGCTGGTCAAATATCGCCGTCGTGAACTCGACGCCTTTCGCCTGAATGCCCGCATATTCGCCTTCGGCATGCGTAAAACGCAATGGCATTCGCATTTGCCGGATGGCGGGGTGAAATGTGGACGAGATCCAAATGAGATCAGAGTTGCACGAAGCGCGCTCATAGAGATCGTCGGACTGCGGCAACAAATTGGCCTGCGGCGCCAGCATATTCAGGTAGCCGAGAATGGCCGCGTTTTCGGTTAGGACCTTGTCGTCCACGACGAGCGCGGGCACTTTGCCGCCGGGATGGACCTTCAAATATTCGGGGCTTTTTTGCTCGCCGGCAATAATGTCGATCGACTGATCGTCATATTCCAAATTCGCTTCCTCCAGGGCGTTGAAGGTCACCGTAGAGCAGGCGCGAACCGGGTAATGATACAGTTTCAGCTTTGGCATGTTTTCCTCGGGTGATCGTTAATATCAGCGATGTTCTTGCGCCTTGTACAAAGAAATCAAAATCTAGATCAGCGTGTGTGGCGGCCTCAATTTTACTTCGCCATTCAACGTCCATTCGAGGCGCTGCGCGCTATCGACTTGGCCAATCGCCGCTCGCGTTGGAGGAGCATCACCACCTGGCTCCCCGCACGTTGCATCTGGCTCAAACACTAAGCTGCCCCACCTTGTGCGGAGGCCTTATCTTTTCCGAGACGCGCATCGAGTTTGTCGACAACAGCGCCAAGATGCGGCGACGGCGCATCTCCGAACACTTCAACAATCGCTGTTCGCCAATTAGCGTGATCATGCCAATCGATGACGGCCGATGTATATGACGGACGCGCCTGAAGCCGTCGCCAATACTCTCTCACATGTTTCAACGCGGGATGATCAAAAACGCCCTGCAACTGAACGTCTTCCAACCGGTGGAAGCACGCCATCATCGTAATATCGACAATGGAAAACGCGCCCAAAACATAGGGCCCGCCACTTTCTTCTAGCTGTTTTTCGACGCCGACTAATCCGTCAACAATAAGATCCAATGCCGCCTCAACCGCAGCGGCAGGAATGCGGCGTTCGCCGGTGCGCAACGCCGTAAAAACAGCGCGCCTTTCGGGAAGCGGATGAGATTTATAGGTCTCAATCACATGCTCCATCGGCTGCCTGCACAGCATATGTTCGAGAAGCGGCAAGGACACCATAGCAATGGCGGAAGCGAAATTTGGCCGCTCCCCGCGCACATCCGGCAGCATGCCGTGGTCAAACCAGTATTGTGCAACCGCAACCTTGCCCGGATCAGACGGCCACAAACGTTCTCCGCTCTCTGGAAACTGGTCATCCAAATATTTTATGATTTTATGCGCATCAAAGACGAGCTACCCGTTATGCACCAGTGTTGGCACAATGCCTTTGGGGTTAATCTTCAAATATTCCGGAGACAGATTTTGGCAGTCTTTTGCCACATCGCAAATATAGATGTGGTGCGATTTGTAGGGCAGCTGCTTTTCGGCCAAGCCAATGCGCATTTTTTGCGAACACAAGGATTCACCATATGAGTAAGCTTCTAAACCTACGTCATTGGCCGTGTGCGCCGAGGCTTTTTGCGGCGTGATAAAGTGCTCGCCGTCCAGCATTCGTTCCTGCCCTACTCGCTCTTTTTGCGATTATTTTTAACGGATGAAACTGACGCCCTCGTCCAACTCTATAACGTTCTCGATATAGCCCAGCTCCGCAATTTCGACGCGGCACGTCTGGCCATCTTTGAGATAGGGCTCACCCGGCGCGAATAGCGCAACGCCCGCCGAGGTGCCCGTCACAATCACGTCGCCAGGGGTCAACGTGAACGCTGTCGACAAGTATTCGATCAAGGATGCGATATCGAAAAGCATCTCGCCTGTGTTGAAATTTTGACGAACATCGCCATCAACGGTGCATGTCACCGCTAATTTCTCTGGGTCTGACACTTCATCCTTTGTAACGATGGCGGGGCCCATGGGACAATGGCTATCCCAAGACTTACCCATTGTCATTGTCGGCGATGCGCGTTGCCAATCCCGAACCGTCAAATCGTTGACAACGGTATAGCCGGCGATGACGTCAAACGCTTTGTCTTTGGGAACGCGGCGGCAGGTCTTGCCAATAACGACGCCAAGTTCCGCTTCATAATCGAACATCGTCGATTCAATGGGTCGGCGGGCTACATCGTACGGTCCGGTGGTCGACGTATTCTGCTTGTTGAAAATAACCGGCGATGTCGGCGGTTTGCCCCCCAAGCGCTGTTGAATCGCTTCGGGCATTTCGTTGAAATGATCGACATAATTTAAACCCACCGCGAGAATCTTCGGCGGTGTTAAGATCGGACTCTCCAGCTTTACCTCTGACACATTGGCAAGCGGTGCGCCGTCTTTGGCCGCAGCGGCCGCCTTCGCCAACATAGCGTCGCCGCCTTGCAGAAGGGCCACCATTTCATTCGGGATGGTGCTGTCCGTCGCATTCAGATCAACAATTTCCTCGCCGCGCAAAGCGCCCGTTCGGGTTGCGCCGCCATGGGTAAATGTCACTAATCGCATGAAGATTGTCCTCTCTATTGAAGATTTTTAGTGGCCGGAAATGGCGACTCGGTCAGTGGCTAGCCGTTGATGTGACGGCCGTGGGTAGTGGCTCCAATGGAGGGAGTTTGATTTTCGGGTCGCCAAAGAAGACCTCTTGCCAATCCGTACCGCGCGCCATGTGCCAGAAGAAATTCAGCGCAAATCCGGGCCCTGAGTGCTCTTTAACATGAGGCGACGGGGCGTGGGCGCCGGGCCAATTTACGACCGCGCTGCGGACAGATGGTCGAACGAAGGCCCGCTCAAGATACTCCGTGAGCCGTGCGCGCTCGGCCTTGCCTTCCCAAAGACGACCAAAGCCTAGCCACTTCATGCGCCATAGGCTCGTGGTCCACATGATATCAGCCATGGTGTACTGGTCGCCGCAAACCCACGCCCCGCTATGAGACTGCAGCTGGCTTTCCAACGCGTCCACATGGGCGGCCATTTTCCGGTGCGTTTCGCGCATCCCATCATCGTCGATCATAAAAGCGCCAGCCGCCGCCTCTTTTGAGACCTTGGCGCGATACGCAGCAAGCAATTCAGGATCGTCAGCCGATTGCTCCATCATTGCCGTCAAGACGCGGATCTTTTTCGCGTGAATACCGGCGATGTTTTTTCTCAAGCCCATGGGCCGGCGGTCTTCGTCCGGATGCGCCCCATAAAGCGATGCAACATGCGGCGCGTCATCAACCAATCGAATTTGTTCGTCAATGACGCTCTCCAACCCGGCTGGAACCAAGTCCTCGCCCGTGCCCGCTTCGCGGTTAACATATTCGCAGATCGCGCGTGAATCGACGATGACTTTAGCCGCCTCATGGTCGACCAAGGTGGGCACGACGCATGGGTCAAAGCCTTCTCTCTCTACCGATGAGGCGCCGGTGTAACCGGAGACAAACCCTCCGCCCGGGCTTCCTTTCAGCCGTAGGCGGACATATTCCGGCCGATAATTTTGCGGCACAAAATTGCCGGCGGGCATGATGTTCATCGCGTGAGAAAAATAGGTCACGCCTTTTTCGGCCATAACCGATCTGACTTTGTGCGAACATAGCGATGGATCCGCGTGATACAGCTCGAACCGCGGTTTGCCTGGCGCGTCGCCCACAATCGTATTCTTCGATTTATTGCGTAAATGCCCGTTGGTCGCGTCAACCAGAGCCTTAAGCTCGGCTTGCGTCATTGGGGATGCTTCGCTCATAATTTTTTCTCGCTTCAATATTGTAGACCGGATTCGGCTGTTTATTTTCGTCGTCGGGTTTCGGTTAACTGCCGTCGCCCTCATCGGGATTTCCGCGTCGGCCCGTCAGGAAGCCCGAAACAAATTGGGCGTGACGCGTCACAAACT
>JBCDBM010000183.1:0-6755 GCA_039183665.1 Pseudomonadota bacterium | reverse complement strand
ATCGCCAACTGAAAGGCGAAGATGGCTTTGATAAGTCATTGTATGAAGAATCTCTAGAAAAGCTCAGAGAAACGCTTATGCGTGTGGAGAATGCGCTGAACGGCCGGCGTTGGCTTATGGGCAACCAATACACGATCGCTGATATTGTTCTCACCCCGACAATTGTAAGGATGGACGATATTGGACTTTCCGACATGTGGATTGAATTGCCTCAGTTTAGCCGCTGGTATCAAGACGTGTGCGAACGGCCGTCCTTTAAAACCGCGTTCTTTGCCGGATCACGTGTCGATCCTACGTCGTTCAACCTTTAGATCTCGATCTTGGGAAACACATGCATCAGTCAATTGCCGATATAAATCTACTAGGCCTAGAGTTCCTGGGCATGAGCATGTCCGATATTGCGATGTATTCTCTAATTGTCATTATGGCAACGATGGGACTGACCTTGACGCCGGCGGACTTTGAGAAAGTCTACCAAGCCCCGAAAGCAGTCGCGCTTGGATTGACGGGCCAGTTAATCGTCCTGCCGGCGTTCGCCTTCCTGATCGTGATAATCTTGTCGCCGCCGCCAGCGGTCGCAATCGGTCTCATTATACTTGCCTGCTGCCCAGGCGGGGCGACGTCGAATTTTTTTAGTTTTCTGGCCAGAGGCGATGTCGCCCTTTCGATTGCGCTGACAGCAATCAGTGGTTTCATCGTCGTGTTTTCTATTCCCATTTTTGTAAATGTGGCGATTTCCATGTTTGGTGAAAACGATCCGTCCGTTCGCCTGCCAGTCGTGCAGTCGACAGTGCAGATATTCATGCTAGTTGTTGCGCCTGTGCTCGCCGGCATGAGCGTCAGACGGTACTTTCCTAAGCTTGCTTTATCAATTGAGCGATATGCAACCAAAGTATCATTCGCAGCCGTGCTCTTCACCATGGCCGTCATGCTATATGCAATATGGCCGATTTTGCCTTCCATGTTGGGTGAGGCTGGGGCGCCGGTTTTACTTCTTAACGCTACAATGATGGCGCTGGGGTTTGGAGCCGCACGTTTGCTGCAAACTGGAGAGCGTCAAAGCCGGTCAATCTGCATAGAGATTGGCGTACAGAATTACGTATTGTCCTTGGTGATTGCCATCGCCCTTCTTAAGAATCCGGAGTTTGCCGTAGCGCCGGCAGTTTATCTGTTCACAATGTATCTCAGCGTTTTTTCCTTTATCGCATATTGCAGATTCGTTCGTGACAAGACTCCGATAGGGACCGGACAAAATGGGCAAGCCACCAAAATCGAGCAAATCTGAAATGTTCAATGAGCGAGACCGAACATGAACGATGATCATCACACAGAGTCAAAACTGACCACGGCGGCGCTCCTTAACGGTGCACAGCGGAAAATTATCGACCTTTCGATCGCAATAGAAAACGAGGTTGCGTCAGATCCTGAGCCGTTTCGCCCGAAGATCACATACTATAAGCATGATGAGACGTATCATCAGTTGTTGCCGTTTTTCCCGGGGCTCTCCAAGAAGGATCTGCCTGACGAAGAGGCCTGGGCGGTGGAAGAGCTTCAACTTGGTACTCACAACGGAACACACATGGATGCGCCGTTCCATTATCATTCGACGATGGATGGGGGTGACAGATCATGGACGATCGATGAGACTCCGCTCGATTGGTGCTTCAAACCAGGCGTAAAACTCGATTTTCGAAATTTTGATGACGGCTATATTGTAGCAGCCAGCGATATCGAAGCCGAGCTCGATCGCATCGGTTATACGTTGCGGCCCCTTGACATCGTGCTCGTAAACACCAGCGCTGGCGCGGCGTTTGGCAGTCCTCAGTACATTCACAAAGGCTGCGGTATGGGGCGTGATGCGACGCTGTATTTGACGGATCGCGGTGTGCGGGTCGTCGGCACGGATGCGTGGTCGTGGGATGCGCCATTTTCCCATACTGCGAAGAAGTATGACGAGATCAAAGACCCGGCGATCATCTGGGAGGGACACAAGGCTGGACGAGAGGCGGCGTATTTCCAAATGGAGAAGCTAAGCAACCTTGACGTGCTGCCGGACTGCGGTTTTGACGTTGTCTGCTTCCCGGTGAAGATCAAAGGCGCATCCGCGGGTTGGACACGCGCCGTCGCAATTGTCCCGTAGGCGCAATTGGCATCGCGCCTGACTCGGCGGCAAAAACTCTGCGTCTTTCCATTGACCCAACCCCTTTGAACGCAGCCACGAACGATGAAATAAATGGCTGCATTCTAAGAGATAAGAGATGTCGGGAAAGCGATATTCGCCGGAAGAGATCATATCGAAGTTACGCGAAGCAGACCTTCTTCTCGCCGAGGGCGCTAGTGTCGACGAGTTTATCCGACGTCTGGGTGTGTAGTCCCGCGTTTACGCACTAAATTCTAATTATTGGTTCGGCCCCCAGAAAAAGTGGGGCCGAAAATGTCAGTAATCACATCAGAATCTGAAAGACACCCTTGGAACAAATGAAAACGTGTTGAGCAAAAAGCGTCGATAACACTGCCAGACGTGTGGGCAATCTCGGCTCAATTCCTTCGTTCGTAGGCGGGTGTTTTGAAGCGATGTGCGCCGTTCTTATTGGCGACCGCTCTTCACGTAAGAGACATTGGGCTCGATCGGGAGCCACAGTTGATACGTATCTAACGTCGATGCTGAATTTCATCGAAACTCACCATCACGCCTTTTTCCTCGTCCCAAAGTGCAAACCGCCAGCACTTTAAGCTGTCGCGTAGCGTTATGCGTTTAGATATTCTGTTCAGCTCAGGAAACTTATCGAAACACTCCACTAGGCGATGGTTTGGGATGCGGCTGCACAAATGATGGATGTGGTGCATACCAATATTACCGGTAAACCACTGCAGGAGTTTCGGCAGTTCATAGTAGGAACTACCAGTAACAGCGGCCGCATGAAAATCCCAATCCTCAGTTCTGCGCCAATATGCATTTTCAAATTGGTGCTGGACATAAAAAAGCCATCCTCCAATCGAGGCCGCTACAATGATGACAGGCAAGTAAACCAGCAGAACAGGCGCAACGCCGAAGAACATCATAAGTGTTCCAAAAGCGACTAGCATCATCAAATTGAGCCCCAAAATACTGCGGACGGTGCCACGATCTTGAATGTCCCGGCCGAAAGGGATGCGCTGCAACACAATGAAATTAATCGGAACTCCGATCCCAACCATTATGATCGGATTACGGAACAGTCGATAGCCCAGTTTTTTTAGTCGGGAAAATGCAAGATACTCTTCGACGGTAAATGTTGGTACGTCACCCAGGCCGCGTTTATCGAGATTGCCACTCGTTGCATGATGCAGTGCGTGCGAGCGCCTCCAATAATCATAAGGTGTTAGAGTAAAGATGCTAATGAAACGACCAACAAAATCATTGGCGGCGCGAGACTTGAAGAATGATCCATGCCCGCAGTCATGCTGAAAGATGAACATTCGCACCAGCAGACCGGCGGCTGGAATCGTCAGTAACAGCGTCACCCAATAGGCATGTCCTACGGTTGCGGCCATGGCGCCGAGAACAGCCAAAAAAGGAACAAGGGTTGTGATCAATTGAACAGCGCTTCTGCGCGTATCATCAGCTCTGCGGGCGCCAAATTGCTTCGATATGCGAGAGGCTATTGATTGTATGTTCAAGTCAGCATTTGAGACGCTTAACGACTCAGCGTCGTTATCGACGCCGCGCGTGATTTGGCATCCCTCAACGGGATCGGACGTACTCCGTGCGCCTTGAGCCCGTGAATTTTCTTGGAGCAACGAATCGTCCTTTTAGCGTATAAAGCGAACGGTATTCTAATGGCTTCGGCAATGGCTGCAAGTTGAGGTCTAGGCGTCAGTTTTGCGTATGCTGACGGAATTTGCGGGGGTGTAAAGCCGTACGACTAAGTTGCAGGGCGCATGATGGACAAATTGCTGATTGTCTTATCGGCTTCGCGCTCGATAGCGGCTTTTGCTTTGGAGCGCGGCGCTCCTTTGCTTTTACGATGGGGGCGCTTCCGTCTATTTTTGTTCTTGCTTGGCGCCGTTTTTTGGTTTTTTGAGCCGCCGAAGCGCTCGCCGGTTAATCGCTCGATGGCGAGTAATTCCGCACGCTCTTCAGGGCTACAAAAAGAAATAGCGGTTCCAGTAGCGCCCGCTCGCGCTGTCCGACCGATCCGGTGAACATAGGTTTCAGGGACGTTCGGCAGATCGAAATTGACAACATGGGAGACGCCCTGAACATCAATACCGCGTGCGGCGATATCGGTCGCAACAAGAATACGGGTGTCGCCTGACTTAAATCCCTTTAGTGCGCGTTCGCGCTGTCTCTGGCTTCGGTTTCCGTGAATCGCTTGCGCGGAAAGGCCCGCGCCGTTTAAACTCTTAACGATCTTATCAGCGCCATGCTTGGTACGCGAAAAAACAAGACCGCTTGTGAAAGCGTCACCGCGTACAATTTTGATCAAGGCGCCGATCTTTTCCGGCTTAGTTATGAACATAATTGACTGATTAATCTTCGGCGGCGGTTGGCGCTTCATTTCTACGCGGACCGGATCGCGCAAGAGTCCATTTGCTAGACGCTCTATTTCGCGCGGCATCGTCGCGGAGAAGAAAAGGCTTTGGCGGTCCTTTGGCAATTTCGCTGTGATAGCGCGGATCGCATGAATGAAGCCCATGTCTAACATTTGGTCGACTTCGTCGAGGACGAAATAATCAATCGCGTCTAGCGATACCGCGTCTTGGTTCATGAGGTCTTCGAGCCGCCCCGGCGTAGCGATGAGAATATCAACGCCCCGGCGGATCAGATTTTTCTGTTTGTTGATAGGCGCACCGCCGATCACAAGACCGGCGCGGAAACTAGCGCCTGCACCATAGCTGTAAATGCGATCTCTCACCTGGCCGGCGAGCTCCCGCGTTGGCGCAAGAATAAGTGCGCGAGGGTGGAGTGCTTTAGCTTTGGCGGGCGTCTCGATAAGGCGATGCAAAAGCGGCAACGTGAAGGCTGCCGTTTTGCCGGAGCCCGTTTGGGCGGTGCCTAACAGATCACGGCCTATCAGAAGAGCAGGAATGGCCGCGGCCTGAATAGGCGTTGGCGTCTTGTGGCCTTCTTGGTCAAGCGCGGTGAGTATCGGCTTTGCAAGGCCAAGTTCATGAAATGTCGTCACAATAGTCTTTCTGGCGCGCCGCGCTGCGCTTCAACGAAGCGCACGAGAACAGCGTCCGGGTTCCAATACGAGGACCCGCGTGTCTGGGCGCCCAATTGTTAGGGATAATGGCCGGAGGGAGATTACTTATCCGCCATGAGGGCGGCTCCCGCTACACGCGGCCGAAGGGGCGGATATGGCGCAGCTCGGGGTTAATGGCAAGTGAAGGACGAACGAAAAGCCCGAAAAAGCTTGTAATGATGGCGCATAAGGCCCACCTTGCGGGCGCGCCATGATTGAAGGCCGTCTATTAGGCCTCTGAAGCAAGCTTCTTATTCCCCTCCAACCATCGGCAGCAATATCCGTGACCGGAATGTCTCCCGTCAAGAACGCTTGTTTGAAAGGAATTACGAAATGGCGAACGGTACTGTAAAATGGTATAACCCGCAAAAAGGTTTTGGCTTTATCGCGCCGGAAGACGGCGGCAAGGACGTTTTTGTCCACGCCACAGCGCTTGAAGCAGCCGGCATCCGCGGGCTGGATGATGGCCAACAAGTTTCATACGAATTGCAGGAAGAACGCGGCAAGACCTCCGCAACACAACTCAAAATCAACGGTTAATTTGAGTCGCCGGCGCTAAGCGCTTGTTGCGCCGCGCGCCGGTGAAGCCGTGAGTTATTCTATCACTTCATGGAGGCGCTGAATGATCCGTGACCGACAAGCCCGTCAGGAACGCGCGCAAGCCGCGGCGATGGGAGAACTTGATGCGATTGCCGCGCGAAAACGTGAGCAGACAAACAAGCTGCGAAAATTACGCCTGAAAAAGGAAGTAACGAACGCTTCCAGTTTCAAAGATTGGCGGGAGAAGAAGTCCTCAACCAATTAATATTGAAAGGCAGTTCTTTGGCCGAAAAAGGAACAGCGGCGGAGCAAAAATTCTTTCGCGACATGGATAAAAAAGCGGCTTTGTCGGAAGCAGAAAAGCTCCGCAAGGCGACGCTGAAAAAGACGGCCAAACTGCGCGCGGCGAGGTCAGGAATTCAATTTTGCACCATGAGAGATCTGTTGGTCCGGATGATTCACTTGGAGCGAGGTTCATATCGATGAGTTTACTTTGCTAGGTGGACGTCAACGAGACGGCATAGCTAAATGATCAGACGTTAGCTGTCGCGGCTCGGCACTTAAGTTTAAGCTTAGATTGTCTGTAAGTGTTGATTTTTAGCGCGGAGCGGGCGGCTTCCGTCGCTTTAATCGTCTCGATTCGCGGCGCGTCGATGCGCCCGTCGAGCCGCGCCGTAGCCTAGCGTCGAAAATAGTGGCTTCGCGTAGAGCTAGTTTGTAAACGCGATACTTGCTCGAGAACGAACGCAATCAATCAAACAGGCCTACCTCTATCTGAAGTTCGCTTACGAACACGTAAGCGTGAATGAACAATATAAAGGCAATACTAGATTTAGCGCGTCTCCATCTTAGAAACAAGATATAAGCCGAAGCGGGTAGAAGATATACAGTCAGAAAAATCCAATACAGTTCACGATTGAAGTAGGCCCAGCTAAATACTTGACAGCAAATCAGTAAGAGAGAACCCGCCCAAAAAAGAGTGAGACT
>JBCDBM010000182.1:0-6776 GCA_039183665.1 Pseudomonadota bacterium | reverse complement strand
TTGCCCTTGCCCGTCGCCCCATGGGCAATAGCGTCCGCGCCGGTCTCACGCGCGATCTCTACAAGGCGCTTTGCAATCAGCGGCCGCGCAATCGACGTGCCGAGCAAATAAAGTCCCTCATAGACAGCATTGGCGCGAAACATGGGGAACACGAAATCGCGCACGAATTCCTCGCGCAAATCTTCGATATAGATTTCTTTGACGCCCGCTCGCTCAGCGTTTCGACGAGCCGGCTCGAGCTCCTCGCCCTGCCCTAAATCTGCCGTGAAGGTGACGACTTCACAGTCGTACTCGACCTGCAGCCATTTCAAGATGACGGACGTGTCGAGACCGCCGGAATAGGCGAGGACAACTTTGTTGATGGTGTCTTTATTGGCCATTGCATAACTTTCAGCGTGCGAGAACGCCTGGCCTATAGCGCGCACGCGCCGTTGACGCCAGGGGCGGTTCGGTTAAGCGTTCACGAAACTGTGCGCGCGCCTTGCGCGTCCCTCCGCTTCCTGCGAGCTTTCTAAACAACAACAAGCAAGAGGATTCTAGAATGGCGCTAACTCTTTTTGACGCAACCGTGAAACGCATGCTCATCGGCCTTCATGCAGCCAAAGGCTATCTGGAAAAAGGCCGGGCATTCGCTGAAGAAAAGGGCGTTGACCCCGATACTTTTCTCGATATTGCGTTGTGCGAGGACATGGCGCCGCTGCGCTTTCAAGTGCACTGCTTGCGGCACCATACAGCGACCGCGGTGGACGGCGTTGCAGAAGGGACTTTCGGGCCGCCGCCACAAATCGACATCAAGACCTATGCGGACGCTCAGGCGTTCATCGATGCGACGATAGCGGACCTTGAATCGAAATCAGCGGACGCGCTCAACGCGTCGGTCGGCAAGGAAGTAATTTTCGCCATTCCAAGCATGAACTTGCGGATGCCGTTTACAGCAGAGGATTTTCTCTTATCATTTTCGATGCCGAACTTTAACTTTCACACTGTCACCGCATACGACATCTTGCGCGTACAAGGCGTGCCAATTGGCAAAATGGACTTCATGGGTCCAATGCCGATCAAGATGGGGTGACTGCAGGTAGCCGGCGAGGTTATTGATCTGTCTCAAGAGCATCCATGACAGAAAAGATGTCTTTGTCGCCGCGCCCGCACATATTCAGCAATAAGATCTGATCGCGGTCCATCTCCCGCGCTTTGTCAACGGCGCGAGCGAGCGCGTGCGATGGCTCGAGCGCGGGAATAATCCCCTCTAGCCTTGCGCAAAGCTGAAAGGCGTCAAGCGCTTCATCATCTGTGGCAGAAAGATATTGCACGCGGCCAATATCATTCAGCCAGGCATGTTCGGGGCCGATGCCAGGATAATCAAGACCCGCCGAGATGGAATGAGCGTCTTTGATTTGCCCATCTTCATCTTGCAAGAGATACGTGCGGTTACCGTGCAATACGCCCGGCTCGCCGCCCGTGATCGACGCAGCATGTTCGCCGGTCTCAACGCCGAGCCCGGCCGCTTCAACGCCGATGATTTCAACGTTGTCATCGTCAAGGAAGGGATGGAACAATCCAATGGCGTTTGACCCGCCGCCAATGCACGCCATAATCACATCCGGCAAACGTCCTTCCGCCTCCATCATCTGCGCTTTGGCTTCACGCCCGATAACGGACTGAAAATCACGCACCAGCATGGGGTACGGATGGGGGCCAGCCGCGGTGCCGATAATGTAGAATGTCGATTCGACATTGGTCACCCAATCGCGCAACGCTTCGTTCATTGCGTCTTTAAGCGTCGCGCGTCCTGAAGTAACGGGACGAACCTCCGCACCCAGAAGTTTCATCCGAAAGACGTTGGGTTTTTGTCGCTCAACATCGGTGGCGCCCATATAAACGATACAAGGCAGCCCGAACCGGGCGCACACTGTCGCTGTTGCAACGCCATGTTGGCCAGCCCCGGTTTCAGCGATGATGCGCGTTTTGCCCATGCGCCGGGCGAGCAAAATCTGACCGATACAATTGTTGATTTTGTGAGCGCCCGTATGATTGAGCTCGTCGCGTTTGAAATAGATTTTCGCGCCTTTGCCCCCCGCACCATCCCTTGCTGAGCCTTCGCGGCAATATTCTGTCAGCCGCTCCGCGTAATAGAGCGGCGACGGCCGACCCACGTAATGCTTGAGGAAATAGTCGAGCTCTTCATTGAACGCGGCGTCCGTTTTTGATTTGGCGTACTCTTCCTCCAGCGCCAAAACGAGCGGCATGAGGGTTTCAGCAACGAAGCGTCCGCCGAACAGGCCAAAGCGCCCTTCTGCGTCGGGTGCGGTTCGATAGGAATTGAGTTGCGTCATATGGATTTGCTTCGTCGCCGCTGCTTCAGGCGGAGATGATTAGGACGCCTTCGCCGCAGACACAAACGCCTTTATCGCCGCAAGGTCTTTCACACCCGGCGCGCTCTCAACGCCGGATGAGACGTCGACGCCGGCAAAGGCCGCGACAGCGCGCTGGCTAGCCACCACGTCAGCGACATTATGGGGCGTAAGCCCGCCGGCGACCAAAAAGGGCGTTTCCCCCTCATAAGCGCTCAACAGCGCCCAATCGAAGACCGCGCCATGCCCGCCCGGCCGATCCGCGCCCGTTGGCGGTTTGGCGTCGAAGAGCAAGAGGTCGGCGTCTTCCGCGAAGGCCGTCGCGTTTTTGAGATCGTCAGCTGTAGAGACCGGCAGCGCTTTGATAACATCGATACCAAATTCCTGACCCAACTCACCGCAGCGCGCCGGGCTCTCATGACCGTGAAACTGCGCCGCGGAGAGAAACGGCGCAGCTTCTGAAATTTCGCTCTCGCCGGCGTCAACGAATAAGCCGACGCATTGCGGCATGACAAAACCACCTTCGAAACTCGCCTGCTTCAACTCAACGACGATATCTTCAGCCTCTTCTGCGGGGATAAAGCGCGGGCTTTTTCGGAAAAAGACAAAGCCGATATAGTCAGCGCCCGCGAGCGCTGCGGCGCGCGCCGCCTCGAAGGAGGTTACGCCGCAAATTTTGACGAGTGGATCAGCCATTTGGAGGTCTGCGTTAAGAAGCGATTTTCTCAAGATTGGCGACGGGTTGATCAGCAACCTCGGCGCCCGTTTCAATCAGTCTCTCTTGAGCACGCAGCCGTTCGGTCGCAGCGGCGTAATCGCGTTTCAGGGTCTTGAGCTCGCGATGTTCGCTCTTCGCAAGTTTGCGCGCTGCAGCGCCCGACGCCCACATGCCAATGGTCCCAAGCCCCACACCGATGAACAACATCAGCATCAACCATAGCCATAGCGGAAACGCAGGAGACGCCAGCGCCGGATTGTCTGCGTTGAACGGATCAAGACTGATCGAAACCAGCTGTCGGTTGGCGACGAAAAACGTTAGCACCGCCAAAAAGGCGGGGATCCAGAACAAGCGAAATAACCACTTACGCATGGCAAATAGATGGTTTTAAGAGCATCAGAACTATGTATGCACGGGTTTGAGCAATTGCGAAACCAAAGGGACGCCAAAGGCAATCCTTACTCGCCAACGCCTCTCGCCGCCGCTGAGAAGCGGCCGTCTTCGTTCAGGCGATCGCGTAGTTCCTTGCCGGCTTTAAAATAGGGCGACCATTTTTCTTGAATGCTCACCGATTCGCCGCTTCGCGGATTGCGTCCCACACGGGCGTCGCGGTGCTTCACTGAGAATGCGCCGAAACCACGCAGCTCGACCCGGTCGCCGCGCGCCAAGGCGTCGGTAATCTCGTCAAACATGACGGACACGATGCGCTCTATATCCCGGTGAAATAAGTTCGGATTCTCATCGGCGAGCTTTTGAACGAGTTCGGATTTTATCATTTGGGTTCGATCCCGGTTGATCTTGCGGGCCCGTCTTGTCTCATTGGGCGGGCTCGTCTTGACATCTCGTCTGTCGGTCTTGTCGGCGGCGCGACCCCGGGGGGAAACCAAACACACCCGCGCCGCATTGCACCTAAAGAAATCTGCGCGAATTCAACTGGTTAACAGTGACATTCGAGCGGTGCGGCGTCAAGCCTGCTTCTTTTGCGGATCACGCATCGCTATGTCTGGGCTATGCCAGGGGACACAAACCAGGAAGCCTCTTTCGGCTTTCGCACGGTGAAACGCGCAGACAAAGCGAAGCTCGTCAAAGGCGTCTTCGATAGCGTCGCCGTGCGCTATGACCTGATGAACGATTTGATGTCTGCAGGCGTCCACCGGATTTGGAAGTCAACGCTGCTGGATCGGCTGAATCCACAGCCGGGGGCGCTGCTGATCGACGTCGCTGGCGGCACGGGAGATATCGCTCAAGGATTTCTCGCGCGCGCAAATGCGCGCGACAGCGCTCCCGCAAAACCGCCAGCCCGGGCGGTCATTTGCGATATCAATGAGGAGATGCTGCGCGCTGGCGCGCAAAGAAACGGTGATGACACGGCGGTCGCGGCAGGCGACACGGAGCAAACTCTCGCGCGCCTATGCGGCGATGCACAGAATCTTCCGTTCAACAATTCAGTCGCTGACGCCTACACGATCGCATTCGGCATCCGAAACGTCTCCGATCTCGACGCGGCGCTGGCGCAAGCCTATCGCGTGCTGAAGCCGGGCGGGCGATTTATCTGTCTAGAATTTTCACACCCAATCACTGAAGGGCTGCAATCGCTGTACGACGCCTATTCTTTCAACGTTATTCCTTGGCTCGGCGAGCAGGTAACGGGGGATCGCGAGTCGTATCAATATCTCGTGGAGTCCATCCGGCGTTTCCCGGCGCAGCAAGCCTTTGTCGACAGAATCAAAGCCGCTGGATTCTCTAGGGTCGCGTATGAAAATCTGTCTGGGGGCGTCGCTGCCCTTCATATGGCCTGGCGGCTTTAGGGCGGCGCGTCGATGATCAGCGCAATTGCGGATTTTGCACGCCTCGCCCGCGCCGGCTGGACCTTAGCGCGTCATGATGCGCTTGTGCCGCGCGAGTTCGCGCATCTGGCGCCGCCGCTGGTTCAAGGCGCCGCCTCGATATTGCGGTTGGGCGCGCGCAAAACTGGGAAACGCCCGGGCGAAAGGCTTGCGGACGCCTTTGAAGCTCTTGGACCTGCTTATGTGAAGCTCGGACAGTTTATGGCGACCCGGCCGGATATTATCGGCTTTGAAATCGCTGACGATCTGTCTCGCTTGCAGGACAGAATGCCAGCATTCTCGGAAGAGGCCGCGCGCAGCACCATCGAGACCGCGTTCGGAAAATCCGTTGACGAATTATTTGCCGAGTTTTCTGCGCCGATCGCGGCTGCCTCCATCGCCCAAGCCCATCGGGCGCGCCTCAAAGATGGGCGCGAGGTGGCGGTGAAAATTCTGCGACCTGGTATCGAGCAACGGGCCGCGCGCGAATTTCGCGCCTTTGGCCGCGCGGCAAAGCTCATCGAGGCGGTCTCAATCGCGGCACGACGCATGGAGCCGGTGCAATTTGTGGAGACGCTCAAAGCCTCCGCGGCGGTTGAGCTGGATCTGCGCATGGAGGCCGGCGCTGCTTCAGAAATTACGGAAAATCTGAAAGACGATCCTCATGTGCGCGCGCCGGCGGTTCATTGGCCGCTGACCGCCCGCCGGGTGCTAACAGTGGAATGGATCCGCGGCGCGAATGTTGGCGACTTGGAAGCGCTCGAGAAGAGCGGCGTCGACCGCAAGGCGCTCGCCAAACTCGTCATTGTCTCCTTCCTCAAGCAAGCGCTGCACACCGGTTTTTTCCATGCCGACATGCATCAAGGCAATCTCATCATCGATGAGCAGGGTCGCCTATGTTTGATTGATTTCGGCATTATGGGCCGCCTTGATGACAAGACGCGGCGCACCTTCGCCGAGATTATTTACGGCTTTATAACCCGCAATTATCGGCGCACGGCGGAAGTGCATTTCGCCGCCGGGTATATCTCCGCTGACCATTCGGTCGACGCGTTTGCGCAAGCCCTGCGCGCCGTCGGCGAACCGCTTTACGGGCGCAATGCGAGCGATGTGGACATGTCGCGCGTCCTGCAACAGCTGTTCGATGTAACGGCCCTGTACGACATGCATTTGCGGCCCGAATTGGTTCTTCTTCAGCGCACGATGGTGACGGTTGAAGGCGTCGCAAGGCTGCTGGATCCGGATATCGACATGTGGGCGGCGGCGACCCCAACTGTGCGCGCCTATATCGAAGACGTCGTCGGACCAAAAGCAGCCGCGCGCACCTTGTCTGAAGCAGCGCGCAAAGCCATGGAGATCGCGCCGGAAATCCCACGCTATGTAGAGGATATGGGCAAGGCAGCGCGCGTTATGGCGCAACATGCGGATGATGAAGCGAGCCCGAGCCCGTCCGATTTGGCGCGCGCTGTGGCGCGGCAAGGACGGTTAACACGCGCCGCGCTGTTCGCTGCAGGCCTGCTCATTCTTGCTGGCGTAGTGCTTTTCGCAGCCTAACCGCCAGAGCGGAATCGTGGCGACAATAAAAAGGCCGCCTACGAACTCGTTACCCGAATGAGAGGTGACTTTGGCGCCGCTGTTGCGTATTTATAGGCGCGCTATGACCATTGAAAAACGCAGCATTTTGTTGATCATCGGCGGCGGCGTTGCCGCCTATAAGAGCCTGGCGCTGATCCGCGAGCTTGGCAGGCGCGGGATCGCGACGCGCACCATTCTCACGCGCGGCGGCGCTGAGTTCGTCACCCCCCTCTCCGCGGCAAGCCTTTCCGGCGATAAGTGCTACACGGATCTTTTTGATCTGACCGACGAAGCGGAAATGGG
>JBCDBM010000181.1:0-6790 GCA_039183665.1 Pseudomonadota bacterium | reverse complement strand
TCGACGTCGACAGGATGAGCGCGTGGTGTTTTGTCATGACGCCCCCCTGGCCATAAAGAAGACCGAGATCTCCGTCCCCATGCCTCAGCTTACGTGTCATGGCGCAGGCGGCATGGGTCATGTAATTGTTCATCGGACCGCCAAAAAATGTCAGTCCGCCCGTCACTGTCGGCGCAACGGCTTCTCGAAACCCGTTTTCGCGCAATACGTCAATGGCCGCCTTTGGCACGACCGGGAAGCATGAGTAAATTTCGGCGAGGTCGAAGGCGCCCGCATCTCCGGCTTGATCCGCGACCGCCTCAAGAACCGCCTCCAAAGCGGGGTAGGCGTCATATCGACTTCTCAACAGAAAATCGGCTGGCTGCGACGCCGCCGCAGCCCCGTGAAAATAGATGATATTTTCGTCCCTCACGCCAGCTTTTTTGGCGAAAGCACGACTGGTCACTATAACTGCGGCGGCCTGATTGACAGCGTCGTTTGTCACGGTCCATTTCGGATAAGGAAATGAGATCAGGCGATTTGATTCTGAAATCGTGGCGATGTCTTTCGGGCTGTATGCCTTTCTAGACCAGGCGTAAGGATTTTCGACGCTCGCCTGTGCATAGTCCGACCAGAGTTCGGCCGATCGCCGCAATGCTTCCGTCGGCGTCTGGCCAAGCTTGGCCCCCAAGGCATTTTCGAAAAACGGATAGACGTGGGGCGGGGCGACAACGCCCATGGCGCGCGCCTCTTTGCGGATGCCCAAAGTCGTGCCTTCCATTCCGCCCCAAGCGTCTTCGCGGCTTACACGCTCTGTCCATGTTAGGTGGGTCTTAGAGCGTCGTGCTTTACGGAAAGAACTTTGCGCTTCGCCGCCGACAATGGCGACGGCCTCTGCCTCGCCGCGCTGAATGGCGAGCGCGGCTTCGTGAAGGAGGCGTATCGGCGTTTCCCCGCCCATGCCGGCTTTGATTTGACGTCGCGGTGAAATGTCGAGCCGCTCGCATAACAGGGCCGCAGGATTTTTATAGAGCCAGGAAACGACGCCGATGACAGTAACCGTGTCGAGACCACTAAGAAGGTTCGACCGGCAGTCGGCCTCTGCCGCACGCATCGCCTCGGTCATGAGATCGATCGGTTCTTTGGATTTTGTTAGATCTTCCGTTTTGAATACGGTCTCTCCGACGGCAATAATGACTGGCGTCTTGTCGTCCGTATTTTTCACTTCAGACATCGTGCGGGCATCCTTATCGCGGCGCCATGCGCATTGCGCCGTCGAGACGCACGTCCTCGCCATTGAAGTAGCCGTTCGTGACCATGGCAACGGCGAGGGCTGCAAACTCTGCCGTTTCACCGAGCCGTTTTGGATAGGGCACGCTGGCGCCCAACGCGCCTTTCACATTATCTGGCAAGCTGGCCAAAAGGGGCGTATTAAAAATGCCCGGTAAAATCGTATTTACACGAATGTTTTCGTTCATGAGATCGCGGGCTATCGGCAAAGTCATGCCGACAATACCGCCCTTTGACGCAGAATAGGCAGCCTGGCCTACCTGGCCATCTTCTGCAGCGACGGACGCGGTGTTGACGATGGCGCCGCGATCGCCGTCGTCAAGCGGGTCAACGGTCAACATGCCTGCGGCGGATTTTGCAATGCAGCGAAAGGTGCCGAGCAGGTTTATTTGTATCGTCTTGTCAAACTCCGCCAGTGGGAAATGTCCGATCTCACCCGACTTCTTGTCGCGAAATGCGGTTTTATGAGCGCTGCCGACACCGGCGCAGTTGATGAGCACCCTCTCTTGGCCAAGGGCATCGCGCGACTTCTTAAATCCTTCGTCTACGGATGCATCGCTGGTTACGTTTACTTCACAAGCGAAGCCATCAATCTCTTTCGCGATCATGTGCGCGCGATCCATATTGAGGTCGAAAATTGAAACGCGTACGCCGTGTTCTGCCAGTGCTCTCGCTGTAGCTTCCCCCAAACCGGATGCGCCGCCGGTGACCACGGCGGTTACATTGGCCCCTAGTATCATTGCTAGTTCCTCACTTCAGGTAAGTGTTGCAAGTACGAATAGTAGCTCAAGGCTTGAGCTTGTCCGACTATCAAAAATGATGGCGATGCCGGAAGCAGATAATGCAAGCACGAGACGCATATGTCGGATAATGCACTGCGATATGAAAAGATCGGCGATCACATCGCCCTTGTTACGATAAACCGACCCGAGGCGCGAAATGCTGTAAACCCTGCGGTCGCCGCGGGTATTGATGCGGCGGTCAAGGAATCTGAAGCGGACGATCAAGTTTGGGCGGTTGTTCTAACAGGCGCCGGCGACAAAGCCTTTTGTGCTGGAGCTGACTTGAAAGCCATCGCGGCCGGCGAAGCCGCCTCAATGATGACGAAAGATGGCGGGTTCGCCGGACTTACAGAAGCCACGCGCACAAAGCTTTGGATCGCGGCGGTAAATGGCGCGGCGCTCGCTGGCGGGTGTGAGCTGACCCTGTCGTGCGACCTAATCGTGGCGTCAGAAAAAGCAAGCTTCGGCGTGCCCGAAGTCAAACGCGGTCTGGTGGCGCTCGCCGGCGGAGTGTTTCGGCTGCCTCGCGCTTTGCCAAAGGCTATCGCATTAGAACTCATTGCAACGGGCGGTGTTCTTTCTGTAGAGCGTGCCTTGCAGCTTGGATTCATCAATCGCATCGCGCCCCATGATCGCGTCGTTGAAGACGCGCTCGCCTTTGCCGAAGAGATTTGCGCAAACGCGCCTTTGTGTGTGCGAGAAAGTCTTGTTGTCGCTCGTCAAGCATACGATTTAGATGAGGAGGCATTGTGGAGCCTCAGCGCCGAAGCCGGCAAGCGCATTTTTAAATCCGAAGATTTTAAAGAAGGACCGCGCGCTTTCGTAGAAAAGCGCGCGCCGGAGTGGAAAGGCCGATAGTCGGTCGAGGATTAAGTATGACTGAAGCGTTGATTATCGATGCCTGTCGCAGCCCTAGAGGAATTGGCAAGCCGGGCAAGGGCGCCCTCTCGGGTATTCATCCGCAACAATTGGGAGCGACCGTTTTATCGGCGCTTGCTAAACGCAATAATCTTGATACGGCAGATATCGATGACATCGTCTGGGGAACCAGCTCCCAGCGAGGGCCGCAAGGCAATGATATCGGCCGCATGGCGGCGTTGGATGCCGGCTATGATATTCGTTCCAGCGCCATGACACTCGACAGGTTTTGCGGATCCGGAATAACCGCCGTCAATCTTGCTGCCGCCTCTATCATGTCCGGTATGGAAGATGTGGTCGTCGCTGGCGGCGTTGAAATGATGTCGCTTAATGCGGAGATGGATATCCCGCCTTTCATGGACAATGGAAATCTAAGACTGCGCGCCGTCCATCCGCAACCGCATCAAGGGGTCTGCGCCGATGCAATTGCTACTCTTGAGGATATTCCCCGGGACGCTCTGGACGCATTGGCGCTTGTCAGCCAGCAGCGGGCTGCGAACGCTATCGAAAACGGATACTTCGATAAGAGCTTAACGCCGGTTTACCGAGATGATGGGACTCTCGCCCTCGAGCGTGACGAATATCCGCGACCGAGCACGACCCTTGACACCCTCGGCTCCCTAAAACCTGCTTTTGAGGCGTTTGCGGATTATTCTTTTGACGACTCTGGCGCCACCTATCGCAGCCTTGTGACGCAAGCCTATCCGGACCTCGATATCAATCATGTACACCACGCCGGAAATTCCTCTGGGGTTGTCGATGGGGCGGCTGCGTTGCTGTTGATGTCGCCAAAATACGCGGAAGAAAAAGGCTATAGCCCCCGCGCGAAAATCGTTGCCATGGCGAATATGGGAGACTCTCCGACATTGATGTTAAATGCGCCTGTCCCGGCAGCGCGAAAAGTGTTGAAGAAAGCCGGCCTTACCCTTGATGATATTGATCTTTTTGAAATCAATGAGGCATTTGCAGTTGTTGCTGAAAAATTCATTCGCGATTTGGACCTTGATCGGGACAAAGTAAACGTCAATGGCGGCAGCATTGCGCTAGGCCATCCGATCGGCGCGACCGGCTCAATACTCATCGGCACGCTTCTCGATGAGCTAGAACGACGGGATCTAAAGCGCGGTCTAGTCACCATGTGCGCGGCTGGCGGCATGGCGCCCGCTGTGATTATCGAGCGCGTGGTGCATTAGGGGATAGGAATGAGCGAGGAAAAAGCTGCTCTTTATTCAGTTGAGGATGGCGTCGCACTCATAAGCCATAACCGGCCTAAGCATATGAATGCGCTGTCCCGGCAGCTTCGGACGGATTTGGCGGCGGCTATGGACGCGGCGGAGTCGAATGAGGACGTCCACATCGTGATCCTTACAGGGGAAGGTCGGGCCTTTGGTGCGGGCGCTGACCTCGCAGATCTCGACAATACTGACCATGATACGGTTACCGACCATATCTTAAAAGACCACAAGCCGATAATCGATCGCATCCGGTTGTCAAAAAAACCCTACATTGCCGCCATCAATGGGGCGACGGCCGGTATTAGCGTTGCCTACGCATTAGCGTGCGATCTTATCGTCATGTCAGACACTGGTTTTCTCTACAGTCCATTCGCCTCGATCAGTCTGGTGCCGGACGGAGGAACATGCTGGTTTTTGATGCAACGCCTTGGACGCCAGCGCGCCTACGAAATGATTATCGAGAGCGGGCGTTTGTCCGCAGAGGAATGTCTTGAGATTGGTGTAGCGAATAAAGTCGTCCCCGCAGAGAATTTACGCGCAGAGGCGATGGCGTGGGCGCAGTCTCTTGTGAAGGATCGCGCGCCCTTATCATTGAGATATGTCAAGGAAACGCTCAATTACGTTGAAAACACGGCTTATGAAGCCGCCATTCGTAAGGAAGCGGAACTGCAACAATATTGCATCGAGTCCAGAGATTTTCGCGAGGGCGTTGAGTCTTTTATGGAGAAACGTAAGCCGGTTTTTACTGGCGAATAATTCGCACTGCGCCATTCTAAAAGGCGCTCATTACTCAGGAGGAAAAGATGGATTTCAACAGTAACTATACGATGACCATCAACGGCGAAGCTGTTAGCGCCGAAGCCTCAATCGAGGTCGTTAATCCGGCCACCGGCAAAGTTATTGCGACGGCGCCCGATTGCTCTGCAGACCAACTAGACGACGCTGTTGCTGCCGCCCGGGCGGCTTTTCCTGCTTGGCGTGACACGCCGATTGAAGAGCGGGCGAACCTTGTGGCCAAGCTCGGTGAGGCCTTAGAGGCGCATACGGAGGAAATGGCGCGGCTCTTCACGTCAGAACAAGGGCGTCCGCTGGAGGCTGCGAAAATGGAAGTCGGCGGTTCGGCGCAGTGGTTTCACGCAATTGCTGCGATGAAGCCACCCGTCAAAATCGCTGAGGATTCCGACACGCAATACGTCGAAACCCGCTATGTGCCCCTTGGCGTTGTATGCGCCATATCGCCATGGAATTTTCCAGTGACGCTGGCCGTTGTGAAAATTGCACCCGCCCTTATCGCTGGCAATACAATGGTATTGAAGCCCTCGCCGTACACGCCGCTTTGCACCCTAAAAATGGGCGAGATCTTCCGGGATATTCTGCCTCCAGGTGTTCTAAACATCGTATCGGGCGGCGATCAATTGGGACCCATCATGACTGCCCATCCCGGGTTCGACAAAATCTCGTTTACCGGCTCAACGGCGACAGGTAAGCGGGTGATGGAGAACGCGGCAAAGGATCTCAAAAACGTGACGTTAGAGTTGGGCGGCAATGATGCGGCAATCGTCCTTCCGGACGTCGATGTTGATGCGGTTGCGCAACAGATTTTCTTCGGCGCATTTTTCAACACAGCGCAGATCTGCGTTGCAACGAAACGGCTTTATGTCCATGAGGAAGTTTACGACAAGCTCCGCGATAAACTCCTTGAAATAGCCAAGGCGACGATTGTCGGCGATGGTTCAGAGCAGGGTGTAGGATTAGGCCCCATTCAAAACAAGCCGCAATACAACCGCGTCATGGAGCTCCTTGAAGACGCGAAGGCGAATGATCTGACGTTGCTGCAAGGTTCCGACATTCCGGGAGGTGACGGGTATTTCGTACCGGTAACGATTGTTGATAATCCGCCGGAGAGTTCCCGTGTAGTCCAGGAGGAAGCTTTCGGGCCAATCCTCCCGATGATGAAGTTTAACGACATTGAGGATGTTATCGACCGATCGAATGACTCAGACTACGGCCTTGCCGGCGCTGTATGGGCGCAGGACACAGAGAAGGCGATGGATATCGCCCGGCGGATGGAGACAGGCACCGTTTGGGTGAACCAAAACCTAAAAGTACGGCCTGACACCCCTTTTGGCGGGCATAAGCAGTCTGGCATCGGTGTTGAGTACGGAATGGAAGGGTTGCTTGAGTTTATGGCGCCGCAATCCATTATGGTTGCGAAAAACCCTCAATAGAAACGTAAAGTCGATTTACGATGGTTTGGAAAGCGGCACAGTCCAAAGGCCCTTTGTCGGGCATTAAAATTATTGACATTACACCGGTAGTCTTTGGACGGTTCGCGACGCAAATCTTCGTTTATTTTGGCGCTGACGTCATAAAAGTTTAAAACGGCTCTGGCGATATAATGCGCCAGGCTGGCAAATCTCCGAGTAAGGGGCTGGGCCCGATTTACCTCAACCTCAATCGCAATAAACGCAGTATCAAGCTCAACCTCGCTGAACAGTTCGCCAAGGATGTTTTGAAAAAACTCGTTCAGGAGGCGGACGTCTTTTTCCATAATGTGCGGGACGCCGGCATTCGTCGCTTAGGGTT
>JBCDBM010000180.1:0-6799 GCA_039183665.1 Pseudomonadota bacterium | reverse complement strand
GCCGAAGCGCCTGACAATAATTTTGCGCCGTCCGTTGGCACGCTGACGACCTTGCGACTGCCTGACCATATTGCGCGTATCGATTCGGGTGTCGAAGAGGGACAGGAAATCACGCCCTATTACGACCCGATGATTTCCAAGGTGATTACCCATGCGGGCACGCGCGAAGAGGCTTTAGGGCGCATGCGCCAGGCGCTGAGCGAAACCTATGTCGCCGGCTTAGAGACCAACGCCGCGTTTCTGTACAAACTCGCCGCGCAACCCGAATTCATCGCCGGGGACGTCTCGACGCGCTTTATCGACGATCACAATGACGATCTCTTCCATCGCGCGCCGGCCGACCATGCCGTTTGGGCGACAGCGGCGCTTTGGCGAAAGGGGCAAGCTGAAATCCGTGATGACAGTCCGTGGGCCTCTTTACGCGGTTTTCGTCTGAATCGGCCGCGCAAAGAAGTGATCTGGCTTGAAGATGACGGCGAGGCGGCGCTTCTAACACTCGAAGAACAAGTGCACGGATTCGCCGCATCTTTAGAGCGAAAGTCGGCAGCCGCTTTGCGCCGCGAAGGACAATTGCCCGAAGCGCCGATTTCGTTTTCGTTTTCCGGCGAGATTGCGCCCTCAGGCGAGGTGCGCCTGGAGATTGACGGGCGCAAGCTGACGACCTTTGTGGCGTCGCATCTTGAGGGGTTGCGCATTTGGATTGGCGCCAGCGCTTATGATGTGCGCTCGCCGGACCCGTTGGCGGGCTCTAGCGGACAATCGCAAGCGGAAGGCTCCCTGACTGCACCGATGCCAGGGGTCGTCACCGTGCTATCGGCCGCGCCAGGCGATAGCGTTAAAGCCGGCGATCCCTTGCTCGTCATGGAGGCCATGAAGATGGAACACACCATCAAAGCGCCTCAAGACGGCGTTGTTGTCGCCTACAAATTCGCGGCCGGCGATCAAGTCAAAGATGGCGATCTATTAGTCGATTTTGAGCAAGCGGAATGAGCGACACCGTCACCCTTGTTGAAGTGGGCCCCCGCGACGGGCTGCAAAATGAAAGCGGCGTGGTCGACGCCGACGTCAAAATTGAACTCGTCGAACGGCTTGCGAATTTAGGCTTGAAAAATGTTGAGGCGGGCGCGTTTGTCTCGCCCAAATGGGTGCCGCAAATGGCGACGAGCGCGGACGTCATGGCGGGCATAAATCGGCGTGATGATGTGTCTTACCCGGTCCTGACGCCCAACATGGTCGGCTACGAAAAGGCGCGCGAGCATAAGGCGGACACAATCGCCGTCTTTGGCGCCGCGTCAGAATCCTTCAGTAAGAAGAATATCAACGCGACCATCGAAGAGAGCATTGAACGGTTCAAACCCGTTATCGCCGCGGCCAAAGAAGATGGCGTTCGCGTGCGCGGCTACGTGTCATGCGTCCTTGGCTGCCCTTACGAGGGCGAAATCCCGATCAGCAACGTGGTGAATGTGTCCACCACATTGTATGAGTTGGGCTGTTACGAAATATCGCTGGGCGACACGATTGGCGTGGGCGCGCCGCCGCGAACGCGCGCGTTGTTCCACGCGCTTGCTCAAGAGCTGCCCGTTTCCGCGCTTGCGGGTCATTTTCATGACACCTATGGACAGGCGATCGCGAATATCTATGCGGCGATGGACGAAGGCGCGCGGGTTTTCGATTCGTCCGTCTCCGGGCTCGGCGGCTGTCCCTATGCAAAAGGCGCCAGCGGCAATGTCGCCACCGAAGACGTGGTCTACTCCCTTGGGCGTTCTGGCGTTGAAACCGGCGTGGATCTAGACGGGTTGGTCGACACCAGTTGGTGGATCTCGGAAAAACTTGACCGCCGTCCCGCCTCGAAGGTTGCGGCCGCATTGCACTAAACACCTTATCCGCTTGGCGGACAGGCTACTTGCGTTTCCCGCAAAAAGCGGCGCATCATGCTGCTTAAGTTGGTTTTTTTTACGAAGAACCGATTTGCCACCATGAATTGCCTGAAATGAGGGAGACGCCATGAAAACGCGCGCCGCAATCGCTGTTGAGCCGAACAAACCGCTCGTCATTGAAGAAATTGATCTTGAAGGCCCCAAAGCCGGCGAAGTGTTGGTGGAGATCATGGCGACGGGCATCTGTCACACCGATGCGTACACCCTTGAAGGCAAAGACTCAGAGGGAATCTTCCCTTCGATTTTAGGTCACGAAGGCGCCGGCATCGTGCGCGAAGTCGGTCCCGGCGTAAAAGACGTTCAGCCCGGTGATCATGTCATTCCGCTGTACACGGCAGAGTGTCGCCAGTGTAAAACGTGCCTTTCTCAAAAGAGCAATCTGTGTACCTCGGTGCGGGCGACGCAGGGACAAGGCGTCATGCCGGACGGCACGAGCCGCTTTTCCTGGAAAGGCACGACGTTGTATCACTACATGGGATGCTCGACCTTTTCGAACTTCACCGTTTTGCCGGAAGTCTCCGTCGCCAAGATTCGCAAAGACGCGCCCTTCGACAAAGCTTGTTATGTGGGCTGCGGCGTTACCACCGGCGTTGGCGCGGTCGTTTGGACAGCCGGCGTTGAACCGGGTGCGAATGTCGCCATTTTCGGGTTGGGGGGTATCGGACTAAATGTGTTGCAAGGCGCCAAACTCGTCGGCGCAGACAAAATCATCGGCGTCGATCTCAACCCCGCTAAAAAGGCAATGGCGGAAGATTTTGGGATGACCCATTTCGTCAACCCCAGTGAAGTCGGCGTTGACAATGTTGTTGATAAGATCATTGAGATCACAGGCGGCGGCGCCGATTATTCTTTTGACTGCACGGGCAATGTGAATGTGATGCGCCAGGCGCTGGAGTGCTGTCATCGCGGTTGGGGTGAATCCATCATCATTGGCGTTGCCGAAGCCGGCAAAGAAATCTCTACGCGGCCCTTCCAGCTCGTGACGGGCCGAGTGTGGAAAGGCTCTGCTTTTGGCGGCGCGCGCGGGCGAACCGATACGCCGAAAATCGTCGACTGGTATATGGATGACAAAATCCAAATCGACCCGCTGATTACGCACACCATGCCGCTCGAAGAGATCAACACCGCGTTCGATTTAATGCACGAAGGCAAGAGCATCCGAAGCGTGGTGCTTTACTAGCGGCGTCAAAACCTTTTGCGATCGAATTTGAGCTCGAGCGGGAAGGCGCGCCGTTAGCGGCGTCGCCGCCTACTCGACCGTGACAGATTTCGCGAGATTGCGCGGTTGGTCCACGTCAGTGCCTTTGCGTACGGCCGTTAGGTACGCCAAGAGCTGCAACGGAACTGCATATAAAATCGGCGCCGTGAATGGGTCGCATTCGGGCATCTCGATGCAATGGGTCGCCAGATCGCCGCTTGCCTTTGCGCCTTTTTTATCCGTAATCAGAATGATTTTACCGCCGCGTGCTGAGACCTCTTGCATATTCGAAAATGTCTTATCGAAAAGCGCGTCATAAGGCGCGACCGCAACGACGGGCGTTGTTTCGTCGATGAGCGCGATGGGGCCGTGTTTCAGCTCGCCCGCCGCGCAGGCTTCTGCATGAATATAGGTGATTTCTTTGAGTTTGAGGGCGCCTTCCAGTGCGAGCGGATAGTGCGGCCCGCGGCCGATGTAAATCGCTTGGCGCGCGCCGGCGACGGTGGTTGCGATTTTCTCGATGTCCGGTTCGGTGTCCAGCGCCTTAGCGATGAGCGCGGGCGTATTGAGTAGAGCGTTGACGAGTTTCTTCTCGTCTTTCTCCGACAACACGCCGCGCGCCCGCCCCATGGCGACCGCCAGACACGCCAACACACAAAGCTGCGCCGTAAAC
This sequence comes from Pseudomonadota bacterium, assembly GCA_039183665.1. GTDB lineage: Bacteria > Pseudomonadota > Alphaproteobacteria > Caulobacterales > Parvularculaceae > Hyphococcus. Next base: position 2,991 of record JBCDBM010000180.1, on the reverse strand, counting down.
GCTTTTGTTGACGCGACGCCGATTTCAGGGCCGGCGAGCGTTGGGAGCCGCGCATCCGCTTCGCGCCAAATCGTTGATTGGGGCACATTGACGACGCCAAGCGTGCGATAGCCGCCTTCGCGGGCAAATCGCATAGCGGCGATCGTGTCCGCGGTTTCGCCCGACTGGGAAACGAACACCGAAAACGCATCGGGTTGGACGACCGGTTGGCGATAGCGGAACTCCGAGGCGATGTCGGTTTCGACCGCGACGCGCGCATATTGTTCGAGCCAATATTCGGCGATGCGCCCAGCGTAATGCGCCGTGCCGCAAGCGATCAGGAGCGCGTTCGCAGCGGCGATGTCGACGCCGTCCAAATCCGGCAACACGATTTTCTTGCGATGGATATCAATGATCTGGTGCAAGGTGCGCTCAACCGCATCGGGCTGTTCGCAAATCTCTTTATGCATAAAGTGGCGGTGGGACCCTTTGGAAACCGCCACATCGCGCTGGGCGAGCACTAGCGTCGGGCGCGTCACCGCCGCGCCGCTAACGTCGGTAAGACGCAAGGCGCCGCGATTGAGGATCGCCATGTCGCCGTCTTCCAGGAAGGTAATCTCTTCTGTAAAGCCTGAAAGCGCGATCGCGTCGCTGCCGATATAGGCTTCCTTGGGTCCGATCCCGACCGCCAAAGGGCTGCCTTTCCGGGCGGCGATCATCAGATCATCATCGTCGGCGAAGACGCAGGCGATGGCGTACGCGCCCTCCAACTCGCTCAAGGTTGCGCGGACGGCGTCTTCCGGCGAACGGCCCGACTGGAGTTTTAAATCAATGAGATGCGCAATGACTTCCGAGTCCGTTTCGGATGCGTAGTCGGCGCCTTGTGCGATCACCGAGTCCTTCAGCGACTGGAAATTCTCAATGATGCCGTTGTGGGCGACGGCGACGCGGGCCGTTGCGTGGGGGTGGGCGTTCGTTTCTGTGGGCGCGCCGTGGGTTGCCCAGCGGGTATGGCCGACGCCCGCGCTCCCTGAAATCGGATCGGCGTCGAGTGTTTCCCGCAACGCGATGATTTTTCCCGGTCGTCTTTGGCGCGAAATGACGCCGTCCTCCACCAGGGCGATCCCGGCAGAGTCATAACCGCGATATTCGAGTCGCGTCAGCGCCTCAACAATGCGAGACGCTGCGGGGCCGTCGCTAAGTAAACCTACAATTCCGCACATAATCTATGGTTCCCTTTAGGCGTGGGCGGCGAAGGTTGTAAAGCGGCGCCCATGGCCGTCCGCGGCGCTGTTTCGACACGCGGGATTGTCTTGCGGGCGTAAGGCGGAGATTGGGCCGATATCGGGCCAAAACCGACGGAGAGCCGACGATTTCCGGGCCATCTTGCGGCTTGACGGCGCGGTCTCCAACCGGTACGTCCCGCCTTCCAGAAAAACCCGCACGCTACAGAAGGCGGGACCAAAAAGGACCACTAGCGGCGCGGGACTGCGCCCCAAAGGAGTCGAAGGATGTATGCGGTTGTCAAAACCGGCGGAAAACAATTCCGCGTTTCAAAAGATGATGTGCTTCGCGTAGAGCGGTTGCCGGGCGCCGAAGGCGAAATCGTCACCCTCAGCGATGTATTGATGCTTGGCGAAGGCGACAGTGTGACGGTGGGCGCGCCGACCGTTTCCGGCGCATCTGTGGCCGCGGAGATCGTCGAGCAGACGCGCGCGAATAAGATCATCATTTTCAAAAAGCGCCGTCGCCAGAATTACCGGCGCAAAAAAGGTCATCGTCAGCATCAGACGGTGCTGAAGGTTACCGAGATTTTGACTGACGGCGCCGCGCCAAAACCGGCTGCGAAGAAAGAGGCGACGAAAAAAGCGGCGCCCAAGCCGGCAGAAGCGGCAGCGGACGGCGATGATTTGACGAAGCTGTCTGGCGTCGGCCCCAAGCTCGCCGAAAAACTTCGGGATGGCGGCGTCACCACATTTGCGCAAATCGCCGCGTGGACAGAATCCGACATTGCAGATTTTGACGAGAAACTCAGCTTCAAAGGCCGTATCGAGCGCGAAGGCTGGGTGGAGCAAGCCAAGAAACTCGTCGCAGGCGAAGAGGAATAAGAGATGGCCCATAAAAAAGCAGGCGGCTCATCCCGTAACGGTCGCGACTCAGAAGGCCGGCGATTGGGTGTCAAAAAGTTCGGCGGCGAATTGGTCGTTCCAGGCAACATTCTCGTGCGTCAGCGCGGTACGAAATTTCACGCTGGCGAGAATGTGGGCGTTGGCAAAGACCACACCTTGTTCGCGCTCTCCGGCGGTCGTGTAAAATTCGCCAAGCGCTCCAATGGACGTCAATACGTCTCTATTCAGCAAAGCGCTGAATAGCCGCCAAGGCGGGCCCAACACCTTTAAAAGTTGCTCGCGGTCTCGTGAAAGGGCGTGACAGATCCAGGCCTTTATTTGGGCCAGATCTCGCCCCATTTCCGTCACAATCGGTTAAAGCAAAAGTCCGCGCGCCTGCAAGAAGACGCGCGAAGGAGAGCGGCCATGGGCGTCGTCGAATTCACGCTAGTTTCTTTCATCATTGTTAACGCTTTGGTTGGCGCGAGCTGCTTGGCCGCCATGTTTGGCTCAGCGAAGGGGCTAAAACGCTCATTTTCGGACGTGTTCATCCCTCGCAGTTAACCGGATAGCGAAGCCGCTGGGCTATAGGTCGGCCTATGAAGGTCGCGACCTACAGCCCAAATCGACTGGTGATCGTTGAGCGCCCGCTGGCGCTTGCGGCGGTCCTGATTGTTGTTTTTGTCGCTGTCACTGCGGGCTTCCTCCAGCAATGGGCGACGCTTGAACCCTGGATGCGGGCGCTCGCCATCTTCTGGACGTTGGCCTCTGCCTTGGTGTGGACTTTGTCCAACCAGGCCTTCGGAGGGGCGATGCCCGCGCCCTCCATGGCCGTGATCAACTCGCGCGCGCAGGAGCCCACATCGCCTACGAGCGGGGCTGCGATCTCGACGTTCGAGTCCAT
>JBCDBM010000179.1:0-6801 GCA_039183665.1 Pseudomonadota bacterium | reverse complement strand
TCGCGCCCCCGCGGGTGGTCTCGAGTTTGGTGCGAATCGTTGCTTTTAACGACTCGTCTATCGACATCATGCTCTACTGCTTTCCCCGCACGACCGTTTGGGGCGAGTGGTTGGAAATCAAAGAACGGCTCGCCTACAAGATCAAAGAGATCGTTGAAAGTGCGGGATCTGACTTCGCTTTCCCCTCGCGCTCCGTGTATGTTCACAGTGTTGGCGATGGCGGTGCAGAGATATTCGTCCCGCCGGAAAGTCCTCAATTGTCCAATGAACAATAAACGACGCACGAGAGACGGCGCTATCCGCTTCCTCTCCTTTTTCGCTGCGATGGTGTTTTCAACATTGGCGCGCGCAGAAACTGCGACCATTGCAACGGCGACAAATTTTCTCAATGCCGCCCAAGCTCTGCAGCAGGACTTTGAAGAGACAACCGGGCAAACGCTAACGATTGTCTCCGGGTCCACGGGCAAACTCTATGCCCAAATCCTAAATGGCGCGCCATTCGATGTGTTCTTAGCAGCGGATCAAGAACGCCCGCGACTTTTGATCGGCGCGGACATCGCTAGTGCCGGATCGCAATTCACATATGCTATTGGCGCGTTGCTCCTCTGGAGCCCCAATCCTGACATTGAAAATCTGGATAATGGCGAAGTCCTGAAAAGTGACGCCTACAGACGCTTGGCCATCGCCAATCCTGCCCTTGCCCCCTATGGCCTTGCGGCGCAAGAGGTGTTGGCGACCTATGGACTAGCGGACGCCACGTCTGGAAAAATCGTAATGGGCGAGAACATCGGTCAGACGTTTTCTATGGTCGCCAAAGGCGGCGCAGATCTAGGGTTTGTCGCCGCCGCACAGACGAGCGCGTTTCAGGAAGGCGCTGCTGGCGCGGTTTGGAAGCCGCCGCAATCAAGTTACACGCCGATACGCCAGGACGCCGTTCTATTGCGGCGCGGCGAGGAAAACGACGCGGCTGTCCAGTTCGTCTCGTATTTGCGATCATCCCGCGCCGCCGACATAATATCGACACATGGATACCGAACGGCGCCATAATCAATGCTAGAATTCTCAGCCATTTTGCTGACGCTTCGCTTGGCGCTCGCGACAACAATCATATTACTGATTATCGGTACGCCGTTGGCATGGTGGCTCGCCACCACGAAGTCCCGCGCAAAGCCAATTGTTGAAGCTGCAACCGCTATGCCGTTGGTGCTGCCGCCAACCGTTTTGGGATTCTACATGTTGATACTGTTTAATCCGGACTCGCTGTTGGGCGGCTTTTGGGTCAACGCAACCGGCGACACCCTCGCCTTTTCGTTCACGGGGTTGGTCATCGCGTCGGTCGTCTACTCCTTGCCCTTCATGGTGCAACCGCTTCAAAGCGCTTTCGAAACCATGGGCAAAACCTATATGGAAGCGGCCGCCAGTTTACGCGCCTCGCCCCTGGATGCATTTTTGACGGTTGCCGCGCCGCTTTCCTTACGCGGGTTTATCACCGCCTCAATCCTCACCTTCGCCCACACGGTCGGCGAGTTCGGCGTCGTCTTGATGGTCGGCGGTAACATTCCCGGTCAGACGCGCGTCATCTCAATCGCTATCTACGAAAACGTAGAAACGCTAAATTACGCGCAAGCCCATTTCTTGTCTGTCATCTTGCTCGCGTTCTCGTTTTTCGTCTTATTCTTCGTTTACTCGACCAATCGACAAAGTCGCGTTCATGTCGGATAAGTCTCTCCGCATCAAGATCTCTTTGACTCTCGACGGCTTTGAACTCGACGTCGACGAAACCCTGCCGTTTGGCGGCGTCACGGCGATATTCGGCCCCAGCGGCTCGGGAAAATCCACATTGCTGCGCGCTATCGCCGGTTTTGCGCCAGTGCAAAAAGGCCTCATCGCTGCCGGGGCACGCACCATCTTTGACAGCTCAACCAACATCGCAACGCCGCCTCACGAACGCAGCGTCGGACTCATGTTTCAAGATACGCGGCTCTTTCCCCATTTGAATGTGATGGGCAATCTCGCTTTCGCTGATAAACGCGGGGCTTCTACGACGTCCGATTCCTTGCTTGAGGACATCGTTGAGCGGTTTGATCTTCAAGACCTTTTGGCGCGCGATGTGGGCGCTTTGTCGGGAGGGGAACGTCAACGGGTTGCGCTGGCCCGCACGCTGCTAACGCGACCGCAATTGCTCCTGTTGGACGAGCCGCTCGCCGCGCTCGATATGGCGCGCAAAAAAGAAATTCTTCCTTATCTCGAAATGACGTCGCGCGCCTTCAGCATTCCGATCCTTTATGTCACGCATGACATTGACGAAGTTTGCTTACTTGCAGATCGCATACTTGTTCTCAATCGCGGGCGCGTCACGGCAATCGGCTCTACGCAAGAAATTGTCAACTCTCTGGACCTCTTGCCTAACGGCGACCCATTTGAACCGGCCGCGTTAATCGAAGGCCGCGTTTACGCCCATGACGAGCGCCTCCAATTGACGGATATCCTTCTGGGACGGGAGCGTTTTCGACTACCATTGAATATATCGGTGGCCAAAGGCGCCCCCGTGCGCTTGCGCGTTTTGGCCCGTGATGTGGCGATCGCGAAGAGCAGGCCCGCTGATCTGAGTATCAGGAATATCCTGCCGGCCGAGATCAGTCGCATCGAAGACGGCGCACAACCGGCATTCGCCACGGTGATGTTGACAATCGAGGGCGGCATGCTGCGGGCCAGGCTCACGCGGGCCGCGGTTGAGGAGTTGAACCTGCAAGTTGGCGATCATGTCTTCGCCTTGGTGAAGAGCGCCGCCTTTGAACGCTAATGGTATAAGCATTCAACGAAATTCGCATTAGAACGGGCGGCGCGTGTTCGCCTATATTTGGGCGTAACCGCCAATATCCCGCGAAAGACGTTCACTTGTGACCTGCGAATTCCTGAAAGGCATGTTTGATACGCTCTTGGATCGCGGTCGGCATTTGGGTCAGGGCGCGGGGCTGCTATCTGACGGGCATCGTTCACAGACTGTTTCGATAGACAAAATCGAGGCGCAATGCCGCGCATTGTTGTCCGGCAAGGGCGAAGCCTCAGGCCGTGTTATGGCCCAAGACATTGGGGCCGCCTACGACACCCTTGATGACAGGAACAAGGCGGTATTTTTTGCAATGCTCGCTTCCGCTTTTGGCGCGGAGCGAACCGCAATCGACAGCGCATGGCGCCGGTTTGAGGCGGCCGACACATCTGAAACGCGGCTCGCCTTGTTGGACGCATTAGAGCCGCCGCGCCAGGAGCTATTCCGCCGATTGAACAGAGCCCCAGGCGGCACCAAGCGGCTCGTCGACATGCGCGCGGACTTTAACGACGCCCACCGCCATGACGCCGCCCTCGCTGAAGTGGAACACGATCTCGCGCATTTGCTTCAGTCTTGGTTCAACACCGGGTTCTTGGTCTTACGGTCCATAGACTGGTCGACACCCGCCTCTGTTTTGGAGCGTCTCATTGCCTATGAGAGCGTCCACCAGATAAAGGACTGGGGCGATCTGCGCCGACGGCTGTCGCCAGCTGATCGCCTGGTCTATGCTTTTTTCCACCCAGCGCTCGGTGATGATCCGCTGATCTTTGTCGAAGTCGCCCTCACCAACGACATCTCCTCGTCTATCCAGTCGTTGCTGACCGATGACCGCGTCGAAATCGCCCCTGAGGACGCAACAACGGCGATGTTTTATTCGATCAATAACTGCCAAAGAGGCCTGCGAGGGATTTCCTTTGGCAACTTTTTGATCAAACAAGTCGTCTCTGAACTCCGACGTGATCTACCGAACCTTAAAACGTTCTCAACACTGTCGCCCGTTCCTCGGTTCCGAAAATGGTTGGCAAGCGGGGATACGACGGAAAAACCATTCTCGAAAAGGCAACGCGATGCCGTAGCGCTTCTAGATGCTCAAGAGTGGTCCAAACCTGCCCTTGAAAATGACAAACTGAGGCCGGCCATGTTTGCGTTAGCGCGTCGGTATTTTTTAGAAGAAAAGTCGCCGCAAGGCCTGCCGATTGATCCGGTTGCGCGCTTTCACCTGGGTAATGGCGCGACCCTGGAGCGTTTTTGTTGGCTGGGCGACACCTCAACCAATGGGCTTACGCAATCAGCGGGTTTGATGGTGAACTATTTGTATGATCTTAAATCACTAGAAGCGAATCACGAGGCCTTTGTCGGCAATCAAATCGTTGCGACCAGCGCCGCAATTCGACGGATAGCCGAATAAGAACAACCAAAGGCTCGACGCAAAGGGAGAACGCAACATATGACGGCGTCAAATCTATTCGATTTCTTTAAGAGCAAAGCGCCAAACGATCCGGCCACTCCATTCTTAGAGCTCGGCGACGGTAAGGTTGTGTCCTACGGGGACATGGACGCACGCACAGCGCAGATTGCGCATGTCCTGAAAGCCGCTGGCGTAGAACCCGGGGGTCGCGTCGCGGCGCAAGTGGACAAAAGTCCCGAGGCATTGCTGATTTATCTCGCATCATTGCGCGCGGGCGCCGTTTATCTGCCGCTGAACAATGCGTACACAAATGCAGAGATAGACTATTTTCTGAGCGATGCGGAGCCGGCCGTTTTTGTTTGTCGGCCAAAAGACGCTGAGGCGATCCGCCCTCTCGCCGACAAAGCCGGGGTTAAAGCGCTTCTAACGCTGAATGCCGACGGGACCGGCAGTTTGACCGACGCCGCAGACAAGCACCCAAAGACGTTTGAAACGGTGGACCGCGCTGCGGATGACCTGGCGGCCATTCTCTACACGTCCGGCACAACCGGCCGACCAAAAGGCGCAATGCTGACCCACAACAATATGCAGTCCAACTGCACAACGCTGCGCGATCTTTGGCAATTTACCGCGAACGACCGACTGCTGCACGCATTGCCGATTTTCCATACGCATGGATTGTTCGTCGCGACGAATGTCACCTTGGCGTCCGGCGCCACAATTATCTTCTTCCCGCGGTTTGACGCAGACGAGCTCATCAGCAATATGCCGAAAGCAAGCGTTTTGATGGGCGTGCCGACATTTTACTCTCGATTGTTAGCGTCAGAAACATTCACGAAAGACGTCGCCTCGAAGATGCGGTTGTTTATCTCTGGCTCCGCGCCCCTCTCCGCGGAAACGCATGCAGCATTCAAAGACCGGTGCGGGCACGCGATCCTTGAACGCTATGGCATGACCGAAACAAACATGATCGCATCGAACCCCTATGAGGGCGACCGAAAGCCTGGCAGCGTCGGCCATCCGCTCGATGGCGTTGACGTGCGCATAGCAGACACCGATGGCGCCCCATTGGCGCAAGGAGACATCGGCGGCATCGAAGTGCGCGGTCCGAATGTCTTTACCGGGTATTGGCGCCGCCCAGAGAAAACAGCCGAAGAATTTCGCGATGGCGGCTGGTTCATTACCGGAGATCTCGGCCATTTTGATGATGACGGCTATCTGCACATTGACGGGCGCGCCAAAGATCTCATCATCTCCGGCGGGTTCAATGTCTATCCGGCTGAAGTTGAAGCCGCGATCGACGGCTTGCCCGGCATCGACGAGACCGCCGTCATCGGTGTGCCCCATGCCGATTTTGGCGAAGGGGTCGTCGCTGTGGTTGCGGGCGGCTCTAGCGACGAGAAAACTGTCCTAGAAGGGTTGTCCGAGCTTTTAGCACGGTACAAACAACCCAAACGCGTCATTTTTCTGGATGCCTTGCCGCGCAACGCCATGGGCAAAATCGAAAAAGCGAAGCTGCGCGAAACCTATGCGGACCTTCTTAAGTGACGCGAAGACGCTCCTTGTGTAGACGCGCTCAGCGAAACAACGATAGGAAAGACCGATGACACATCCCAAACCTGTCCCAGGCAGCCGAATGCCAGATATGACTCTACCGACGCTTGGCGGCGACACGCGCGCGCTTTTTGCCGCCAAGGACAAACAAAATTGGCAGTTGCTTGTGGTCTATCGCGGCAAGCATTGCCCAGTTTGCACGATTTATCTCAGCGAATTGAATGAACAGGTCAAAGTCTTAACGGATCTGGGGATCGACATATTGGCTGTTTCTGCCGACAGCGAAGATCGAGCCAAAGCGCAGATGTCTGAGGTTAAACCTGACTTCGATGTCGCCTATGGCTTAACCTTGGAGCAGATGAAGACGCTTGGACTTTACATCTCCGGGCCCAAAAACGGTGTTGATGTGGAAGGCCCGTTTGCCGAGCCAGCGCTGTTCGCCGTTGACGACTTGCAAGATCTAAGAATTGTCGACTTTTCCAATGTGCCATTCGCTCGGCCTGATCTATCGCGGATCGTCCGTGGCCTTCGCTTTTTGCGTGAACGCGAAGAGCCCGTCCCGGTAAGCGGCGCCTACGCATAGTAAAACCGAGATAAATTAGGGCGGCTCAGGAACCGACCCCAGCGCGAGGACGTTCTTGTTCGTTCGCAGCAATAATCATTACAGTCTTTGACAGGGGATTTGATGATTAATCTCATAACACGATTGTGAGTACACAATCAGAAACATGTAATGATAGGTACCTGGTGTGCTATGGGGAGAGGCCGTCATGAGAACCATTGTTGTAGCTATTGCCGCTGCGGTGGCAGCAGTGTCATGCCAAGCAGAACCCGTTAAATCGGATACGAGCGAACTAAGCGCACCAATAGAAAACGCCCGCGTATTGGCAGTACTCAGCTACGCAGATTGGTGCGGCAATTGTAAGGTCCTCGATCCGAAAATTAAAGCGGCACAGGCCGCTAACGCTTTTGACGGCGTCGAGTTCGTGACATTGGACTACACCGCCCG
>JBCDBM010000178.1:0-6815 GCA_039183665.1 Pseudomonadota bacterium | reverse complement strand
GCGCAAGGTGGTCCTCAATGGCGCCGCGCCGCGTAGAGGCGCGCTCATGCTCGCGCTCCAATTCGCTCAACGCGGTGCGCGCTTTGTCCACGGCGCGCCCCGCATCGACGAAGGCGGCGCGGGCGGCGCGCTCATTGTCTTGGGTGGTTTTGAGCGCTGCGACGGCGCTTTCGTGAGCCTGCGCGGCGGCGCGCGCGCGCGCCACGGTGTCTTCATGGTCGCGCTCGAGGACGATCAACCGATTGCGTTGTTCCAACCGAACGGCGGCGGCGGTTTTTGCGTCCGCTTTGGCGGCGAATCCGTCCCAACGCCAAACATCGCCGGCTGTTGAGACGAGCCGTTGGCCAGGCTTCAAGCTTGCGGAAAGACGCGCGCCGTCCTCCGCCGCGATGACGCCAACGCTTGCCAAGCGGCGCGTTAACTGCGCCGGTGCGCGCACAAATCGGGAAAGCGGTTCTGCGCCAAAGGGCAGGGGCAGATCGATCGCTGCGTCGCCAAGACGCGTCCAACGGGCCGGCGCCGCCTCATCTGTCGACGCGCTCAAATCATCGCCGAGGGCTGCGGCGAGCGCGCTTTCATAGCCCGCCTCAACGCTCACCATCTCGAGTAATGGTCGCCAATCATCGGCGCCGTCAGCCGCTAAGACCCGACGCAACGCATCACGCTCCGCATCGATTTCAGTTTGGGTTTGTTCCGCCTGGCGCAACGGGCCGCGCAACTCAGATTCTCGTTGTTCCGCGGCGCGCTTTTCGTCTTCCGCCCGTTGGAATGCAGCTTCGGCATGCTGGGCCGCATTTGAGACCGCCTCAAAACGCGCTTTCGCCGCCTCTAAAGCGGCCGCCTCTTCCGGGCTCGGCGTGATGAGGTCGCGCTCTTCCGAGAGGTCCTGGATTTGGCTGTTGATTTTAGTCAGGCGTCGCTCTGCGCCCGCAATCGCATCAGCGATGGCGCGACGCTTCGCATCGATGTCCGCGGCTTCCGACGACTGCGCTTCAAAAGCCCGTTCCGCTTGATCAAGCGCGTCGCTCGCCTCTTGCATGTGCGCCGCGGCTGCGGTGAGGCGTTCAGCCTCTGAGGCTTCGCGAGCTTTGAGCGTCTCTTCTTCTTGGCTCAACGCGGCGATGGCGTTGTCCGCATCGGCGAGCAAATCATGTTCGCGATCTCTGTCCCCGCCAAGCCGTGAAATCTCCGAGGTCAGACGATCGATCTCCGCTGCGGCCCGTCGGGCTTCGTCATCCAAACCATCGCGCGCCACATTGAGCCGATGCAGCGCGGCGGCGTCTTCGGCTTCGCGCATCCGCAGTGGGTCGAGCGCGCTATGCGCGTCCTCTTGTTGCGTGGACGCCGCGGCGGCGGCGCTTGCGGTCTCGGCAATGCGTCCGCCAATTTCTTCCAAGCCCGTTGAGGCGTCGCTCAGCGCGTCGGTCGCCTCGCGCCAGCGCAAATGCGCCAGCATCGCTTCGCTGCGCCGAATATCGCCCGAGACATTGCGATAGCGCGTTGCTTGCCGCGCTTGGCGCGCAAGGGCGCCTTTTTGGGCTTCCAACTCGCCCATGACATCGTCAAGGCGCTCTAAATTCTGCTCCGCCGCGCGCAGGCGCAACTCTGCTTCATGTCGGCGCGAGTGCAGCCCGGTGACGCCTGCGGCTTCCTCCAACAGGCGGCGGCGATTTTGCGGTTTTGCGTTGATGAGATCGCCCACCTGGCCCTGGCGCACCAGCGCCGGAGAGTTGGCGCCGGTGGAGGCGTCTGCAAACAAAAGCTGCACGTCTTTGGCGCGCACTTCTTTGTTGTTGATCCGGTAAACCGAATGGGCGCCGTCTTCTTTGCGGATAATGCGCCGAGAAACTTCTAGCGTCGCCGCTTCATTATATTCCGCCGGCGCTGAGCGATCTGAATTGTCCAGCGTCAGCACGACTTCCGCCCAATTGCGCGCCGGGCGCATGGAGGTTCCAGAGAAAATCACCGCGTCCATGGCCGCGCCACGCAGCGCTTTGGCGGAGGTCGCGCCCATCACCCAACGAAGGGCTTCGAGCACATTCGATTTTCCGCACCCATTGGGTCCCACAACGCCCGTGAGGCCGTCGCGGATCTCAAAATCAGTCGGTTCCACAAAAGATTTGAATCCGACAAGGCGGATATTGGTGAATTTCACGCGTGTCTTCCCGGCAAGGGCGTCGACGAGGCCACATGCCCGCCTTCGTCGCCCGCAAGCGACAATGATCGCCGATTCTTCGGCTGCGCCAAGCGTTGCGCGTTGTTATTCCGCAGCTTTTTCAATCGCCCCATCAACTATATCGTCAATTGTATCGTCGACTGTATCGTCAATGGTTTCATCGATCGCTTCATTGGTCGCTTCTTCAGCGGTTTCTTCAATCACCGCGTCAATCGCTCCTTCGGCAATGTCTTCAGTACCCTCATCACCTGCCGCATCGGCAACATCTTCAACCAACGCGCCCGCCGACTCAGCCACCGTCTCTGCGTCCGTCACTGCGTCCGTCTCTGCATCCGTCTCCACAGTCGTCTCGGCGATTGCCGCATCAATCGCGGCATACAAGTCCGCCGCGCTGGTCAGCCTCAACGTTTCACCATTCAAAATGATCGTTGGCGTACCCGAAACATTGTAAGTGTTTCTGGCATTCGTGACGTTCTGATTAATCAAATCGGCTAAATCCTGCCGTTGTACGCACTCAAAGAACGCGGTTTCGTCAATGCGCGCCTGGGCGGCGATGCTCATGAGCTGCGCTTGCCAGTCGGACTCGCGCGACCACTGCTCTTGGGTTGCGAATAAGGCTTCTTGGACCAGGAAATACGCGTCTGTCCCATTCTTATCCGCCGCGCACCGCGCCAAAAGCGAGGCTGCCGCGGATCGGTCCACAGGCCCTGTGGGAAATTCGCGAAAGATAAAATTGATCTTACCCGTGTCGATGTAGCGGGTTTTGATTTCTTTGAAGAATGCGTCGTGAAACGACTTGCAGGCGGGGCAGGTGTAAGACGCATATTCAATGAGCGTCACGCCGCTCTCTGGATTGCCAAGCGTCATATCCCCCAGCGCGCCAGTCCCCTCGGGGGCGGGATCGACCAGCGCGTCATTCGCCGTAGCTGCGGAGCCGTCTTCAGACGATGCGCCGCCGCAAGCAGCGAGCCCTAATAAAAGCAGCGCCGCGCCAGCGCGCGCGGCGAGGGGCGCAAACCCGATGGAGACCATAACGCATTACCCTTTCAGTCGTCTTCGTTCGTCGCTTCTCGTTGCCGCCGCGAAGCCGATAGTCGGCGCGGCGCTACGCGGATGAAAATTCGCGCGCCACGTTCGCCGAACCCGGCGCCAGTTGCAAGCCTTGGCCGCGTGCCGCTGTTGCGTCGGCCCGCGCGGAGGGCGCGTATTTACTCGCTTTCCTCATCATTATGGATGGCGGCCCGAAAGCGGGAGAGGCCGCCGCGACGCGGTTGTTGCGCTGATTCCGCAGGCGGGCTGGTCCCAGCGCGCGCGCCTGAATACTGACGCAGCGCGATCCGCTCTACAGAGCCGGCGCCGAGATAGCCGTTCACGGCCAGAATAATTTCATCAATGCGCATTTGCAGCGCCGCCGCCGCCGCGCCATTGCGCGCCACAATTTCCAGGGTTCGCCCGCCATGGCCCCCAGCGATGCGACCCGGGCGGCCCAAATCGGCGATGTCCGGCCCCACAATTGTGCGCCACCGCTCCACAAGCTCCGGGTCCGCGAGGCGGGTTTTGCGTGCAAGCCGCGCCATGAGCCGCGCTCCGTAAACGCCAAGCCGCGGCGGCGCGCGACGCTGTCGTTTGGTTTCAACAGGCTGACGCATTCACATCCTTTGCGTATCTGAATTGCGCTTCTACATCTTTCGCGGATAAGGGGCGCATTTTTCGCTGCGCCCAGCATTCTGTATCTTATAGTGATCTGATGGCCTTCGAAACGCGCGATGACGCGAAGCTTTCCCCAGTCTCGAACACGCTGTTGCGCTGGTATGATCAGAACGCCCGCGTTTTGCCGTGGCGCGTTGGACCTGATGCGCGCAAACGCGGGGTGAAACCCGATCCCTATCGCGTTTGGCTGTCGGAAATCATGTTGCAGCAAACGACGGTGGCGACCGTGCGCCCGCGATTTGACCTGTTCCTGGGGCAATGGCCGAGCGTTAGCGATCTTGCTGACGCGCCCCGCGATGATGTGCTCGCCGCCTGGGCGGGGCTTGGCTATTACGCACGCGCGCGGAATTTGCACGCTTGCGCGCAAGCTATCGCAAGCGAACATGACGGTATTTTTCCGGATACGGAAGATGGGTTGCGCGAACTCCCCGGTATTGGCGCTTATACAGCGGCGGCGATCGCCGCCATTGCATTTGATCGCCCCTGCGCCGTCGTCGATGGCAATGTTGAACGCGTTGTCTCGCGACTATTTGCGATTGATACGCCGCTGCCTTTGGCCAAAAAAGAGATCGGGACGCGCACCGCGGAAATTTGGCCCGACGCGCGCTCGGGCGATTTTGCGCAAAGCTTGATGGATCTTGGCGCGACCATTTGCCGGCCGCGGGCGCCAGCCTGCAACGCGTGCCCCATAACTGACAATTGCAAAGCTTCAAAAGCGCCATCGCCCGAGCGCTATCCCGTTAAACCGCCAAAGCGTAAAAAACCCATCCGGCGTGGCGTCGCCTTTGCGCTGTTTAACGGGCGCGGCGACATCCTGCTGGAGCGGCGCCCTGAGAAAGGCTTGTTGGGCGGTATGCTAGGGCTGCCGGGCACGCGCTGGGAGCCAACACTGATGAACAAAGAGGCGGGCGCGCCCACAACCGTCGATTGGGCGCAGGCGGGAAAAATCACCCATGTCTTCACGCATTTTCGTCTTGAGCTTGACGTGTATCGCGCGCGTGCGCCGAAGGGCTTTCGAAAGCCCAGCACCATGGTTTGGATGAAGCCGGATGAGGCGAAATTGCCAACGGTGATGCGAAAAGCGGTTGAGGTTTTGGCGCTTTAAGCCTTCATCTCTTTACGCATTTTATCGCGCAAAAAATCGATGGGCTTCAATCCTGTCTTGGCTTCGTAATGCCAATAAGTCCAGCCGTTACACGCTTTGGCTTTTTGCACCGCTGCGCCCACTTTGTGGATTGATCCTTGGATCTCCTCGCCATTCTCGCGCACGAAGAGCGAGCCGTCCGCGCGGACTTTCGCTTCCACGTTTTTGCGCGGCGAGTAAAGTTTCTCGCCGGGCTTTATGAGCCGATGTTCCACCACCGAGCCAAAGGGCACGCGCGCGGCCGCTTTGGGCTCTGGCTGTGTCATCAATGAATCATCTGTTAACGGAATAACTTTTGCAATGCGTTTTTTAGCCGCCGCAATATAGGTGGCGTCCCGCTCAATCCCGATGAAACGGCGATTAAGATATTTGGCGGCCGCCCCTGTCGTCCCCGAGCCAAAAAACGGATCAAGCACGACGTCGTTGGTTTTTGTCGAGGCGATCAAAACTCGATAGAGCAATGACTCCGGCTTTTGCGTGGGGTGCGCTTTGGCCCCTTTTGCGGTTTTGATGCGCTCCGCGCCGGTGCAAATGGGAAACTCCCAATCGGAGCGCATTTGCAAATCGTCATTGGCGGTCTTCAGCGCGCGATAATTGAAGGTGTATTTCGCGTCTTTTGATTTTGAGGCCCAGATCAGCGTTTCATGGGCGTTGGTGAGGCGCGTGCCGCGGAAGTTCGGCATCGGGTTGGATTTGCGCCACACCACGTCATTCAAAATCCAAAAGCCTTCGTCTTGCAGCGCCGCGCCCACGCGGAAGATATTGTGATAGGCGCCAATAACCCAGATCGCGCCATTGGGCTTTAACACGCGACGCGCCTCTGTGAGCCACGCGCGGGTGAACGCATCGTAGGCGGCGAAGGAATCAAACTTGTCCCATTCATCGTCGACGCCGTCGACGCGCGAATTATCCGGACGCGTCAAATCTCCGCCCAATTGCAAGTTGTAGGGCGGGTCGGCGAAGACGAGATCGACGCAGGCGTCGGGCAAGGCGCGCATCGTTTCAACGCAGTCGCCTTTAATGATTGTATCGAGGCGATCATCGATCGCCGAGGTTGAGTTTTTTTTGCGCGCTGGCATCGCCGGTCTCCCACCCCTGCAAGGGCGCGGCAGTCTGAGTCGGCGCGAGTCCCGCGTCAAGGTCGGGGCGAATTTTTTTCGCAAATTGATCGCGTTAATGAAATCTTAGGGCGGGTTAACGCGCGCCTAACGCACCGCTTAAGAGTCCGCACACAGTATATCTCGAATGGGCGCAAAGCTCTTGCGGTGATGGGGCGTCACGCCATGCTCGCGGAGCGCTTGTTTGTGCGCGGGGGCGCCATAGCCCTTATTTTGCGCCCACGCGTAATGCGGGAATTCTTGGGCCAGCTCTTTCATGATGTGATCGCGCGTGGTCTTCGCGATGATGGACGCAGCCGCGATGGATAGGGATTTGGCGTCGCCTTTCACAATCGGATGCGCGGGACAGGGCAGCTCTGGCGCGAAATTGCCGTCGATCAGACATGCGGTGGGCGGCGTCGGCAAATCCGCGACCGCGCGCGCCATGGCGAGCAAGCTCGCCTGGAGGATGTTGATCTCGTCGATCTCTTCGACGGTTGCGATCCCGACGCCCACCGCGGCGCACGCCCGGATTTCCGCGGCGATTGTATCGCGGCGCTGTTCGCTCAGGGTTTTTGAATCGCGCACGCCCATGGGCGCGCAACTTCGATCGATAATGACGGCTGCGGCGACCACAGGGCCGGCAAGGGGCCCGCGACCCGCTTCATCCACCCCGGCGACGGGGGCG
>JBCDBM010000177.1:0-6848 GCA_039183665.1 Pseudomonadota bacterium | reverse complement strand
CGCCACGTCTCTAGCTTCCTGGTGCCACATCGCAACCATTGACGCGACCTCGGGAGTTTTTGGGTTGGGTGGATGGCCGCTTTGCACCGCCTTAACGAGATCAGGCCACTCTTTGTTCATTTGACTAAGCGGCAAAACACCCGACATCGGATGTTCTAAGTACCGGATAAACTCACTAGTAATGAATGCCTCGTCGTCATTTTCAAATGGATCTGTTTTACTCGCGATAAGAAGGAAAGCTTGTGTTAGGATCGCAGCCCAAGAAATATGAAACAGCTCCAGGTTCTTCGGGAGTGCTCTGGACCAAATGGGATGTATTCTTGGCGATGGAGTTAGTTGGTTGGAAATCGTGATGACCGCATCAACCCCGTTCACTTTCGCCAGCTGCAGATATCTTTCGATCTGATCCGAGTCCAGCAAGTTTTTGCCTGTTTTGGCTTCAATCAATGCGCTCCACGAACGCTTCCCGGACTTAACTACTAATAGAGCGTCGGGTCGGTCTTTGAACCCCTTTATCTCGTTTGTAAGAGTGACTTCAGTAAAGCACTTGACGTCAGTTCGTTTGCCTATTTTTTGATCCACGATCGCAAGACAGCGCTCGGCTAATGGTTTGACTGAGGTTATCGCGGCTAAGAAAATTGAGAGCGTCTTCTGCTCTTTCTGCGAATCCGGAAGGACTGGAAACAATCTTGCGAGTTGGCCATGCTTCAAGATTTGCGTGTCCATCGATGCCTCCACTTGTCGCTTTGATGACATAACAAATGCATGTACAGACTTGAATGTCTAGTTGATAACAATTCTGCTTTTAAATCAGAACAAAATATAGAATCCAAGGAAGTAATTTGTGCGCTCTAATAATCGGATATTGAGGCATAATCCCTGAATTAGACTCGTTCTTTGTCGTTTCTCATTCAGAAAGCCGCAGCAATGGCATTGGACAAGGCTGCCTAAAAATTTCGGACGGCCAGAACTGTTGTGAAAGCTGGAGGTGTGTTTTCACGCAAGTTGCTTGCGTGCGCCTTGCCATCCTGGCGTTCGACCCCATTTACTAATAGAACCCCGCGTCGCCTGGTTTGGGGCGCGATATTAACCTTTTGACGCTCAACTGAGGTCGAAATGCAATTTGAAAACTATACCGACCGCGCTCGCGGTCTCATTCAGGCCGCGCAAACCATTGCGGTGCGCGACAATCATCAACAGTTCACGCCAGAACACCTCTTAAAAGCGCTGCTCGACGACCAAGAGGGATTGGCGGCCAACCTCATTCGCGCTGCTGGCGGGAAGCCGGAAGCTGCGCTTCACGGCGTCGAAGACGCGCTCGCGAAACTCCCCAAAGTGCAAGGCGGTAGCGGCCAGGTCTATCTTGCCCCGCCGCTCGCAAAAGTCTTCGCCACAGCAGAAGAAATCGGCAAAAAAGCGGGCGACAAATTCGTCACCGCTGAGCGTCTGCTCACCGCGCTCGCTATTGAAGCCGAAGCAGGCACGGCGGCGATCTTAAAAGATGCGGGCGTCACGGCGCAGAGCTTAAACACGGCTATCAACGAGATCCGCAAAGGGCGCACCGCCGATACGGCTTCTGCTGAGCAGGCCTATGATGCGCTAAAACGCTATGCGCGCGACTTAACCGAAGCCGCGCGCGACGGGAAGCTAGATCCCGTGATCGGTCGCGATGATGAAATCCGTCGGACGATGCAAGTCTTGTCGCGCCGTACAAAGAATAACCCCGTGCTTATTGGCGAGCCCGGCGTTGGCAAAACCGCGATCGCTGAGGGCCTTGCGCTGCGGATCATCAACGGCGACGTCCCCGAGAGCTTGAAAGACAAAAGCCTGCTCGCGCTCGATATGGGCGCGCTTATTGCCGGCGCGAAATATCGCGGCGAATTTGAAGAGCGGCTGAAATCGGTTTTGCAAGAAGTCACGAGCGCCGACGGTCAAATCATATTGTTCATCGATGAAATGCACACCCTTGTGGGCGCGGGGAAAACCGACGGCGCCATGGATGCGTCAAACTTGTTGAAACCCGCGCTGGCGCGCGGTGAGCTTCACTGCGTCGGCGCGACAACGCTGGATGAATACAAAAAATATGTTGAGAAAGACGCAGCCCTAGCGCGGCGGTTCCAGGCTGTGTTCATTGACGAGCCGAGCGTCGAGGACACGATCTCGATCCTTCGCGGCTTAAAAGAAAAATACGAACTCCATCACGGGGTGCGGATTTCAGACAGTGCGATTGTGGGCGCGGCGACGCTCTCTCATCGCTATATCACGGATCGGTTTCTGCCCGACAAAGCGATCGATTTGGTGGATGAGGCGGCCTCGCGCTTGCGCATGGAAGTTGATTCAAAGCCCGAAGAGTTGGACGAGCTCGACCGCCGCATCGTCCAAATGAAAATCGAGCGCGAGGCGCTCAAAAAGGAAGATGATGCGGCCTCGCAAGATCGGCTTGAAAAGCTTGATGCGGAACTTGCGGAGCTGGAACAAAAATCAGCGGCGCTCACGGCGCGTTGGCGTTCTGAAAAAGAAAGCTTGGCTTCTGCGACAAAAATTAAAGAAGAGCTGGACCGGGCGCGCCAAGCGCTGGCGGAAGCGGAACGGCGCGGCGACTTGGCCGGCGCGTCGGAAATTAAATATGGGCAGATTCCAGGATTAGAAAAGCAGCTTTCTGAAGCCGATGCGGCAAGCGAGAACCAAGAACGCAATGCACTCGTCCAAGAGGTCGTGGACGAAGAACATATTGCCGGCGTTGTTTCGCGTTGGACAGGCGTTCCTGTCGAAAAGATGTTGGAAGGCGAACGAGAGAAGCTTCTCGCCATGGAAACGGCGATTGGCGATCGCGTCGTCGGCCAAGCTGAAGCGGTAGAGGCTGTGTCTGCAGCGGTGCGCCGAGCGCGAGCCGGGCTAAAAGATCCGAACCGACCCATGGGCTCATTCCTATTCTTAGGGCCGACGGGCGTCGGTAAAACAGAACTCACCAAGGCGCTCGCCGAGTTCTTATTCGATGATGAGACAGCGATTGCGCGCATCGATATGTCAGAGTTTATGGAGAAACATTCCGTCGCTCGATTGATCGGCGCGCCTCCGGGCTATGTGGGTTATGAAGAGGGGGGCGTCCTGACCGAGCGCGTGCGGCGCAGGCCTTATCAAGTCGTCCTTTTCGACGAAATCGAAAAAGCGCATCCGGATGTCTTCAACGTGCTGTTGCAAGTGCTGGATGATGGACGCTTGACCGATGGGCAAGGCCACACAGTGGACTTCAAAAATACGCTCATCATCATGACGTCTAATCTGGGTGCGGAACACCTAGCCGCGCAAGCCGACGGCGAAGACTCTGACGCTGTCCGCGGATTGGTGATGGACGCCGTGCGAGCGAAGTTCCGTCCCGAGTTCTTAAACCGACTGGATGAGATTATTCTTTTCCATCGTTTAGCTCGAGCACATATGGACGCCATTGTTGATATTCAAATCGGGCGCTTGCAGAAACTCCTGGTTGATCGCAAAATTCAGCTGGAACTGGACGACAAGGCGCGCGGGTGGCTTGGCGACCAAGGCTACGACCCCGTATATGGTGCGCGGCCGCTAAAGCGCGTGATCCAGAAAAAGCTTCAAGATCCGCTTGCGGAGCTTCTGCTGGCGGGGAAAATTAGCGATGGTGAGACTTTAGAAATTTCATCAGACGAAACGGGTCTCACGATCAATGGCGCGCCCGCTCAAGGTCGTGACGTATTCTCCGTCGGGGCCCGTCCGCAAAATGGTGCGCCCAAAGGCGCATTACTCAACTAAGCGAGGGCGCAATCAATGACTGAGCCGAGCTGGAAACCTGACCCGGAAAGTCTGAAAGAGCTGATCCGCGATACGATCAAAGCCGGCGGTGGGGCGGATGCGTCCCAATTGCCGTCTGCTGTCAAAGAGCGGCTAAAAGGCCGGCTCACAGGCGATATTGATCTCGACGCTTACGTCGCCGAGGTTCTCGAAGAGATGAAGCGAAAAGGCTAGGCGGCGGGTGCGAGTCTGATAGCGCGGCGCGGCGGGAAACACTCTGTTCGCCGAACAAGTGTTGTCGTGACGCGTTGATTGCGCCTGTATGTTGCGTGTTTACGATGGTTTTCCGGAGAGACCATCTGCAAGGAGATCGTACACCAGTCTTATGCGACGGCTCGTGCGCAACTCCCGATGGGCAATTAGCCAAGTGGGGATTGAGAACGGGCCAATTTCAGTAAGAACTGGAAAGAACTCCGAGAACTTCTCCGCGATCTTATCCGGCATTATCGAGATTGCGTGCCCATTTCGGGCGATTTCCCATTCGACAAGCTGGGATTGAGAAACATACCGGAAGTTCCTCCGCGTTAATTTCAATCCGAGGGGCGTTAAGTATCCCAACATTCGCTCTACATCGCCATAACTGACGAACTGGTGCTCCGATAGATCAGCGCTCGCCGTCGGGTCACCATACGTTTCGACATATTTTTGGACCGCATAAAACCGTGTTGGCCCGTCGCCAACGAGCTTGGCCACCAAGTTAGGCTGTTCGGGACGAACGTGCCGGATAGCGATATCGGCCTGGCGTTGAATGAGATCGCGAACCTCGTTGTCCGCGACGATATCGATCTCCAATAGCGGCGCAACACTCCGTAGTCGTTCCAACATCGGGGGCAGTAGATAGGCAGCGGTCATTTCGGACGCGGTAATACGCACTTGGCCTTCAATATTATCCGACTGACCGGACGCTGCGAGTGACATCAGGTTGGCGCCTTTAGCCATCGTCCGGACATGGTCCAAAAGTTCGGCCCCGGCTTCTGTGATCGTTACAGATCGGCCCGTTCGCTCAAACAGCGTCACTTCTAGATTTTCTTCCAGCGCCGTGATCTGTCGACTGATGGTTGGTTGCGTCACACGAAGTGCTTCAGCCGCAGCCGTCAGCGATTTTTCTTCGGCAACGGCTAGGAAAGCGCGCGCGTAATTCCAATCGAACGATATTGAGTTCCAATTCATCCGCGCGTTAATAGCATGGATTTTTGTATACCAAATCAAATTATTTAGTGGGTTACTGTCGAAATCCGTATAATTTATAGCCGTTCCAAGCGAAAAGATTGGAACAGTTATGAAACTCGTCGTTCTCGGCGCAAACGGGCGTACAGGAAATCGTGTTGTTACTCGTCTGCTTGGCAATGGGGCCAAAGTCACCGCCGTTGTCCGCGATGAAACTAAACGACCAACGATCCGACATGATCGATTGACGGGTGTCGTTGGAGACCCGTGCGATCCGAAGTTTCTGACCGAGGTCTTTCGTAATCATGACGCCGTCATCTCCACCCTGGGAGGCAGGAGCCCGACGAAACGCGCGACCTCGATTTATCCCCTATCTGCGCGGGCCATTGTCGACGCGGCGCGCGATACGGGCGTAAGGAAGGTAATCGTCACGTCAAGCGCGTTGCTCTTCAAGCCGCAACGACTAGTCGATCGGATCCTCGCGGCAATCGTGCCCCATGTCGTTCAAAATGCCACGCTGATGGAGCAACTACTTTTCAATGCCGATATCGATATCACTGTAGCGCGTTGTGGATTTTTGACCGATGCGGATGAGACGCGATATCGTTCGACTCGAGACGCACTTCCCGAGAATGGGTCGTCAGTTTCGAGACCAAGCCTCGCTCACTTCATTGTCGATTGCGTTAGTGCTTCCTGGTCCGGTCATCACATTTGGGGCGTTTCCGGTCCGGCGCGTCTCTCTTAATATGTGCATAGGGCGCGCCGCGATAGGCGGTTCAGGAAATCGAGCACCGTCAACTCCAAGGAAAATTCCTGAGAAAACAAACTCGCTGTATAGTATGTATACGGAAAACAATATGCTGAATGGTTTTTGATGGCTTGGTCGTGATCGAAAGGGAATACGAACAATGAGACTATTTCTATTGATTATGGTTGTGTTCACGACGAGCACGCCGCTCAGAGCGCAACCGAATTCCGACGATAAGGCCAAGGCAGTTCAAGCGATGGGCGTCTATGTTGCTTCTGACGATCTTCAGCGCTCCGCGGTTTTTTATCAGACCCTCTTTGAAAAAGACCCCGTTATTCGTCTTCCTGATTTTATTGCGTTTGACATCGAAGGGGGGTGGTTTGCGATCGCTTCGCGTGAAAAATACGCCCCTGGATCTCAACCCGGCGCCGGCGCAGTTCCGTATATTCAATCAGGTGATCTTGAAGAAATGCGAGAGCGTGTCGCTCGGGCTACTGAAAAATCAGCGCCGGCGATTATCGTTGAGCCAGGCATTCAGATTCTCAAGGTTGAAGACCCCGACGGCCAACTCGTGGAGTTCTTTTCGTTCCAATAGTGAAGGTTGGGAGGGCCGGCTGAACGAAATGAGTGCTCGTCCTATCTGTCTGTTTCACTAGGTTGGAACTGCGGAATACGTTCAAGTGTTGAAATGACCAAATTCGGATATCGTACTTCCTGCTGACCAACGGGCTCGCAAGCTGCTTTTTGACGGCGGTTGGCACAGGGCGTCTAAGGCTGTTCGAATTCTGGTGGTGCTAGCGCTACGTTTCGTTTTGGGCGGATCCGTCAAGTTGCGCTGTTTGCTCTTTCGCCCAGGGGCGCGACGCGTTGATCATGTCGCGGTGAATTTCGAACCGATCGAGATCCGCCGCGTTTAACTTCTTCGTCGTCGCGATTTTGAGCTTCTGTGGATTAATTGCTTTGCCGTTCAAATGGACTTCGTAATGAAGATGCGGGCCCGTCGATCGCCCCGTCGTGCCCACATAGCCGATAATGTCCCCTTGGCGCACGCGCTTGCCTGTCTTAGTGCTGCGTGCAAAACCTTTCAGGTGCGCATAGGCGGTCTTATAGCCGTTTG
>JBCDBM010000176.1:0-6866 GCA_039183665.1 Pseudomonadota bacterium | reverse complement strand
CCATGCCGGTGTTTGGCGCGCCGCAATCAAAGGACGCTGAAACATTCGCGTTGTCATTGGGTGACGCGTTGCAGCTCACCAACATTTTGCGTGACGTTGAAGAAGACGCGCTCGATGGTCGCCTTTATCTCCCGCGGGAACTTCTCGAACACCATGGATGCGCGCCGGACCCTGGGACCATCTCCGATGACTCTGGTTTGCCTCGGGTTCGCGAGGATCTCGCGCAATACGCTTTACAAAAGTTTGCCGATGTCCGCGCGGTCCTGCCGTCGCTCGACTGGCGGCTTTTGCGCCCTGCGCTGCTAATGATGGGCGTATACGAACGGTATTTGGAGCTTATGATCGCCCGCGGGTGGGAAAACGGACAGCCCAAGCCGACCCTCTCTAAGTTTGAAAAAGCAGCCATCGCAGCGCGATGGTTCGTCGCGCCGAAAATATCGTCATGAGCCGCATCCATATTATTGGGGCGGGTTTATCAGGGCTCGCCGCCGCGACCCGGTTGAGCGAGCAGGGCGTCGACGTCCTGGTTTACGATAGCGCCAGTCAGGCTGGCGGCCGGTGTCGGTCGTTCCACGATAAACATCTTGAGCGCGATATCGACAACGGCAACCATTTGATCATGTCCGGCAATCGCGCCGCGCTCAGCTATCTAAAAACGATCGGCGCGGAAGACCCGCTCATCGGACCGGAGTTCGCGACCTATCCTTTTGTGGACGTAAAGAGCGGTGCGCGATGGACGGTACGCATCAACGATGGACCGATCCCGTTTTGGGTCTTCGACAAAGAGTGGCGCGTGCCGGAAACAAAGGTCTTGGACTATGTGAAAGCGGGGGCAATCGCCTTCGCTGGGGCTGACAAGACTGTCTCGGATATTGTTGATAAAAATAGCGTTTTGTTTAACCGCTTTTGGGAACCGCTAACACTGGCGGTGCTCAATACGACGCCTGATCGCGGCTCGGCGCAACTTTTGTGGCGGGTTATTCGCGAGACATTTCTATTGGGGGGACAGGCCTCTACGCCGCGAGTCGCGCGATTGGGGTTAGGACCGTCCTTTATCGATCCGGCGGTGGCTTTCGTTGAAAGAAATGGCGGCGCCGTGCGGCTCAAGACGCGCTTGCGAAACGCGTGGATGGAAGGCGGACGCGTCTCTAGTCTCAATTTTCCCGATGAAACGGTTATCGTTGACGAGGGCGATCAGGTGATCTTCGCGTTGCCGCCGACGCGCTTGAAGCAGATCATGCCAGAACTTAATCCGCCTACAGATGACGCCAGCATATTGAACATTCACTTCCGAATAAGCGAGCCGGTTTCGGGAGATGTGTTGGGACAAAGCCCGTTTATCGGCATGGTTTCCAGCGATGGACAATGGGCCTTTGTGCGCGACGATGTGGTAAGTGTCACAACTTCCGCCTCAGATGCATTGGGTACCGATGATCTGCCCAATGATACAGTGGTTGCGAAAATTTGGGCTGAGGTCAAAACGGCGTTGAAATTACAAGAAGAGGACTATGAGAAAGTCCGCGTTATACGGGAGAAACGCGCTACGCCCGATCAATCACCCGAGGGCGTTCGGCAGCGATTACAGCCGGAGACCCAATACAAGAACTTGTTTTTAGCGGGCGATCATATTGATACGGGCGTACCGGCGACCATTGAAGGCTCGATCCGATCTGGCAACAACGCTGCGGCGCTCGCCCTGAACGCGCTGCGCAGTGGAACCTAGCGATATCTCGCGGCAGGCATGGGCTGACCATAAGATGAGCTTTATCGGCGTTGTTTGCGGTTTAAAATCTGAGGCGCGGGTCGTCGACCGAGCCGTCAATGATACACGCGTGCGTGTTGGCGTCTCCGGCGCGAACGCAAAGCGCGCCGAAGAGATTGCAGATCAGTTTGTTGCAGCGGGCGCAAGGGCGCTCTTTTCTGTTGGGGTTTCTGGCGGGCTAGATCCTAAACTTCACCCTGGCGATCTCATTATCGCCGACGCTGTTATTGATGCCGCAGGGGAACCGCTATTTTGCGATGAGCGGCTACTTGAGAGCATCCCGGTTGGTGATGCGCGAGGTGCTCGCGGGCGCATTTTCGGATCTGATTTGTTGATCACCGGCGCGGCTGAAAAAGCGCGCCTTTTTGAGAGCACGATGGCGCTCGCGGTTGATATGGAGAGTCACGGCGCGGCGCGGGTCTCTGCGAGAGCAAACATCCCGTTCCTAGCGGTGCGGGCGATCGCTGATCCGGCGGATCGCGCTTTGCCGTCGGCAGCCGCGAACGCAGTTGCGCCCGACGGATCAACGCGGGTGCTGAAAACGATTGAGGCCGCAATGCGCGACCCCAAACAATTCCCTGAATTGATGAAATTGGGCGCAGATTCCGCCGCCGCACTCAAAACGCTGCGCGGCAACCTCGGACCAATATTCCAACGTCTCTACGACGCGCTGGATTTATAGCTGAACGTCAGGCGGCAGCTTCCTTGGTCTTATCGATCAGGGTCGCCGCTTTTTTACGCGCTGCTGCGCCTTCTTTTTCCTTGCGGATCTTGTCCATTTCGTCGGCGACAATTTTCTCGTGCACGTCAACCGCCGGCCGCGCATTGGAAAGATCTATTTCCGGCGCCATCGGTCCTTCGGTCTTGATCTTAAAGATCGTCGACAGCTTGAACGTCTTGAACGGGTTTTTCACGGCGTCCATGGCGGCTGTGGGCTCATAGCCGCAATGGGCCATACAGTTGGCGCACTTTTCATACTTACCGGTGCCGTATTTTTCCCATTCCGTTGTTTCCATCAATTCTTTGAATGTGGAAACATAGCCCTCGCCAAGCAAATAACAGGGCTTTTGCCAGCCAAAGACGTTGCGCGTGGGAGAACCCCACGGGGTGCAGTGATACTCCTGGTTGCCCGCCAGAAAATCGAGAAAGAGCGTTGAGTGCGATAGGCTCCATTTGCGATTGCGTTCTTTGGCCAATTTGAACACGTCGCGGAAGAGGTCCTTCGTCCTTTTACGTGAAAGGAAGTGTTGCTGGTCCTCGGCGCGCTCATAAGCGTAACCCGGCGAAATCGAAATATTGACGCCGAGATCCGTGGCAAAATCGAGATAATCCGCAACTTGCACAGCGGACATATTGTCAAAGATCGTCGCGTTCACATTGACCTGGAAGCCAGCCTCTTGGGCCGCTTTGATCGCTTTGACCGCAATCTTAAACGTGCCTTTTTGGTCAACAGCGACGTCATGTTCTTCTTCCAAGCCATCAAGATGGACAGAGAAAAACAAGAATGGCGACGGCTTGAAAAGGTGCATTTTCTTCTCAAGCAGCAACGCATTCGTGCATAGCGACACGAACTTCTTACGCGCCACGATGCCTTCGACAATCTCGCCAATCTCTTTGTGGATGAGCGGTTCACCGCCCGGAATAGCGACAACAGGCGCGCCGCATTCGTCGACCGCGTCGAAACACTCTTGTGGGCTGAGGCGCTTGTTTAAGATCGGCGCCGGGTAGTCGATTTTACCGCATCCTGGGCACGCCAGATTGCAGCGGAACAGCGGCTCCAAGAACAGCACCAACGGGTATTTTTTGCGCCCTAATAGCTGCTGTTTCACGACATAGGCGCCGACCCGGGCTTGTTGATGCAGTGATACGGTCATTGGTCTGGCTCCACAAAGGGTGTCGCGCGCATTGCTCTGGGCGCGCTGGCGTTTCTTGTCGTTTAGGCTGTTTCTACGGCCCAAGCTTCCATGGCGTCTTTTGGACGCTCAACGTCAGCGAGGTCTTTGGGCAATTTGAAATGGATATTCTCTTCGACGCCGTCGAGCGTTTCTACTGTGATGGTGCGAAATTCGCGAAGCCGAGAGATGGTTTCTTGCACAAGCGTTTCCGGCGCTGAGGCGCCGGCGGTTATGCCGACGGACGCCACGCCCTCCAACCATTCCGGCTCGAACATCGTTGCGTCTTCGATAAGGTAACTCGGCACGCCGAAGTTCTCGCCGATTTCACGCAGCCGGTTTGAATTCGAACTGTTGTGCGCGCCGACAACCAAAAGCAAATCCACTTGCCGTGAAAGCTCAATAACCGCGCTTTGGCGGTTCTGCGTCGCGTAACAAATATCACGCGTGTCTGGGCCTACGATATTCGGGAAGCGTTTGCGCAACGCTTCGATCACGTCTTTGGTGTCGTTTACCGATAGCGTTGTCTGCGTCACGAAAGCGACCCGATCAGGGTCAGCAACTTCCAGCGTCTCGACCTCTTCCACTTCCGCTAACACATGAACCGTACCCGGAATTTGTCCTAGGGTGCCTTCCACTTCCGGATGGCCCAAGTGACCGATCAAAACGATGTCATATCCTTTGGCCGCATAGCGACGACCTTCTTTGTGAACTTTGGTGACAAGCGGGCATGTTGCGTCGATCACGCCAAGCTCGCGCACCAATGCGCCGTCTTCAACTTTTTTAGAGACGCCGTGCGCTGAGAAGACAGTCACGGCCCCGGTGGGCACCTCATCGACTTCCTCAACGAAAATTGCGCCGCGCGCTTTTAGAGTGTCAACAACGCGTTTGTTGTGGACTATCTCGTGGCGCACATAGACGGGTGCGCCATACTTCTCGAGCGCACGCTCGACAATGTCGATCGCCCGTTCGACGCCAGCGCAAAACCCTCGTGGTTGCGCCAACATTACTTTCAACTCTTCACCCGTCGACGTCATAAGGGCGTCCCTCGCACGCATTTCCAACCCACATCCTCGCCGTTATTTCATCAAGGGTTGCGGGGGGCAACACAGGGGCAGGCGAGCCGTCAGTCGATCTATCCAAGAATCCTATACCCTGTCTTGCGTTGCAGTGCAAAATACCACTCGTTCACATTGGCGAGGGCGCCTTTGTCGTGTAGCGTCTGGAGCGTTGGGGAAATTTGCGAGGGGTTATCGATGCTGAACCGGTTTTTTGGCGGCGGCAGCGCGCAAGCGACATGGCCGCTGTCCAAGGTCGTCGCGACACTAGAAAAGCACTATGACAGCGTTGAGGCGGTGGCTGAAGACGGACCGCTAAAGATCTACGGTTTAAGCGATAATGGCGTTAACTTTATCATGGCGGCGCTACAAAACGCGCCCCAATCCGGCCAGGTAATTGAGATTGGCCTACTCGCGCGGTTTATTGGTTTTCCGATCTCGATTGACGTCATCGAGCGGTTGAACCGGAATTTGCACATTAGTGTTGCGGCGATCGAGCGAGACGAACTGTTCCTCATGGCGGGTGTCAGCGTCACCGGCGGCTATGACGAAGGTCAGTTCATTTTGATCCTGAATTCATGGCGCCGTGATCTTGTCGCCACAATCCACGGCATTGGCGGCGATGAAGGGACGCTGAGCGACTTCTTCCCCGGTGCGTCCGTCGAATCAGCACGGGCTTTCGCGACGAATAGAGCGCCAGAAACAGCCAGCGGCGCAGCGCCGGTTGAAGTGCTGTCGCGCTTTTTAGGCAAAGACGCAGCAGCACAGGTGATTTGCGATTATTGCGGCGGGCGCGGTAAGCGCGGTCTCATCGCGCGCCGGTGTGATGATTGCGACGGGCTTGGTTTCGTCCATCGGCGCTAATCGAACGGCCGCGTTACGCAGCTGAGGGCTTGGTCGCGACGACCTGGATTTCAATACAGGCGCCCGGCAGATTTCGACCGATCTCTCGGTTGGCGCGCCAATACCATTCTTTGTTTTCCAAAGGCCGTAAAACGCCCCCGGATACGATCCGAAACCCGCGGGTTTTTTCTATGGTGAGTGTGGTCAACCGCTTGATGTCTTGAACAAACGAACGCCGGGAAAAGGCCTGCACATGACCGCGAATTTTTTTGCGCTTCAGGAGTTTGTCTAAAGGCGGCACAACGTATCGGCGAATAAGATGCAGCCCGTCGGGAAAAATCGGCACGCCGATAATGATCAGCCCGCCAGGTTTCGCGACGCGCTCAATGGCTTGCATCGCTTTTTCGTAACTGGGCAAGTGTTCGATAACTTGCTCGCAAATCACGACATCAAAACTGTTGCTCGGGATTTCCGGATAGCCATTCTGGAAATCCCCGAAATACAAGGTCCAATCCTCAGGACGTTCAAGCTCGTCGTTAAGGGCCAAATCCGCCCCTGCGTAGTCAATCGCGCCGCGATCGATAAGCTCCAGGTACTTCTTTGAGACGCCGTTTTGCACGCCAATATCGAGGAATTTCAGTTTATCGGGCGGCGGCGAGCTCGTGAAGTGATCGGGAAAGCGCTCTTGGACTTCAAGCATAATCTCGAAGTAACGCGCTTGCCGAAGGCTAAAGGTTTGCGACCGCTTTGGATCGACGCCGAAGGCCATGCCATTGCGCTCGATAACAGGAAGGGTGCGGGTCGTCATGGCTTGTCTCTTGGGCCTTCAACAAAGGGGAGTCCGAATAGACCCTTGCTCTTAGCGGGGCCGCGGCGATATTGACAAGCTGAACAGCTAATGGCGCTCTGCGCATTGGGGGCGCGCGTCGCTCTGGAGTCAAAAAAGGAACTGGCGTGGCCGAATTTTCACAGACGATCCGCGAAACGGCTGCCCTGGTCGAACAAGCGCTCGACGATTTCCTGCCGACCCAAGACGGGCCTCTTGGCCGCGTCGCTGACGCCATGCGCTGGGGCGCACTCAACGGGGGCAAACGCTTGCGGCCGTTTTTGGTCATCGCTGCGGCTGACATCTTTGAGTGTCCTCGCGAGCGCTCCGTGCGCGTCGGCTGTGCGGTGGAGATGATCCATTGCTACAGCCTTATTCATGATGACCTGCCGGCGATGGACGATAGCGATCTTCGCCGCGGCCGACCGTCGGTTCATAAGAAGTTTGACGATGCGACCGCGATTTTGGCTGGTGATGCGTTGTTG
>JBCDBM010000175.1:0-6903 GCA_039183665.1 Pseudomonadota bacterium | reverse complement strand
GATCGATTATATGCTTTGAAGGTCTAAAATCAGCCGAATCTCTTCAACAGGTGGAGATAGATGAAACATACACGAAATATCGTTTTCGTTATCAGCGGCGGCAAGGATCAGTCTGGCGCGCGTTGGGTTACGGAGCGGCAGGCGTCCTTACGCTCGGTCTATCAGAGGTAGTCACAACGCCAATGGAAGGCGCGATCCAGAACGACAAACAGTTTGTGGTCGATGCTATATGTAATCCCAAGACCGATCGCTGTGTCGCACTTATGCTATACGAGTATGAGAAGCCACCGCGGCTTATATATGGCGACGACAGTTTGTTTACATTTTCGGACGGGGACTCAGGCGTCTCTTCACCGACAGAATCACAAGAGACCGACGAACAGGTTACACAGCCCGCTGAAAGCGAATGACGGTTGAGGCGCCGCACCGCTTGAGAGTTTAGCAAACGGAACGCCATCGGGGATCGATGGTTAGTCGAATGCGAGCCGAATGTAGATGGCCTACCTCGCGGCAATGCAATCGTTGCCGGAGCCAATCCATCACTTCGTCTTCAAGCCACCCCACTCTATTTGGTCCATGCTGCACCGGCTTGGGGAACTTGCCCGCCTTAACGAGAGGCACGACGTGTTGGTGCGAATATAGACCTAGCTCCATCAGTTGGCGCATTGATAGCATCCTCGTCACGATTTCTCCGAAACTGGAGGCCATCGCGATGCCTAGCTTGGATCAGGCTATCTGTGTTGGATGGGTTTTATCGCAGGCAACATGGTTGAACATTCGTTCTCGAACATAGTGAAGGGAAGAAATTCGAACTTGAGCAATAATATTTTTGTTACGGTTGGTTGTGACAATTGTCTGGCGGAGAGAGAGGGCTTTAGTTCGAAGTCCGCAAATCAAAAGCGCGACTGCGCTTCGGCCAGCCAGGCCGCCCCGCCGGAGGCGCTTTGCGCCGCGAGGCAAAAGATGGCGGAGAGAGAGGGATTCGAACCCTCGGTACGATTGCTCGCACAACGGTTTTCGAGACCGCCCCGTTCAACCACTCCGGCACCTCTCCTTGGGGACGCGTGTCTAGCGCTTTGATGGCGCTATCGCAACAGAACCGTGGGGTTTGCCGTGGTTGAACGGACCGAAGATGGGCCCGCCGACGGCGCGCGGGCAACCACTCCGGCGCCTCTCCTCGGGGACGCGTGTCTAGCGCTTTGACGCTGTTATCGCAACAGAACCGTGGGGTCTGCCGTGGTCGAACGGACCGAAGGTGGGCCCGCCAACGGCACGCGTTCGACCAACCCAGCACCCCAACTCGGAGACGCTCGTCGAAAGCGCGGACACTTTAACGACCTATTGGGGCCGAAAGAGTGGACAACACGCATATAAGCAAACACACGCCAGACGCCCGCGCCATCAGGACCAATTCCCCGTGAATTTAGCGCGGTCTTAACCATCTAAATGCGACTTTTCCGCCGAGGGCGGCGCAAATCGAGGCTTCTCGGGGACGCGTTCACGCTTTTGCACAAGTTTTGCGTGACAGAGTAATGCTGCGACTGCACAAAGCGTTTGAATAGATGGTGACGCGATGAAGATTTTGGTGACCGGAGGCGCAGGGTTCATCGGCTCGGCGGTGGCGCGCATGGCGCTCGACCGGGGGCTCGAGGTGGTGAACTTCGACAAGCTCACCTATGCGGCCAATCTGGACAATCTTAAAGGCTGGTCGGAGCGAGCCGGATACGCCTTCGTCCACGGCGATATCTGCGATCCAGAGCAGGTTTTCGCTGCGCTGGATACCCATCAACCAGACGCCATCATGCATTTGGCGGCTGAGTCTCATGTGGACCGCTCGATCGACGGGCCAGGCGCCTTCATTGAAACCAATCTCCTCGGCACCTATCAATTGCTCGCTCAAGCGCGGCGTTATTACGATACGCTTTCGGGCGAGCGTAAAGATCGCTTCCGTTTCCATCATGTCTCAACGGACGAAGTATACGGGGCGCTCGGCGCGACAGGTCTTTTTACCGAAGAAACACCCTATAAACCAAACTCACCGTATTCGGCCTCCAAAGCGGGGTCTGACTTTCTGGTGCGCGCCTGGGGCGAAACGTTTAGTTTGCCGGTCGTCACCAGCAATTGCTCGAACAATTATGGCCCTTACCAGTTCCCAGAGAAGCTCATCCCGGTTGTTGTCTTAGCCGCGCTGGAGCAGCGCCCCATTCCTGTTTACGGCAAAGGCGAGAATGTGCGCGATTGGCTCTATGTGGATGATCACGCCGACGCGCTGCTGCTTATCCTCGAAAAAGGCGTTCTGGGCGAAACATACAATGTGGGCGGTAATAACGAGCGACGGAATATCGACTTGGTACAGACGATTTGTACGCTAATGGACGAGCTGTCGCCGCAAACCAATAATCATGACGCCCTCATCGAATTCGTAACGGACCGCCCGGGCCATGATTTGCGGTACGCAATTGACGCCACAAAGATTGAAAAAGACCTCGGCTGGCGCCCGAAAACCAATGTGGAAGAGGGCCTCGCGCAGACCGTGCGCTGGTATCTCGACAACGCTTGGTGGTGGGAGGCCATTCGCGCGCGCGGACATGATGACCAACGCCTCGGTCTTTCCGCGAAGTCGTAAGCCGTTCGGATAGAGAAAAGGCACACCGATGAAAGGCATCATTCTCGCTGGCGGCTCAGGCACGAGGCTTTATCCGATCACGAAAGCGGCGTGTAAGCAGCTCATCCCGGTTTATGACAAACCGATGATCTATTACCCGCTCTCAACACTTATGCTAGCGGGCATCAAAGACATTTTGATTATCACAACACCCGATGATCAAGCGGTGTTTCAGCGCCTCCTGGGCGATGGTTCTGATTGGGGCATCAATCTGTCTTATGCTGTGCAGCCAAAACCTGAAGGTCTCGCGCAGGCTTTTGTGATCGGCGAGGACTTTATCGACGGCGATAATTGCGCGCTGATTTTGGGCGACAATATTTTCTACGGCCATGGTTTGCCGCCGCTCTTAGAAGACGCGGCGGCGCTCGAAGCTGGCGCCGTCGTTTTTGGCAGCCATGTACAGGACCCAGAACGTTATGGCGTCGTAGAATTCGATAAAGCCGGCAACGCCATCAGCATCGAAGAAAAGCCAACGCAACCAAAATCGAACTATGCTGTGACAGGGCTTTATTTTTACGACGACACGGTATGCGAACGCGCCAAGGCGGTAAAGCCCTCCCCGCGCGGCGAACTTGAAATCACGACGCTCAACGAAATGTATCTGAATGACGGCGCGCTCAGCGTCAAACTTCTCGGCCGTGGCTTTGCCTGGCTCGACACGGGCACTTACGCATCGCTTTTGCAGGCGTCGCAATTTGTGCAAACGGTCGAGGAGCGCCAAGGATTAAAGATCGGTTGCGTGGAAGAAATCGCCTTTCGCAAACGGTATATCACCACCGCGCAGCTGATGGAGCTTGCCGAGCCGTTATTGAAAAGCGGCTATGGCGGGTATCTCAAACGGGTCGCCGAAGATCGCATCTTCACGTAAGGGTAAAGGGTAAGTGCGATGGATGTCGTCGAGACTGCAATAAAGGACATAAAGGTGTTTACGCCAGCGGTTTTTGAAGATGCGCGCGGCTATTTCACCGAGACCTATAATCAAGCGAAATTTGACGCGCATGCGCCTGATTTGGTGTTCGTTCAGGACAATGAATCGCTCTCGCGCGCAAAGTACACGGTGCGTGGCCTCCATTATCAAGCGCCGCCCTTCGCTCAAGACAAACTTGTGCGAGTGTTGCGCGGCGCTGTTTTTGATGTCGTCGTTGATATACGCGCCGACTCGTCCACCTATGGGCAATGGGTTGGACACGAATTAACGGCCGACAATCGCAAACAACTCTTGGCGCCTGCCGGTTTCCTGCATGGCTTTATGACGCTGGAGCCGAATACGATCGTCGCCTATAAGGTAACCAACCTCTATCACGGCCCTTCAGACGGCGCTGTGTTCTGGGCGTCGGACAGTCTCGGCATTGATTGGCCCACGGGGCCTGACAAGGCTATTCTGTCGGATAAAGATAAAGCGGCGCCGAAATTCGAAGATTTCAAATCGCCGTTTTAGGGGGCTCTCAGAGCGAATATTCTTCGCCAGTTAAAGAGAGTGTACGGACAGTCTGTCGGACAACGCACCCTACTGCTGGTCGATCCAAGCAGCATATATGGGCGCCAAATCAAGCTCATCGCCAACACTGTCTTGCAAGTCAACAAGGTCGTGGAACAACGTATCAACGATCGCCGAATAGCCGGGATCTGTTGCGAGATTATTGATTTCGTGCGGATCTTCTCGAAGATCGAACAATAGAAACGTATTAATCTGTGTATAGACAATCAGCTTATAGTCTTCCTTGCGTATCAGTCGCTGGAGATCTTTATAAGCGGCGTAAATCGCGGGATAATGTGCGTCCGCGTCTTCATCAATAAGCGGTACGACATCCTTGTAGAATAGCGCCGGAGGTTTATCGGCGCCCGCAAGCGCTAATGCGGTCGCCATGGCGTCTTGCAAATAGATAGGCGATTTTACAACCTTACCCACCGGTATCGTCGGCCCAGAGATGGAGAAAGGCGCCCGAACGCTGTGCTCATACATGGACTGCTTAGCCATCAAGCCATGCCTGCCTATTGCGATACCGTTGTCTGATGTGAACACGATGTAGGTATTTTCGCGCAAGCCAGTTTCGTCAAGCGACGTCATGATCTGCCCGATTTGCTGGTCCATATGGGTTATGAGCGCATAGTATTCAGCCAAATGAGTGCGAATGGCGTCGGGCGTTCGCGGCATAGGGGCGAGAGACTCGCCGCGGATAGAAGCGCCGGATCCAATGTCATCCCTGTACGGATAGGCGGGCAAATAATTCGGCGGCAATTGAATATCGTCGGGCGGATAGAGATCCACAAATTTTTGGGGCGACTGCCGCGGATCGTGGGGCGCGTTGAACGATAAAAACATGAAAAAGGGGTCGGCCGTCGCGTCCAATGCGCGAATATAACTAATTGCGTCGTCCCTGAGCCCTTCACTCCAATGAAGGCCGCCGGCCCAATAGCCGCCGAATGTCGGGTCCGACGGCGACCAGGAGCTGTCGCTGTCATCGCGAGGGCGATTATACCCCACGGGTAAAACGTCGTCGGGGAATTGCTTTGGGCTCGGAAGCGTCGCGGCGATCTCGTCCATCACCGTAAAATTCCAAGCGTCGCGCGGCATTCCGCGTTTTATGCTCGCGACCACGTCAAAGACCGCCGCAGGTCTGATAGCGCTATGCCACTTCCCTGTGAAAAAGGTTTCGTAGCCTTCAGCGCGCATGAGCGAGCCCCAGGTCGGCGCCGCCCACTCCCCCTTCTTCCACTGCTCGTCCACGACGGTTTTCGCGTCCCACAAATGACGCCCAGATAAAAGCATTGCCCGCGACGCAACACAGACCGCGCCGTCCCAAGCGCCCATATTGAATGCATTTTCGAACTGAACGCCCTGGCGCATGAGCCGATCGATATTGGGTGTTTTGACTTGAGCGCCGGGGTGAGAGCCGATAGCCCAATAGGCGAGATCGTCTGCAAAAAAGAATATAATGTTCGGCTTACCCTGAGGCGGCGCAGGCCTCACAAATGGCGCGGTAAGTGAGCCGATGACGAGGGCGCTAACAATGAGCGCGGCGGCGAACATGGCAGAGAAAATTCTCGCGCCGCGAAGCTCCTTTGACCACCTCTCACTGAACATTACTATCCTCGCCCTAGCGCCGGCTGCGTCCTTGACCGATTGCATATCGACGTGCAGAGCAAGCAGCAACTGCGGCGCACAAGCAAAACGAGGAATGAGCCTGAGTGCGTGAATGAGCGCAGATGTATAGCGAGTCTGACAAGCCATTTCCTCTTGAAAGCCGACCAATGCTAAGAAGCCTAAAGTCCAATCTCTTAACGGCGATCCGGCGGCGCCGCGTCGCGAAACCCGCGGGGACAGCGGCGGAATTTGATGCGGCCGTCAATGGACCGATCGTGGTGGCGGGGCTTTTTCGAACCGCAAGTGGGATTGGCGAGTCGGCGCGGCTGTGCGCAGACAGTCTCGAAAAGAGCGGTATTGCCGTGACGCGTGTCGATCTCAGCGATGCGTTTCGCCAAACAGATCTTCTGGGCGACAGCAAATATCAGACCTTCCCGGATGAACCAATCGGAACGCTTATTCTCCATTTTAACGCGCCGGAAACACTCAAAGCGCTGGCGCGCTTGGGGTATAGAGGGGATCGCAAGTGGCGCGTCATCGGCTATTGGGTTTATGAACTGGAGACGATTCCCAAAGAATGGAGCGCAGCTGAAACGCTTGTGAGCGAGATCTGGACGCCCTCCAAGTTCAGCGCCGAGGCAATAGCCAAAGCAATTGGTCTGCCCGTGCGTGTCGTCCCTCACCCGGTTTCGATATCGGATTTGCCTCACCCAACCGCTGAAACTGTCAAACCCAAAGCAGACGGCGTCACTGTATTGACAATGGCCGATGGCCGATCGTCGCTCGAGCGCAAAAATCTTTTGGGCGCCATCAACGCCTTCAACGAAGGGCTCGGCGGGCGCGAGAATTGCCGCTTGATCCTCAAAACACGGAATTTGCAAGAACATCAAGGGCCCGCCATGGCAATCACAAGGCTCGTCAATGTAAATCCGCAAATTGCGTTAATCGACCATGCGCTTCCCGAGGATGAGCGACGACGCCTAATGGCCTCATGCGATATCTTTTTGTCGCTACATCGCTCTGAGGGCTTTGGCCTAACCATGGCTGAGGCAATGGCTTTCGGCAAACCTGTCGTCGCCACAGGCTGGTCAGGCAATTTAGATTTTATGGACGACACGTGCGCGGTGCTAACGCCCTATACGCTTGTCGACGT
>JBCDBM010000174.1:0-6979 GCA_039183665.1 Pseudomonadota bacterium | reverse complement strand
GGACAACACGGGAATATCGTCGAGCCTCAAATGGCGGTAGTCAGGCGCTACGAATTTCTTATCGCCCGGCATGTCCAGCCAAAGCTGAGCGCCATGGGACCTGCCGCCATTTTTCAAAATCTCGTCCGAAGGCCCCTCGTCATGGATAATGCCGGCGCCAGCACGCATCCATTGCACCTCTCCCGGCCCTGTCGTCGACACATTGCCAAGGCTATCCTTATGATGGCCGCCGCCCTCAAAGATGACTGTGATGGTCTCAATCCCCGCATGGGGATGGGTCGGTGCACCCACGGCTTTCAAGGGTTCGACAACTGTCGGCCCCATGTGATCGAGCAGAATAAACGGACCGACACTGCCAATAGCAGCTGAAGGCAGGGGCCGTCGGACTTCAAACCCCGCGCCTTCGAGCGTCCGTATTGCCGGATACGTATTTTTAACAGCGTTCATTATGGGCTGACTATCCCATAAAACGCACCGTCAAAAAAGCGCCCCGGTTGCTTTTGGCGACCGGGGCGCTTTCTGCCTTCAGCGAAAAATTGACCTACGCGTCGGGGGGCGATTCCCCATGCTCCGCAGTTATCCAGTCCAGCATCATGCGCCGGAATAACAAGCCCGCTTGGTCGCCCGCGATGATCATTTCATCAAATTCGATTTTGTCATTGTCGAGCAGGGTCTGCATATGTTTGCAGGCCCAAAGATCTTCTTCAAAGCCGGTCCCGATGATGCCCTTCAGCATCTCAAAGTAAAGATCATTGTCGAGCCCATAGTCGGCCGAAATTGACCACCAGTAATGGCTTGTGGATCTGGTTTCCGGCGTCAGATAATGCAACACATATTGATTGAAAGTCTTGCGATTTGGATCGTCTTCAGCGCCAGCAAAAAACGGCGCATATCCGCGAAATACGCCAGGCGACAACGCCACACCTTCGTCCCAACGCTCAGAGACATCGGCGGCCAACATCTCTTCTTGGGCTTCGACGGGCAGGATGCTCAGCGATTTCGTTGGCTGCTTTTCGATATATTTGCAGTACACGCCGTCTTCTCTTTTCTCAACGACACGCTCGGTTTCGAAAAACGAATCGTCAAACCCAAAACTATCTTTGTGTAGATAGGCAAAATGCGTGAGATCGTTGAGATTTTCCTGCATCAGCAGGTAATTGCCTTCTAACCCAATCTCGTCATGGACAGTTCGATAAGTTTCGTCCTCAAGAAAAAAGAGGTTCGGGAATTTAGCGTCAATCTCAGGGTGATCAGGATCTCCCATCCAGATAAATACATACGGCCCGTGCTCGCGCAGCGGGTATGTTCGTAGCTTTCTATTCGCCTTTTTGTCTTGGCACGGAACGCGTACAACAGAACCGTCTGGCGCGTACCGGATGCCATGGTACCGGCACACCAGGTTATCGCCTTCTAAATAGCCTTCGGATAATGGGAAGGACCGGTGCAGGCAGCGATTTTGAAACGCCGAGATTTCGCCCGCTTCAGTGCGATAGAAAACGATTGAGCGTTCCAAAAGTGTTTTCGCTTTCGGCTCCCGACCGAATTCTTCCCGGAAGCCCGCGACATACCAATGGTCATAGGCGAACGGTAAATTGATGTAATCTTTTACGCTTTTGATCTGATCGGCATACGTTTTCATAGTCTGAAAATGCCCCTTCTCGGGGCCCTCCCTGTCCAAAAACTGTGGCGACGGTCGTCTCCTTATCGAGCCAATAACGACGGCATATTTCTAATTGACCGCCTGTTCAATTAATGAAAAAATGAGTCGGGGTCAACAAAAATGCGCACGGCGGCGCAAAATTTGATAACTGCTTATCGAGAACCCCTCGCAACTACCTATGCGCCCAAAAAGGAGCCATCATTATGAGCGTCCAAACCAAACGCCGAACGCCGGGACGCCCGATCGCCAATGCGCCCGCTGTGACACGCGAGCAGATTATTGAAGCGGCGCTGGACATGTTCGCGATGGATGGGTTTGAGGCCATGTCGATCCGTGCATTGGCGCGAGGCCTCGGGGTTAGCCACAGCCTTATTCATCATTATTTCGAGTCTAAACAAGCGCTTTGGGAAGCAGGCGTTGATCTCGCATTCAGCACGGTCACGGAAATTGCCTATCGACTGGTGGATGAAATCGACGAACGCATGAAGCCAGCGGAAGCAGCAAGGGCATTTGTGCGCGAAACCGTTATTTTCGCCGCGCGGCATCCAGCATCAATCAAAATCGCGCTTGACGAAGGCGCACGAGGCGGGCCGCGGCTCGACTATATTTATTCAAATTATTTTGGACCGGCCAATGCGCGCTGGCGCGAGACGGTGGCGC
Source organism: Pseudomonadota bacterium (assembly GCA_039183665.1). Classification (GTDB taxonomy): domain Bacteria; phylum Pseudomonadota; class Alphaproteobacteria; order Caulobacterales; family Parvularculaceae; genus Hyphococcus. The sequence continues at coordinate 4,659 of JBCDBM010000174.1, read as the reverse complement.
AATTAAGCGAAGATAATAGTGGTTTAAATCCCGTCGACGCGCGCGCCCTATTCTTTCTAACCGCGATTGGCGCCGCCACGCCATTCTTCGCGCGCCATCTTGCGGACTATTTTGAAGGCGGCGATTTAAGCGACGAAAAGGAAATCGAACGACATGCGGACGTCGTCGCTTCAATGATTTTCGATGGCCTGCGCGTGCGCCCGGAAGATAAATGATGTCCCAGCGCCCATGCGTATAGTCGACGGGCCGGCTTAGTGCATCACCGCCGGCAACTCGGCAAACCCCTGCAGGACGTTATTCATAATCGGTTTTGGTTCACCGACTTCGATGGTCTCCACATGGGCGACCAAAGCGCGGAGCAGCGCCTCCATTTCCAACCGCGCAAGGTGCATGCCGGCGCAGGTGTGAACGCCGTGTCCCCAGCCGACGTGATCGCGCGGATTACGCTCCGGACGAAACTGATCTGCGTCGTCGTAGTGGCCTTCATCCCAATTCGCACTCGCGTATAAGACCGCGACGCGTTCGCCGGCAGGAATGGTCCCGTGGTCGGAAACATACTCTTCTGCCGTAAATCGTGTGAATGCTCTGATGGGCGACGCTAACCGCACGCTTTCATTGACGGTGCCCGGGATTAAATCGGGATCAGCTTTAATTCGATCAAAGGCCCCTGGCGTCACGCCAAGGCGCCACAACATATGTGCGGACGCCAGAATTGTCGTGTCGAGGCTCGGCGCCGTGTAGTCCACCACCATCATCCCAGCCTCGCCCTCGGTAATTTCGTCTTTCTCGAGCGCAAGCATGATCGCATGAGCCCAGCCGCCAGGGATCAAGCGATCAGGTCCCAGCTCTTTGACATACTCAAGTAGGCCCAGCGCGCGCGTTAGGGCAGATTTGGTGCGATCGTTCATCGGGCCCAACACGTCAAAAGTGGCTGCGGCCCAATCGAGCATATTCTCTCGCCCCTCCTCCTCTAGGCCGACGAGTTCCGCAACGATCGATAGCGGTAGGTGAGACGCAAAATCTTTGACGCCGCAAAACCCGTCGCGCGCTAACAAATCCAGCACCAATTTGTCCGCCGTTTTCGCAACGCGCTCGCGAACGGCGTCTAAAGACTTTGGCATAAGCGGCCGCATCAAAATTTGACGTCGTCGATTGTGGGTCGCCCCATCACTTGTGATCGTCGCTTCGTTCGCGGCGTTATTGATCGCATCATTGGCGGCGACGCCATTTCCGCTAATCAACTTGTCGGAGGCGCGCAGCGCCGTTTTGACCGCATCAAAATGGGTGACGGCGTATAGATCATTTTTCTGTAGTCGGACGATAGGCCCCGCCTCGCGCAATGCTTTGTATCGCTCTGGCGTATTATTGAGGGTGTCATCGCTGAATAGATCAATTGCGCTTTCGCTGAGCGTCATGGGGTCATCTCCCTTAACTTAATTGACCAAGCGTTCAATTATCAGATAAATGGATATTGGTCAATGAAAACGCAGGTCCGCTCGCTATACAGACAGGCAGATGCTCGCTTGGTCGTCATTACGTGAGAACAATCTCGCCGACATTGAGGCTGTCGCTAAGCTCAAACTGCGCGCTTGCTTGTCCGAGCTCGGGATGCTGGATGTCGACGCTATAGGCGCCGCTATCGGGTTCAAGCTTGTCGATCTTAAACTCGCCATATTCGTCCGTCGTCGTCGTTCCAATCTCTGCGCCGTCTTTCATAAGCTTAACCGTCGCATTTTCAGCGTTTTCCATGACGCCGCCCTGATTGGCCAAGACGGTCCCGCCAACAAAGCACTTATTGAACCGATACATATTGCGGTAGTACACGCGCGGTTTCGTTTTCAGCTCGGGCCTTAAAACCTCCAGGCCTTCAGCCGCGACACGTGCTTGCATTTCCTCGTCCGTAATTTTGACCGCTTCAATCGCGCCGACCGGGCACACGTCGACGCATCGCGGGTGGCTCCACCCTTGATCCAATAGATGCGCGTCAAAAATCCAGTGCTGGGGTAGCTGCAATTCCTCATTCCAAATCACGGCGCCAAAAGGACAAGCGTCAGCAATTTCCTTTTTCCCTTTAGCTTTAACGGGATCGATAATGACAATCCCATCCTCACGCTTTTGCACGGCATCGCCGCCCACTTTTTGACAAGGACCATTGTCGCAATGGTTGCACGTTCTCAGGAGATAGGCTGAGTCATTGATCGGCGTTTGCCCGCGCACTTTACGCTCAACCCACATAATGTCGCCGCCCTCCTCGGGCAGCGGCGCGGCGTAGCCGGGATAATCATTGCCGACATACTCATCCTTAGTGGCGATGACCGCACTATTGGCGTGAACGCCATTAGCCACGTCAATGATGAGATTCCATTTCTTCGCGCCGCTGTTTTGTTCAGGCTGCTCGGGCATTGATCAGCGCCTCTCTTTGTTCAAATTTTTCGACTTGTACGAGTGTTGAATTTGGCGCCATCGAATGTGTGCCGCTTGTCTGCGAACGATCCGGCGTCAACATATTCAAACAACCGCCGATCTCGACCATCTCATTACCGACCTTAACAAGATTGAACTTCGCGCTGGATTGAAAGCCTTTGACGGACCCCTCGCCGACCATCGCCGACACGTCCGCTGCGCAGATGACAATCCCGCGGTCATTATAAATCTTGACGAGATCGCGATCTTCAATGCCCCGCGCGCGCGCGTCCTTATCGCTCATGCGCAAGAGCCAAAAATAGTGACCATCAATGAAGGCCCGATGGTCGGTAATTTGATCCGTGTAAGGGGTGTTATCGACATGGGTATGGAAGCTATATCGGCTATGGCTGCAGACCATTTGCAGCGGATATTTGCTGTAGAGCTCCGACGCCTGCGGCCCCTCCCAGGACGGAATGTAGCGATTAACAGCGGGTCGATCAGGCTGTTTATCTTCCATGCGCCGCAAAATTGTCGGGACGAACTCAAACTTCCCACTCGGCGTTTGAAGTCCCTCGCCATACATATCAGACCATTGCGCGGGAAGCGGCATCGGTTCAGGCTGATCTTTCGCGCGGCCCTCCGCAAACCAGTTCATCGCAAGCGGTTGCCGCTCGTCCTCAGGCGCGGCGGGAACGACATAATAGCCCTTCTTTAGGAATTCCTTCCAAGAAATCCGATCTGAAAGGTCCGAGCTGTCAAATATCCGTTTGCACCAGTCAAGCTCGCTGCAGCCCTCGGTAAACACTGAGCCGAGACCGAAACGCTCTAGCAGGTCAGAGAATATCTGATAGTCAGATTTAGACTCGCCAAGGGGTTCAATCGCCTTGTGTTGGAGCACAACGACACGGTGGTTGAGCATTTCCTGCGCATGATGACCGTAGCCGCCCGCGTTGCTCCACTCGCCAATGTCCCAGCGCTCAAAATTCGTGCAAGCCGGCAAGATCACATCAGCAAAATTCGTTTCGCCTTCCATAAAGATCGATTGGTTGACGATACACTCAATACTCTCGTGACGGAACGCGTCGATCCATCGTCCTGATTTAGTCCCGGTGCTGAAAATTGAACCGCCATAGCGATAGATCATATGAACCGGAGAAAAGCCCGGCGCAGGATAATGCGCCGGCGTGAACTGCGCTTCTTGTGACGTACAGTCCCACAGATACCCCACCGCTTCGCCGTCGATAATAGCTTCCGGCGTCTTCTGCTTGGGGATCACTTGTTTAACAGGGTTCATAGAGATGACGTGCGGCATACGCGTATAGTTGTTCACCGCACTGGAGCTATTCGCTAAGTCGCCTGAAATCCCGCCTTCGGCATAACCCGGGAAATAAAAGTGCAGATCGATCGGGCTGCCGCCAGTTAAATTGCCAAAGTTGATTCCAGGTTTGCCCCACCCTTGCATCGCCATCAACATGACCATGCAGCGCGCAAATTGCGCGCCGTTCGAACCACGGTTCGCCCCGCCAAATCCGACGCCCCCGGCCCCGACGGACAGGTAAGTCTTTTTGCGGGCCCAGTTGCGGGCGAGCGCACGCACGTCACGCGCGGGCACGCCGGTCTCTGCTTCTTGCCATTCAGGCGTTTTGGGCGTTCCATCCTCTTTACCGAGAACGTAATCACTCCATTCTTCAAAGCCCGTTGTTCGCTTCTCTATATAGTCTTTGTCGTAGAGCCCTTCGGTCATCCACACATACATAATCGCTATCGCGAGCGCTGGATCGGTGGTTGGCTTTATGGGTATCCATTTTCCGCCAAACATCTGCGCTGTCGGATTGTGGTGCGGATCGATATGAACAAACCGCATGCCAAGTTTTTGCGCCCATTGCCGCCGCTCCGTCGACTCTAGGCCCGCATAAGCGCCGTTCGTGCTCTCAGGGTCGGATGACCAAAAGACAATCTGTTCGCACTCATTGAGACAATCCTCGAGCGTCCCATAACTCGACGGCATGCCAACCTTTAACGTATTCCCATAATGGTGGGTCGCTCCCCAAAACCAGCCTTCCCAGCTGTCTGGGTTCATCAGCATGCGTGTGACGCCGACAAGGTTCGAAAACCTCAAATGCGCGCTCAAATAATATCCGATATTGCCCCAAAGGTGATGAGAGCTTGTCGGCATAAAGATCGATCCAGGACCATGCTCACGTTTTTGCCGCTTCATTTCAGTGGCGACAATATCAAGCGCCTCGTCCCAGC
>JBCDBM010000173.1:0-7060 GCA_039183665.1 Pseudomonadota bacterium | reverse complement strand
GCGCCGACAACAAGCGCCCTCGCCAACACCACAACCGGAGGATTGCCACCCGTGATCAAACTTGTACGCAGGCTTGGCGTTTACTCGCACCGTTGTCAAAAGATCTGCGTTTTAGCGATCGCGGCTTTGATGGGCGCTCTGCTCGCTTTGAAACCCGCAACCGCGCAAGACGTTGCGCCAACGATCACGCCGATCGTCGAAAGCGAGCCCAATTCGGCTAAACGTAAACCAAACATCGTTTTCATATTTGCCGACGACCTCGGTTACGGGGACGTCAGCGCATTTGGCGCGCGAGATATAAAAACGCCGAACATTGATGCAATAGCAGAACGCGGCGCGCGTTTTTCACAGTTTTATTCTGTGTCACCCGTATGTACGCCATCGCGCGCCGGGCTTCTTACTGGCCGCTATCCGATACGGATGGGCATCCACCACGTCTTCTTTCCCGGAAGCTATACCGGCATGCCGGAAGACGAAATCACAATTGCGGAACTTCTCCAAGGGGCTGGCTACGCCACCGCGGTAATCGGCAAGTGGCATCTTGGGCATCATCAACAGTTCTTACCTCTCAATCAGGGCTTCGACGAATTTTTCGGCATACCCTACAGTAACGACATGCTTCCGCTGCCTTATATGCGGGGAAACGAGTACATTGAGCATAACGTCGACCAGTCGCTAATGACGCAGAGGCTAACAGACGAGGCGGTAGACTTTATAGAACGACACTCAGACGTTCCTTTTTTCCTATACATCCCGCACCCAATGCCGCATGCGCCGATTTTTCATTCGAAAGCGTTTGAAGGCGTCAGCCAGCGCGGCGCCTATGGCGACGTTATCGAAGAACTCGACGCAAGCGTAGGCCGGATTGTTAATGCGCTTGAGACGAAAGGCATTCTCAACGACACACTGCTCGTCTTTACTAGCGATAACGGACCATGGATTTTTATGGGCGACGAGGGCGGGTCGCCCGGCGCGCTTCGCAACGGTAAGGGCACCACTTTTGAGGGCGGCGTCCGGGTGCCAACGGTCGCAATGTTTCCAAACGTAATCGCTGCGGGCAGCGAGTTCGCCGCGCCCGCTTTTATGCTGGATTGGTTTCCAACGATCGCCGAACTCGCCGGCGTGGAAACACCCCTCGATCGCGTGATCGACGGCGAAACGATCGCCTACGCCTTGCGTGGGGAAACGCCGCTCCACGAGCGCACGCTGTTTTTTTATTCGCACGGGCAAATCGAAGCGATCCGCATGGGCGATTGGAAACTCAAACGCGCATTCGATTCTAGTCGGATCCCTGCGCCCGGCGTTTTGCGAATATTCCTCGACGGAGAAATGGGGTTAGAGTCTCACGGCCCCTTGCTCTTCAATCTCGCCGACGATCCTAGTGAAAAACGGGATCTGACGAAAAAGGAGCCTCAAAGAGTTACCGAGCTAGAACAGGCGATTGCTAAATTTGAATCGGAACTGGGCGAAACACCAGCGTCAATCACCGACACTCCGCTAGAATTGTCGCCCGCCGTTGGCGTTTTGATTGGCGCAGTCATCAAGGTGGCCCTAATCATAATCGCAATCATGCTCACAGGTGTAGCTTTACTTGCATATTTTTTCGGTACGAGGTGGCGAAAAGCTATTACTAAAGAGCACGCCGCACCTTGACTAACCGCATAGACGTTGGCTTGGCCGGTTTCGGTACAGCGTGAAAATACGTGTACGCACCGTTCATTCGAACGTCGCCATTTCATCTACATTCGGTGGTTACATCTGGTAATGACGACGAAACCTCCTCGAATGGCAGCGCGAAACGCCTTCAGACTCTATGCTGGCACTATTTCGGTCGGCTCAGGCCAATCGTGGCCATAAAACTCCTCGCGGATGCCAAGCTTCTGCCCCAAGCTGGTATTCGACAAAACAGCACTAATCCATACTTCTCGCATGCGACTACTCCGTTTGCATTGCGCTCAAAAAATTATGTCTTTATTGTCGCGGTTTTCACACTCGGTGCATTGTGTCTGCTTGCACGTCCCCCTCTCGCAACCGTCCTTACCATCATCGCAGCATCAACACTTGCGGTCAGACAAATCTTGGTTCCGAAAATCAACATCTGGCGAGACCTTGAGCTGGCTGGTGATGCATCAGCTGCGAAGCAGTTTAAGATCGGACACAGTACATCTGTCATCATTAATCTCATTCAAATGGCCGCTACGATTTGGGTGCTTTGGCAGCTTTCCCGGTAAGACAAAGAGAACGCAATCATGAAACCTTCACGCACCCCGCCCGGCCCTGATCAAGAGAGCGTGTGGGACTATCCGCGCCCAGCGATTGCTCAGGAGACGGCGGCCTGGCTTCGGGTCGAGTTTGAGGGTCGGATAATCGCTGAAACGCGCTCGGCAGTGAGAACGCTGGAGACCAGTCATCCCCCAAGCTATTATTTTCCGCGTTCCGATGTGGACCTCGAGGTTTTGAAGCAAAGTACGCGTGATAGTTTTTGTGAGTGGAAGGGAAATGCCGAATATTTTGACCTAGTCTTGGGCGACCGGATGTCGGCGAACGCGTGTTGGTCCTATCCAAACCCAACCCTCAGTTTTCTGGCAATCAAGGGGTACATCGCGTTCTACCCGGCGCGGGTCGATGCGTGTTTTGTCAACGACGAACAAGTAACAGCCCAACCTGGCGGCTTCTACGGCGGATGGATCACATCTCTGGTCGTCGGGCCATTCAAAGGCGCGCCTGGCACACAGTTTTGGTGATCGCGATTTGGCTCTGGAACCGGCAACATTATTCGCCTTCCCAAACGGCGCCCTGCTGAAAGACTTGGCCGCGCTGGAGAACATCGATCCGAGCGATGCGGCAAAGATCTTGAAGCTCGCTTTTCTTGCGCCCGATGTCGCGCTGGCGATCGCCCGCGGACATAAGGCAAAAACCGTCTCTATGGAGACCATCAAGGATCTCCAAAACCTGCCCGTCTCCTTTGCGGCAAATCGAAGACTGTTTGGCCTCGCTGAATAGGCTCGTCTCCGAGCGCAACATCTGGGTCACGCAAAACGCAAATGGAGACAACGGGAAAGCCAAGTGAATTTGGCTCTCTTCAAACCCGCTTCGTTACCGCAATACGGCGCGATGCGGGCGTTAAACATCTGAAGTCTCTAAGTTTTTCTGAAGGCGTTCTACAAACAGAGATGGAGACAAACGCGCTGGTGCACTATAAGTACGTTTCGAAAAACGACTCCGCGTCATTATCAATCTTTCGATTTTCTAACATGAGTGACGCAAAATTATTGTCAGGAAAATCCTCAAACCGGACCTTAGCCGGCAGTTTTGGTAACGGGTGCTCCCACGGGGCGTCCATAAAGTTCGAGGTTGTGGTGTTCGAGGCTATACCCGAGGCGCTCTGCAACGCGGGCTTTGAGGGCCTCAAGCTCCTGGTCTTGAAACTCGATCACCTTTCCGGTTTCAATATCGATTAGATGGTCATGATGATCTGCGTCTTTGACTTCAAATCGCGCGCGCCCGTCTCCGAAATCACGTCGCCATACTAGATCGAGACGTTCTAGCGCCTTTAGGGTCCGATACACTGACGCCAAGGACAATTTGGGATCGCGCTTACGCGCCCGTTTCCAAAGTTGGTCCACATCCGGATGATCACGGGACCGGTCCAGCAGGTCGCAGATCACTTTCCTTTGCGGCGTGATCTTAGCACCGGATTCGCATGCACGTTTACTCAGTGATGGTCGGCCCAAACGGCCCTCCCTTTCGCGATCTATGGTCTATCGACCAGGTAACCTCATGCGTCATGGCGAGGGAAAATGCCCTTGATTCCACGGGGCCTGGTAGTTCGAACACTTGCGTGACACAGAAAAGACGCTTTGCGGTGCTGATTTCACCCCAGCGGCGGACATTAAAATCTGTTTTTGCGTTCCAGAGCGCGGATCAGGCGAGTCTCTAGCGGTGCTATTTTTCTTGTAAAAGCAGAACTGTGACATATGCTGATGAGAATGATTTTCAGACGTGACCAAAGGTGTCACTGGCTCGGCGCACCATGGTCTGCGTAAAAGACTTTCAAATTACGTCAAACAAGGCTGACGGCGCTCATTCAATGGCGCGGCAGAACCGCCGCATGGGACGGTTCAATGGCTAAATGGTCCTCCCAGACAGGCGCCGAAGACAGTGTTGAGAGCACGGCCGCGGACGGCAACCTACATCGCGTATTAGAAGACAAACAGGCGTTGTCGCCGCTTGAAGCCGCATACGAGCGCTATTCTCCGAAATTAAAGGCAGCGCTGCTTAAGAGCTTCGGCTCGGGTCCGCCCGATCCAGAGGACGTCATACAGCAGGCATTTCAAAACCTCTTAGAGCGCAAAGACCACTCCGACATCAGAGATATCCATGCGTTTTTGTGGCGCACAGCGCGAAATTTGACGTTGCAAGCAAAACGAAAATCAATCGTTCGATCGAAATACGACTATGAGATCGAGCAACTTTATTTTCCTTTGGGGGGGGACAATTCAACGCCTGAAAGCATCTTAAGGGCGAAAGAGGAGCTAGATGTCATCAATCGCGCGCTTGAAAATATGCCGCCGAGGCGGCGTCGTGCGTTTGTCCTTCACAAGATTGAAGAACTTCCGGTTTCAGAGGTTGCGCGTCGACTTAAGATCGCGAGAAGTCCGGCGCAACGGCATATTCAAAGAGCGATGCAAGACATCATCATCGCCCTCGCAAGCAAGAAGCGGGACCACGAGCAATGACCAAAAAACAAATTGACGAGGAAGAACGTTTGCTGCGCGAGGCTTTAGACTGGCGGGCGTGTTTTCAATCAGGCGATGTAACGAAAGCAGTGCGAAGAGATTTTGAGTTTTGGCTCGCAGAAGACTATCGCCATGAAGACGCTTACGAGCGCGCCATGACCTATTCCGATGCCCTTGATCATTTGAAGACGGACGACATAGACCCCAAACATTTAGACTATTTGCTCGTTGAGCGCGTATCCCATTTAGTTGACCAAATCAGATCGGGCTTTTCCAAGCCGGCATTAAGTTTCAGCGCGGCCGCCATTGTCCTCGCTGTCTTGCCTACACTGTACTTCGCGATGCCACGAGAAACTTCGCGCCCAATCCAAGTAACCACCGCCGAATACATGACGGAAAAGTCCGAGCAAAGCGTAATCACGCTTAGCGACGGAACGCGTGTCACGCTCGATGCCTCCACGAAGATTACGACAGCGATGACTGACACCGCACGAAGGGTTACGCTATCGGGAGGCGCTGCTCTTTTCGATGTGACGCCAGATGCAGAAAGACTATTTTCAGTTATCGCAGGTGATCTGAGGGCTACCGCTAAAGGGACGACCTTTAGCGTGCGCAATAATGGCGGTGTTTACCGCGTGGCTGTCGCGGAAGGGACTGTGGAAGTCTCTTTCCCTTTTATGCTCGATGGAAATTTGGGACAGACGCGCACGCGCCAATTGCTAGAAGTCGGTGAACAGGTCGCTGCGACTAATGATGCTGGACTGAGACCCAAAGCGTCGATTTCCGTACAACGGGTAGGCGCGTGGCGTGAGTCTATCTTGCTCTATGATGGAGCGACACTCGGAGAGATGATTGCAGACGCCAATCGTTTTTCCGAACGCGAGATTATTTTGGAGGACTCTGGCGTCGGTCTTTCGCAGCGTCAGATTTCAGGGTCTTTCCGAACGGACGACGTCCCCGGCATGCTGTCGATGATGTCGTTGAGTTTCGATGTGCACATCAATGAGAGCGATCCGGACCAGGTAGTCATAACCACCGCTCCTGCCGTGGCGCATTAGCTTTTTCAGGAAAACGAAAAAAAGTTAATCGAAAGGGGGTTAAATCCCGCCCCTAAAGCATCTCCCCTAGGTGCATGCGAATGATGTGCGTTCGCAACAGAAAGACATCCGAGGGGAAGATGAGATGGGGCGTCATAAATATAGGCCATTCATGAGTGCTCGCTTGGCGGCGGCGGTTTCCAGCTTAGCGATCATCGCTGCTGCGCCACCGGCAATTGCGCAGTCAGGCAGTGGTGCATCGCAAACGCAAGCGGTCAATATTCCATCGGGGCCGCTCGTGGACGCGATCCTGACCTTTTCCGAAATTTACGGCGTCCCCGTCCTGGCGCCTGACGAATTGGTGCGCGGAAAAACCGCCAGCGCTGTAAGCGGCGCATTGAGCGCAAGCGAGGCGCTAGAGCAATTGCTGGCCGGCACCGGTCTCGAAGCAAGATCCGCTGGGAATGGAAATTTTGTGTTGGCCGTTACGACGGCAGAGAAGAACAAAGACGACGGCGGAAAAAACACCGAACGGGAAGTGATTATCGTTCTAGGCCAAAAGAGAGTGAAAAATTATTTTGACGTTACCTCGAGTGTCTCTGTCACCACAGGAGAAGAGATTGAACGTGAGCCGTTGACCGACCTGTACGACGTAATTGACCGGATACCGAACGTCAATCGGGATACCCAAGGCGACACACTCGGCTTTGCCATTCGCGGCATTCGTGAGACGGGCCCCGCGCGTGCTGGCGATGGTCCGCTTATCACGGTATTTGTTGATGACGCACCGCTCAATGGAGCGGGCTCTGGTCTGGGGCCGACAGGGGCTTGGGATCTTGAGCAGGTCGAAGTCTATCGCGGCCCACAATCGACGAATTTCGGGCGAAACTCGCTTGCCGGTGCGGTTTATCTGCGCACCAAAGATCCATCCTACGATTGGGACCTCAAAGCTCGCGCAGAAATTGGCAATTATGGGCAAAGATGGGGCGCCATTGCTTTTGGCGGCGGCATCATTGACGATAAGATCGCCTTTCGCGTGGCAGCCGATTATAGGGAAACGCAAGGATTTACCTTCAATCCGCTGCTCGGCTCGTTCAATGATAACACGGAGTTGTGGAACACGCGGCTAAAACTTCGGTTCGATCCCGCGGATGATCTCTCGATCATTACCACCACGACTTATGCTGAAAATCTGGGAGGTCCGTCGGCCATACCGCTGCCGCCTCAGGTGAACGGTGAACTGCAAGACCCCAGCGATCAAGTGCGTGAAGCGCCAACCGATGT
>JBCDBM010000172.1:0-7064 GCA_039183665.1 Pseudomonadota bacterium | reverse complement strand
GTTGCAGTTTGGTTTGGGCGTAGATCATGGCGTCGAGGAGGACGTTGTCGTGGTGTTCGCGCTGCTTGATGACTTGGGAGTCGAGGTAGTCCAGGGCGTCGCGGGGGGCCTTGTCGGCGCGCCCCGGGACACCGTCTACGGCCTCGCGGCCGCCGCCACTAATCACGCCGCGGTCGCCCAAATTTACGCGGCAAAAAAACGCCCGCGTTTCAATCCGCTCATTGTGCATGTCATCGGGCTCGCGCAAGCTGAGACCATTGCGCATCTGTCGCCGCAGGCGCGAACGTTGGCGGAAGCCTTTTGGCCAGGGCCTTTGAGCTTGGTCTTACCCAGGCGCGACACCAGCGGTCTTAGTCTTTTGCTAAGCGCGGGTCTTGATACCGTTGCAATCCGCGCCCCGGCGCACCCGATGATGCGCGCGCTTATCGAGGCAAGCGACAGACCCCTCGCCGCGCCCAGCGCCAATGCGTCCGGCGCCGTCAGCCCCACAACGGCGGAACATGTTCGCGACGGGCTCGGCGAGGCGGTAGACCTCATTCTTGATGGCGGACCGTCGCCGATCGGGATTGAGTCGACCATCGTCAAAGTTGACGGCGACGCGGCGCGCCTTTTGCGTCCGGGCGGCCTCGCGCGAGCCGATCTTGAAACGCGTCTCGGCAGAGCGCTATTGGCCCCCGAAGAGACAACCGCGCCGGAGGCGCCGGGCATGCTGCACAGTCATTATGCGCCGACCGCGATGCTGCGTCTTCATGTGGAGGCGCCGCGCCCGGAGGAGGCATATCTCGCCTTCGGCGACGCGCCCGCGCATCCCAATTCGCTAAACCTCAGTGAACGGCGCGATACGACCGAGGCCGCCGCGAACCTGTTTGCGCATTTGCGCGCGCTTGACGCCCTTTGCCGACAAAAAGGACTGGCGGGCATTGCAGCCGCGCCCATACCCGAAGACGGACTTGGCGAGGCGATCAATGATCGGCTCGCGCGCGCCGCCGCGCCCCGCGAGGCAGACTAGGGTTATTCGGGTTTTGCGAATTTCAGGATGAACCGGTCTGTCTTCCGCCGCACCATCGGATCAAAGACATTCATGTCGTGCATGTCGTCAGGATTACTCAAGACATCGCTTTCGTCTATCAGCGCCAAACCGACCCCCGCGGCCATCCCCTTGACAATTTGCGGATCGACCCGATGCAACGTGCCCCCTGTTGTGGACGGCGCGCCGGCGGCCGCCGCGTGATCAAGCGCGACAAACACCCCGCCAGGTTTCAAAATACGCGCGATTTCTTCATAAGAGCCCTCAGGGTCGCCAAGCGACTCTCCGCCCGGCGGTATAAAGTACACTTCGTGCGGCCCTAGAAACCAGGTCACCATGTCGACACTCGCATCCTCAGCATCAAGAGCATCAAAATTCGTTCTGGAAATGCGCACGTTCGGCAGTCGATCATTCCCTGTACGTTGCTCGAGCGCATCCCCTAAGAAGCGATCGAAAGACGGCGGGTTTTGCATGACGACGCTGCCGTCATTGCCGACGAGATAAGAGAATAGCTCCGTATAGTAACCGCCGCCCGCTTCCATCTCAAAAAGGGCGATGCCGGGCTCAACCGCAACGAACGCTAAGACTTCGGCCGGTTTGCGCGATTCGTCATCTTCCAAGTCCGCTTCCAGACGCGTTGGCGCGGCGACCGCCGCAGCCGCACGCGCGCTTTGGTCCATGACCTCCTCGACAGGCGCCTCGCTGATTTCAATAGTGGTGACTTCTTGCTCAGCCGTGCATGCGATGAGCGCACTCGCGGCGACGACGGTGATCAATCGAACGCTTCCTGACATCGTCTCATTCCCTCTTGTTATTTTCTTGGCGCGCCGTTTTTCACGGCGCTCATACAAATAGAGGGCGTTCCACGCTTTTGCAAAATACACGAACCCGCAACTTCTTGCCGCTGGTTCTTGCGCACGGGCGGCGCCGTTCCTAAACACTACCCTATGGATCGCACCGCTAACCTTCCTACCGCCACGCGCGAAACACCCCCTGAAGGTGTTTTGAACGCGATCGCCACCGCTGTGGGGCCGCGCGGCGTGATCGCCGGCGAAGACGGCGCCCCATTTTTGACCGAGTGGCGGTCGCGTTGGCCGGGCCAGGCGGCGCTGATTGTGGCGCCCGCATCGACCGACGAGGTATCGCAGGTGGTTCGCATTTGCGCGGAGAATAATGTCGCGGTCACGCCACAAGGGGGCAACACCGGACTGGTTGGCGGACAGATTCCGTTTGGCCACGAGATTTTGCTCTCGACGAAACGCATGCGCTCTATTCGAGCGATCGATCCACTGAACAACTCCATGATCGTGGACGCGGGCGTGACGCTCGCCGAAGCGCAAGAGGCGGCGGCGGAGAACGATCGCTTTTTTCCATTGTCGATAGGATCAGAAGGCTCGTGCCAACTTGGCGGCGTGATTTCCACTAATGCGGGCGGGGTCAATGTCTTACGCTATGGCAATATGCGCGACCTTGTTTTGGGGCTTGAAGTCGTCACCCCCTCAGGGGACATCTGGAATGGTCTAAAAAGTCTGCGTAAGGATAATACGGGGCTCGACCTGAAACAGTTGTTTATCGGCGGCGAAGGCGTGTTGGGCGTGGTCACGGGCGCCGTGATCAAGCTCTACCCGACGCCGGCGCAAAGCGTCACCGCGCTGATGGGGGTAAACAGCGCAGAAAACGCCGTCGCGTTACTGTCCCACGCTCAAGCGCAGACCGCGGGCGCCGCGACGAGTTTTGAGTTCATGGCGCGCAATTGCATCGACATCGTCGTTAAGCACATTCCTGATACGCGCGACCCGCTGGCAGCGGCGTATCCGTTTTACGTGTTAATGGAATTTTCCGGCGCCGCCGGGGCGGCTTTGGAGCCAATGGTCGAAAAGATGCTCGCAGATGCTTTAGAAAAAGGCCTGGGCCAAGACGCGGTGATCGCGGCGAACGAAACCCAACGGGCGAGTTTATGGAAGATCCGCCATTCTATTTCGGAAGCCTTGAACGGCGAAGGCGTTGGCGCAAGGTTTGACGTGTCCGTCGCGACAAGCGACATCCCCGCCTTTCTCGAGGTCGCCGATCGCGCCGTTAAAGACGCAGAGCCAAACGCGCGTATTGTGCCCTTCGGCCATATCGGCGACGGGAACGTGCACTATGATCTCGTCCCCGCCGAAGGGCTTGATCGCGCGGTGCTCGACGCTAGCCGCGAAGCCCTGGAAGAAGCGGTTTATGACGTCATCGAACAATTTGACGGATCGTATTCGGCTGAACATGGCGTCGGGCGCTTGCGCCGCGACACCATTGCCAAACGCAAAAGCCCTGTTGAAATTGAGATGATGCGTGCGGTGAAGGCCGCGCTCGACCCGAAGGGGATTATGAATCCCGGTAAAATGCTTTAGCGAGAAAGATCAAAGCCAATGTTGATGTTGCTGTCGCCAGCAAAGAATTTAGACTTCAATCCTGCGCCTGAAGCGCTCGCGCCCACGAAACCTGGTTTTTCAAAGGACGCGGACGCGTTGGCTTCTGTGGCGCGAGACCTCACCCGCGCAAAGCTGAAATCTCTGATGAGCATTTCCGATGCCCTGGCCGATCTCAATTATGAGCGCTTTCAAGCCTTCTCAACCCGCGCGCGGAAAGGAACAAAGCCCGCAGCGCTTGCGTTCAATGGCGATGTGTATTTGGGATTGGAGGCGAAAACGCTGGACGCGGACGATCTTGCCTTTGCGCAGGATCATTTGCGCATCCTCTCCGGGCTTTACGGGCTGTTGCGGCCGCTGGATGCAATCATGCCCTATCGTCTCGAAATGGGCTCAAAACTGAAAAATCCGGTGGGCGAAGACCTCTATGACTTTTGGGGCGACAAAATCGCGAAGTCGCTCAACAAATCCGCTAAGCCGCATGCCGATCCCACGCTCGTCAATCTCGCCTCAAAGGAATATTTCAGCGCGGTTGATTTGGGCGCCCTGAAGCTGCCCGTGATCACGCCAGTTTTCAAAGAAGAAAAAGACGGGCGCCTGCGGCAATTACAGTTCTTCGCCAAACGCGCGCGCGGGCTCATGGCGCGCTGGGCTATCCAGAACCGTGTCGAGCATGCTGAGGCGTTGAAAAAATTCTCCGTGGACGGTTATAAATTCCGAGCGAGCGAGTCCGACGAAACCACTTGGCTATTCGCTCGTCCGCAACCGCCGAAGAAGAGTTAACTTGAGCGCGTCGAAAACGGGCCGAGGGCGGACAGATCTTTCGCCTCATCGATATCGGCGAGCGTGTCGCTGAGTATTTGGACGTCAAACGTAGCGGGCAATGACCTCAAAGTGTCGCTGAGCGCATGTTCGCTCGACCATCTGACATTGCGAAAAAGATCGGGGTAAAAGAGATCGAGCGCAGCGGGACGGCGCGCTAACCCGACCAGCCAATATCCGCCGTCTTGCGCAGGCCCAAACACCGCATCGGCGCCGCGCAAATGGTTGAAGGCGGCGCGCAGATGATGGGCGCGCAAGCCCGGCGCATCAGCCCCAATAATGAGTACGGGGCCGGCCGGCGCGTCCTTAAACACCCGCGCCATACGCGCGCCCAAATCTCCAGGCCCTTGCGCGATGCGCTTGACGCCCGTCGGCCAAACACGCTCAAAACCGCCAAAGGGATCGACCGCCAATTGCAATCGCCAAGGACCTTTTTGCGCTTCTGTTATGGTGCGGTCCAACATGACACGGAACAACGCGGTTGCGCGGCCCGCCCCTATCTCGGCCGCGAGCCTTGTTTTAACCGCACCAGCGCGGGGCGCTTTGGAAAAGACAATGACGGTTCCGCGTCTCATCGGTATCGCGCCGCGATTTTTTCCGGCGAAACGCCCGCGTTGAAGCGCGCCACCCGCCACATATTGGCGAGCACCTGCCGTCCATAGCCATTGCGCTCATAGCGGTCCGCAGCCGTTGTTGCATGAGCAGACAAAACGGAAACCGCACCGCGTCCACGGGCCTTTATCAATCTCTTGATTATATCTACATCTTCAAAAAGCGGCATGTCGCGATAGCCGCCAATGTCGTCATAGGCGTCGCGCGAAACGAGAAGTCCTTGATCCCCATACGGACTTTTAAATATCCGCGTTCGCAACATGGCGCCGCTGGCGACGAGGCGCGGCGCGATCCCCCGCGCGTCAAACCTTAAAGTGAACACCGCCGCCGGGGCGCCTGTTTCCATAAAAGCCGTCGCGTCGCGCGCCCACGCATCTGAAAGCACGGTGTCTCCATGCAAAAACAAGAGCCATGTCGAAGACGCCGTCTCTGCGCCAAGGCGCAGCTGACCGCCACGGCCCGGCGATGCATCAAACACGCGCGCGCCAAAGCCGTCAGCGATGTCGCGCGTCGCATCGGTCGAGCCCGCGTCAACAACGATGACCTCGCGCACCAACGCATCCACCGTCGGCCCGACAAGGGCGTCCAGACACGCCGCCAAGCGCGCCGCAGCGTTCAATGTGGGGATGACGACGGATATGGCGATGGCTTGCCTCACGAAGAAACACCGTCGCCACATAGACCGCCGCGGGACGGATCTTCAACGTTAACGAAAATGTTCTTGTTTTGTTCTATTTGCTTTGATAGTAAAGCGCCATGGTTCGCGCCGCGCATCTTTCCTTTCGCCCTCCTCGCCCAGGAGAAGAGCCGCCCTCCGCGCGAAAGAAAGGGCGCGGCGCGACCAGCAACGCATCCGGCCGCTATGAGAGCCAGCGCACAGAAGGAACGCCGTTTGACGACAACGCGCCTGTCAATGACGACGCCTTCCGCCTCAAAACCGACGTCACAGTCGAGCGCGCGCGCAAGATCATCACCTATAACACCTCGCCCTTTGTGGGGTTCGATCGCTCGATCAATCCGTATCGCGGATGCGAGCATGGCTGCATTTATTGTTTCGCGCGGCCCACTCACGCCTATATGGGGCTCTCGCCGGGCCTTGATTTTGAATCGAAGCTGTTCGCCAAACCCAGCGCGCCCGCACTGCTAACGCGGGAGCTGTCAAACACGAAATATGTCCCCCGCCCGATCGCGATGGGCACAAATACGGATCCTTACCAGCCCATTGAGCGGAAGTTTCGTTTGATGCGCGGGATCATCTCGACGCTCGCGCGGTTCTCGCATCCCTTCACGATACTGACGAAATCGCATTTAATTACCCGCGATATCGATTTGCTGGCGCCCTTGGCCGCAAAGAACCTGACCCGGGTCATGATTTCGATCACCACTGAAGACAAAGCGCTTGCCCGCCATATGGAGCCGCGCGCCTCCTCGCCTGAGCGTCGCTTTGATGCGGTGGCGCAGCTTGCTCAAGCGGGGGTGCCCGTGGGCGTGATGACGGCGCCCATGATCCCAGGGCTCAACGATGATGAACTAGAGTCCTTGTTGGAGCGGTCGAAAGAAGCCGGCGCTGAATTTGTCGGCTACACGATTATCCGGTTGCCGTTGGAAGTCTCGACCCTGTTTCAGGAATGGCTGCAGATTTATGGCCCTGACCGCGCGGGTAAAGTAATGCGACTGATCCGTGAGATGAATGGCGGCAAAGACTACGATGTGGAGTGGTCGCGCGGGCGGGAGATAAAAGCGCCATATGCGAAGTTGATCGCTCATCGCTTCCACCGCGCGGCAAGATCGCTTGGGCTTGATAAAAAACCTGATGCCTTGGACCTATCGCAGTTTAAAAGACCATCGGATCCAGAAAAACAGCCCGGTCTTTTTGACGACGCAGTCGATTAGGGTTCGCCCATTGTCAAGCATCACGCGGAAAACGCCATCGCGCTTTTCCCGGCTACCGACTCGGTCAATTTTTTGACCATGGTGATTGAAACGCCCAATTTTGATTTTGAAGACAGTCAACCCGCGCCGGTGGCCGGGGTCGACGAAGCAGGTCGCGGGCCGCTTGCCGGCCCCGTGGTCGCCGCAGCCGTCATTATCGATCGAAGGTGCGCGCCCATGGGCGTGCGCGATTCAAAAACCCTGAGCGAACAGCGCCGCGATACAATCGCCGCGGAAATCCGGGCGTGCGCCGCGGTGGGCGTCGG
>JBCDBM010000171.1:0-7124 GCA_039183665.1 Pseudomonadota bacterium | reverse complement strand
TCAAGTGTTTTGATTTCTTTGCTGATGGCTGAAAGTTTGTTGGGTATGGTCCGCGCTTTGTACGCGACGTTGTTGGCGGCGAACTCAAGCGCATCGAACTCAGCGGTCAAGTCTCTTTGCAGCTGTTGCAAATCTGAAATCGCGCTAGCCGCCGCAATAAACTTATCTGGTCGGCCATAAAGGGCGATCGCCTTGTCAACCAACGAGCCGACCGACGCGCCCGCGCTGCCCGCGTAAAGCTGTCCGGTCTGTTGAACGAGCCCTCCTTGATTTTGATTCGGGTCTTGACCGCCGAACGCGACGTCGTCCCCGCCGCCTCGAACACGGTCGAACGCTTGCTGCGCAGGATCTCCGCCTTGCGCCCGCGACCGCTCAATTTGCTCCATCGTTTCCGGAGAAATTTCAAATCCGCCGCCATTATTGAACTCATCACTAGGCAAATCGAAGACGTCCTGACCGCTGCGGCCGCCTAGCGCATTGTCGACAGCTTCTTCGACTTTCAATTCCAAGTCCGGCGCCGGGGGCAATGGGTTTCCAGAGGGAAACGAGCCGCCTTCGGCGCGCGCGCCCGATACGTCTTCGGCGGCGATTTCGCTCCCACCGAACTGCGTTATGCCCACCTCTGCGCCATCACCGTTCGCTTGCGGACTTTCCCAGCCTTGTTCGGCATGAGCTGGCTCATCAGCTTGCAACTCGAGTTCAGGTGCGTTGCCGAATGATTCAAGCGTACTTGTTCCGCCGGTGATACTCGCGGCGCCTTTCTCCTTCGCTTCGTCCTGACTGAAGACGGGGTCGATAATGCGTGGCGAGGAACCGTCGAAACGGTTCTCAAGCTGAATTCGTTGTTCAGCAGAAAGCGACGACGACGTCTGACCTCGGGTCGCTCCTGGAAAGCTAGAGTTTGTATCACTGCCATTCTGTGACTGGGTGCTGTGGTTGCCAGTTGTTGCGTGCGCCGCCTCCTCAGCAATGACGTCCGCGCTCGGTGATCGCGGGAGCGCGAGGCCATTGTTAGTCCCGCTGGCAACGTCATCGGCATAGATATTGGACGCATCCGCTGGACTATTTGCGGCTCCATCAATGCCATCTAGTGAGCTGCCAAACGCATTCTCTAGTTGACCTTGAAGATTAGCCGAACCCCCTGTGGTGGTCTGACCGCGCGTTGCCTCAGACCCGCCGGAAGAGCTAGACGCAAAGTCAGCTTCAGCAATTTTGGTTTGCGTATCTCTCTGGGTCTTCTGCATCTCCAGCTGGGTTTTTTGCGTGTCCAACCGTGTCTGTTGAATGGTTTGATTCAATGCATTCGCGTCTTGCTGCGCCGCCGCCTGTTGTTGCGCAAGCGCCTGCATCTCTTGCATGGTCATGACTTCTTGCCCGCGATTGGGGCTGGCTTGCGCCCCAGCCGTGATCGGCACGTCGTTAGCGCCGTCTTCGCCAATGGACAGAGCGACGAGATCGATGTTCTTCGCTAATGCAATCGGCCGATCATCGCGCCGCGCGATTGCATCAACTGAGGGGACAACCCGCATCGCCGCTGCGCTGAAAAACTGATCGATATAGGGCGCTAGTTGCTCGACATCCCGATAGTCAACCATTGCAGACCCGTCGGGATTAGCCGCCACCATCGTCCGCGCATAGCGCAGCGGACTTCCGGGCCCGCCGTTCGACATGACCACAGATCGGTGCAGCGCAGAGTTTAAGTAAATCTTGGAAAAGCTCGGATCCGTGAGCGAGATCCCCCGCCCCCATTGAATGACCTGCCTACCGTGAAGATCATAGCGGAAAGACGGGATCGAATAGTGCACCAAGACCATGTCTTTACCGTCATGACGAAAGTACTCCCTAGACAGAGTGATTTCGACGTCAGTTCCCTCCGCGCCTATAACGCCAAAGCCGGCTACCGGAATTTCGACCTGCCATGTCGCGTCGTTCCCCAGCGCGGGTCCCTTGCCCAGCCATGGATGAACGTATTGATTGTGGAAGGTAGCGATTTCGCTATCGCCAGCAATTTTCTTTGTGTCGTAGTTGTAAACGACAGCCATCTCGACGGGCGTCATATTGACGAAGCGGCTCGCTGCGAGACCTTCGGGCCTATCGAGTACGACTGCGCCGTCGCCAAAATCAAATTGAGTTAGGCTTCGATTGCCTTTTCGCACCCGACCAAAGCCAAGCATTTGCGTGTGCGAAAAGTCTTGCACCCCATCATATATTTGCGTCATCAGTCTCAGGGCATAGCTTTCGCGCTGTTCAATGACGGCAGCGGCGCTGACGCCCGTTGCAGCGACATCGCTGTCTGCCAATGCTGAGGGCGCGAACAACAAACCCAAAAGCGCTGTCGTGGAGAGAAGTCGTTTTTTCGTGTTATCTAAGTTCATGGTCCTTACTCGCTTACGCTAATGGACTGGACGAATGCGAAATCGGTCGTCAGTCGCGTTGTCACCAACGCCTGGGTTTGTGCTCCTGAGACGATCCACTTGGTTCCCGATATTTGTTGTATTCGAGGAGACGATAATCCGGACCAGTCGCGTTGATTGAGCAACGCTTCAGCCGTCAGTAAACGGGCGTCGAACCCGTCCTGGGAAAGATCGCCAAATCCGAATGGTGTTGGGTCAATAAATTGGGCGGCAGTCGCCATGTCGCCCGCTGCCAAAGCGGCAACGAAGCTGGAAACCACCGTCGGTACAACGTCGCTTCCGGACAAATTGGATGAAAACCGGATGTCGCGTATCGCTTGATCACCGAGAAGACGTCGTCGGTTCTGCTCAGTTTCTTTTGACTCGGCCGCGGCGACATTAAACTCAGTTCGACCCAATCGCCCAAAGAAGATGCCGCGACCTTGTTTTTTGGCCAGCGCATTGAGCGCTTCGGCTAGCGTTTCGCTCATCTCATTGCCATGCATCGCGACGCCAGCATGCAGTCGACGAGCATCAAAGCGCTCAACTAACGGCTTTTCCTCAAACGGCTGTATCAGAAGCATCCGACCGGATTTGGCGCTTTCTCCGGCAAGTTCAGCGCGTCCGCTAAACGTTAAGACATAGGCCAAGTCCGCGCTGTAGCCCATCAACCCCGAAAACTCAGATAGCGCGATAGTGCGACCCGCAAAGCGGATGTCGCCAGTTTCATTCTCGAGCGCCAGTCTTTCGCCGGTCTGTAGGTTTCCGATCAAGCGTTCGGCACCGGATGCTCTCATTTGGCTCCCGGATTGCGCGCTGGCGACGCCAGGCGCAGTGATCGTAAGCGCAACACCAGCCCAGAAGGAAAGATATAGACTTTTCATTTTGCCCCTCAACGCGTTCAGACATTGGCCAGATTGTCGCTTGGAATCCCCCGAAGCGCCGCTCTTGCCTGTTACCGCTTACGTGCAAAATGATTCGAAAAACGTCTTCACCCAAATAGGGTATGCCATTCTATTTTTCTGAAAATCGCGCGGAGGGAGCGTGAAATGCAAGGCCGACTACGCTAGAAAAGTGTTGAAGCTGTCAGACTACAACTGTTCGCTGAGCCGATCCCGAATCAGCGTCCACAAACGCCGATGATGCGACGCGAGAATGTTGTGCCCGCAGCCTTCAATCGTCACAAAACGACTGTCGGGCGCGGTCGCCGCCAGTTTTTCGGCCACACGCACATCTGAAAGCGGGTCTTCTTCACCGTGAATAAAATATACGTCGCTCAATGATTGAAGAAGCGACGGGTCCCACTCTTTGAGCACGTAGCGAAAATCCTCTGACACGCCAGGCACGCTGTGCTTGTACATATTTGCGAACCACGGATAAGCGACCGAGGGCTTATATTCACCTTCAATTACCTCAAGATCCGTGTCCGAACCTTGAAAAATATTGCGTAGTACGCGACGAACCGTTTTGTCATCGATATAGTATTTGCGAAATTGCCAAGTCAGTAAGCGGAACAAACCCCGCTTATGCGACAGATCACGGAGCCCTTCAAAAAACCGGCCAATGAAACTACGATTGGCGTGATCCGGCTGGGCGGTGCTAATCGCGACCAGGAATAGTCTCTCAACCAGATGGGGATATCGTACCGCGTATTCGACTGCCATTGGTGCGCCATAGCTATTGCCGATAACGGGGGTTTTCTCGCCAAGCACATTCTCGTGGAACAGTGCAACGTCTTCGAGAGATTGCCCTACAAGATCTTCCTGGCCCAGTAATCGCTCGCTATTGGTGGGATCGAGATAACCGCATCGAATTGGCATGATGATGCGGATGTTCTTCTCATCTAGGAGCGCATTGTCTGCGCCAAAGATCAATGGCCACAGCATACCGTGAATGACAAGAATGGGCTGACCCGATGCCGGTCCATATTCAATTAACCTCAGCGTTCGCCCATTTGGCAGCCTTTGCAAGACAACACGCTCATCGCCGCTCATATAGTCGCGAACAAACTTGTTTAACTGATGCGCTTGCTCTTTTTCTGAATCGCATAGGCTTAACAGGTAGGTCATCTGACCAAGGACGGTGCGAACCAGTTCAGTCTGGCTCTTGCAGTCCATCTTGCCGTAGGCGGCCTTCAACTGCGCTCGTTTAGTTTCAACCGAAAGATCGTCTTGTTCACCGGCTTCTTTTGGGCTGAGCCCAGAAACGATTTGAAATATGATGCGTCTCTCGGACTTTGTTAGACCGCTCTCTGCATTGAAGAGGATCAGCACCTCATTGAAGAGCCGTTCTGTTATGAACAAGCTACGCAATTGCGGAGACGGCGCTTCCTCATTTTTGCTCCAATACTGGGGCAAAAACCAGATCAACGAACTATTATCTGACGCCACAGAAATACGACCGGCGATCGCCTGACCCCTCCGGCTAAGCTCGACCATATGGGCGATGTCGGGATCTTCGTCGGCGCTCTGGATGATGCGCATCGCATAGCCCGCGATATCGGCTGCCCCCCCGCGAAGAAACGCGTCGGATTGATCAAAATCGACCCATTTGAGCTCGGCAGAATATTTATTTGGGTTTTCCAAATAGCGCTGGATCGTATCAACCCGCGCTTCATCCGCTTTATCTTTGGGGAGGATCGAGAAGACCGACTCGAGATTATCTAAGAATTGGGTGGCCACTGCCTCTCTCTATTCAATCGAAGGAATCGATGCAATTCGATTCAAAGCAGCAAAAAATGCGCCAAATGTGGAAAAACCGAAGACCGGCCCGGGCGTTCAAAACTAACGGCCAAAACAGGCGGTGTGTAGCCCCTAAAACACAGCCCGAATTTGATTGATGCCGCTAACAAAGACTGGCGCTGGCTTGCCGCGAGATCCTAAGCGTTTTTGAGTCGGCATCTTGGCAGCTATTCGCCTGATCGCGCGTTTATCTCTTGCTGCGTTGAACGCCTGACGGCGCGCAAATTCACTCGCGACCAACCGCTCTCTCAATAGCAATACTGGCATTTACGCCTAGTACGATTGCCGCGTGCCGAATCACTCACCGAATGGCAATGGCGAAGCGTCTCCGGCTAACGCTTAGACTGTACCTGTGGAAAAAGCGGCTTGAAGACAGCTCTTCGATACAACCTGGCGTCACGCCCGCTGAGCAGGTTCCCGCAAGGTCAACGACTTTCTGGTTTTACAATGACTTCCCTTGGCGGCAGACAGCGCGATTTAGATCAGATGATCTCGGCGCATCAATACGGGGTTCAGCTCTGACGCGCCGATCAGCAATGTCTGCGAAACTACACCGTTGCGACGAACGGCGCTGTTCCAATAGCTGACCGATCTTCGATCGCCTTAACCATGAATTCTGCCAGCTGTTTGCGGTCTACTTTCATACCGGGCGGTTTTTCTGATGACGTCACGAAAGCGCCGTCTACATCGGTAATTTGAGGCGGTCGGACTATGGTCCAGTCGAGCGATGATCCGGCTAGGACGTTGTGCTCTCGCTCCTTATCCAAATAGTTCTGACCGGCTAATAGAATCAGCACGCGACGCATTGTTGCCCGACCAAACGTCATCTTCTCGTCAACCAGTTTTACGCCGGCTCCCGCTATGGAGACAATACGGGTTACAGCCTGTTCTTGCATAGCGCTGACAAGACTCGTCATTGCTCTTTCATACTCGCCACTATTCTCAGCCCGCTTCATCGGCGGTCCGATTGTGGTCAACACTGCGTCGACATTTTGCAACGCCTCCCGTTGCATCAACGGGTCGAAGTACTCTCCATCGAGGACTTGGACTCTGACGGCTAGGTCTTCAAGCTTGTCCTTGGATCGAACCAACGCGGTTACGTCATGACCGGCATCGAGAAGCGCTTGAGTAAGAACTTTCCCAACCATACCAGTCGCACCGAATACGGAAACTCTCATTGCATCACGCTCCGCAGCAAATCACACGCATCCTATTCATCGAAGAAACAAACGATAGACTTAGCGTTCGATGTCTATAGCTGTATCGTCACCCACTTAAGTTCTGTCATTTCTTCTATGTCTGCGTCAGTGCCTTCGCGACCCGTACCGCTTTCTCCGTTTCCGCCAAAAGGAACGTGGGGTTCGTCGTGAAGCGTCATGCCATTAACATGGCACATGCCAGCATTGATATTCTGGGCGAAGTGCATCGCTTTATTAATGTCGTTCGTGAATATCGCCGATGACAAACCAAATTCTGAGTCGTTCGCGCGCTGGAGACCTTCCTCATAATCATCAATTGGATAGACTGACGTCACGGGACCGAAGGTTTCTTCTCGGCACACGGTCATGCCTTCTGTAACCCCGGTCAGGACCGTCGGTTTATATCGATTACCATCCCATGCCCCGCCGGTGGCGACCGTGGCGCCTTTTGATTTCGCGTCTTCCACGTGTGATTGCACGCGCTTGCGCTGCCTATTTGAAATAATCGGACCAATGACTGTATCCGGGTCTCGCATATCTCCCATGCCTAGACCCGCAACGGCGCCGACATACTTCTCGACAAAAGCGTCATATAGCGGTCGCTCCACATAGATTCGGCTCGACCCGATGCAAATCTGTCCCTGATACATAAAGATCGATCGCACCGCGAGCGGCAATGCTTTGGAAAGGTCGGCATCCTTGAGAATGACCATGGGACTTTTTCCGCCGAGCTCAAGCACGACAGGTGTTTTGTTCTTAGCGCAAATTTCATTGATATGCTGACCAACGAC
>JBCDBM010000170.1:0-7200 GCA_039183665.1 Pseudomonadota bacterium | reverse complement strand
TGCCGGTCCAGGTCTGACGCAGCGCAGTCGTCAAATTATAGTGCTGCGAGGAGTGATGCACCACATGGCTCGCCCAAAACCATCGCCGTTCGTGTGCGATGCGATGGAACCAGTAGTAGGCGAAATCATCCGCAAGGAAACAAAGGGCAATCGTGAGCGCCGTCACCGGCATAGCGTCAATAAGGCGGAATTGGTAGACGAAATCAAAAGCGGCGTAGACAAGTGCGCCGCCCCCTAAAACGGCCACCGCTCGATTGCCGAGACCCATGGCGAGGCTTGCGAAACTATCGCGAACGTCAAACCGGCCGCGTTTCGAGACCCGCGCCGCCAGCATTTCGATGATAATCAAAACCACAAAGGCGGGGACGGCGTAACCGACGACATCGGGAAATGCATACTCCATGGCGTCTATATAGCACTGCCGCCATTGATCCGAAGCGCCCAGCGCAGCGCCTCTTCATGGCTTGCCGCCATCAAGCGCGTCTCGGCGAAGCCCAAATCCGCCGCCTGAATGAGAAGCAGAGCGCCATCATAGCCGGCGTTGAGCTGTCCGCTCGACGCACGTCGCGTCACCGCGCCGCCAGCAATCGCGCGCACAATCGCAATCTCGCCGGTCGTATTTACCGCCGCCGCGGCTCGGCCCTCGGCATCAACAAGCCAATCTGTCGGCTTAAAATCCGGTTCGTCGAACGCAAGGCGCTCTTGTGCGGCCGCAGCGTCGAGCCTGATCGCATCTGCCCCGAATAAAAATCGCGCCAAGCCAGTGATTGCCGCAATCGCGATCGCGGCAATCAAAAGGTCGAGCGCGATGTTGCCGGTCATTGCCGCGTGTTTGGCGCCTAGCCGACGATTTCGGCATCATCGAAGAAAAACTTGATTTCTTCGGCCGCTGTTTCTGGCGCGTCAGAGCCGTGCACGGAGTTTTCGCCTATGGATTCCGCGTATTCGGCGCGAATCGTGCCGGGGGCAGCGTCTGCCGGGTTGGTAGCGCCCATAACCTCGCGATTGCGTGCGATGGCGTTTTCGCCTTCAAGCACCTGAACGACGACCGGTTCGGACGTCATGAACGCCACAAGCTCGTCGAAAAACGGCTTTCCTTTGTGGACGCCGTAGAACCCTTCGGCTTGTTCGCGGCTCATGCGAATGCGCTTAGACGCGACAACGCGCAGCCCGCCTTCTTCGAGCTTCGCAACCACTTTACCGGTGATGTTGCGGCGGGTCGCGTCGGGTTTGATGATGGAAAAGGTGCGTTCGAGCGCCATGATTTTGTTCCTTCGGTGCAGGTAGCAGAATTCTGAAAGGTGCCGGGGCGTCCTATCAACGGGCGCGCGCCTGGGCAAGTTTTCAGCGGCGCGGCGTTTCGTCGAATCGCGCAATGATGCGGGATAAAGGCGCGGCGCCGAAGCGCCCGCTTATTCGATAATGGAGAGAAATATGTCGGGACTAGTGAGCCGATTTACGTCATTTGACAAACTCATCGCCACGACCCTGGTGAAAATCCTCTATTGGATTGGGATCGTCGCGATACTTCTGGGCGGCGTCGTCGGGCTTGTGACCGGTTTCGCCGGGGGCTTCGGCAGCGGCCTCGCTGGTCTCATCATGACGCCAATCGGCGTTTTGGTGGGGATTATCTTTTGGCGCTTCATCTGTGAGATCTACATCGTTGTGTTTGGCATGTATGATCGGCTGGGCAATATCGAAAAAAGCCTCTCGAACGATTAGCCGCGCCGCACGCTGTTTCGGCGGGATCCGCATTGACCATCGTCGAGGATCTGGAGAGAGCGCCGGTTTTATACGCTGGGATCAGCTAACCCGCGCCGACGCGCTGCAGCGAGCGCCGTATTCCGCAATAGGCATGCAATCGTCATGGGTCCGACACCGCCGGGCACAGGCGTGATCGCGCCGGCGCGCGCAGCGGCGCTGTCGAAGGCCACGTCGCCAACAAGCTTGTCGCCGCCCCCAGCCGCTTCAACGCGGTTGATACCCACATCAATAACGATTGCGCCTTCTCTCACCCAATCTCCCTTGATGAGCTCGGGCGCGCCCACCGCGGCGCACAAAACATCGGCTTGGCGGCAAAGACCCGGAAGGTCTTTCGTGCTCGAGTGTCCCACCGACACGGTGCAGTTTTCTGCGAGCAACAACATGGCGAGCGGTTTGCCGACCAGGATAGATCGGCCGACGACCACAGCGTTTAAGCCTGACAGATTTTCGCGGACAGACTTGGCTAAGATAATCGAGCCTTGCGGCGTGCACGGCACAAGCCCCGGCTTGCCAAGCAGCAAGCGACCGGCATTGGCTTCGGTTAGGCCGTCAACGTCTTTTTCTGGCGCGATTTCATTGATGACCGCCGCTGAATCGATGTGCCCGGGCAGCGGCAATTGAACGAGGATGCCATCGACGTCATCATCCGCATTCAGCGCCCGCACAAGCGCGACCACGTCTTCTTGCGGCGTGTCCTCAGGCAGCCGTTTTTCGATGGAGCGCATGCCCGCCTTAACGGTCGCACGGCCCTTATTGCGCACATAGACTTGGCTCGCCGGATCGTCCCCTACAAGGACAACAGCAAGCCCAGGCGTGAAGTTGTGCGCATCGGACAGCAGGGAAACCGCATCGGCAATTTTCGCACGTAAATCTGCCGCAATCGCTTTGCCGTCAATTAGTTGTGCGGCCATGAGCGGCTCCACCAAAAAGACCAAGCGCGAAGCGTGTCTGCCGGGGTCTTGAACGCGCCTAAATGGCGATCCGTTCCGCAAACCACCAGTTCATTTGACGCAAGAAAAACACGCTGAGCAATAAGACCAACGGCGACAAGTCCAAACCGCCCATGGACGGCAGGATATTCCGAATTGGTCGCAATACAGGTTCGGTAAGATTGACCAGCGTCGTCCAGACAATATCCACAAATCGGTTATGCCGATTGATAACGTTGAAGCCGATCAACCAAGACATGATCACCATCGCGAACACGACGAATGTATAAATCTGCAAGATCGCGTCGATCAGCGAAAATACCGGCAAAGGGATCATGGGCGGGCGCGCTCCTCGTCAACGGATAGCCTCGAATAAGGGCAGTCGGGCTTAGGCGCAACTGGGCGGGTCCGCGACGATACCGGGATGCCTGCAAGAGCCGCAGCAACCGCCTCACCGCAGACGCGCGGCGCACGCCAAGAAACCGATCGCCTTTGAACAAAAATTGACGCATTTGACACGCGCCAGCCCGGAGCCGAAAATCCAAGCGAGGGATCTGCCGATAGTGGTATTGGGGCTGTAGCTCAGTTGGGAGAGCGCTACGTTCGCAATGTAGAGGTCAGGGGTTCGATTCCCCTCAGCTCCACCATTTTCCGCCGGCAGGTCATGACGCCCAAGTTTGACAAAACGATCTGACAAAGCATTTGGGCGCGCGCCAGACTTAGCGCACAATGGGGCTTGGAATCGCGCGATTGCACGCGCCAAGAGTACGATTATTGGGAGACCTGGATTTGGCGGACGACGCAACGCCCCGATCCGTTGAAGAATCCGGCGTAAGCGCTGCCGCACTGAGCGCCCTGCTCGATCGCCAGCAACGTGCTTTTCTCGCCGAGCCCTTTGCCTCGCTTCAGACCCGCAAAGAACGGTTGAAACGCGTTGTTTCAATGCTTGAGACCCACGAGGACGACTTCCTAGAAGCCGTCAATGCTGACTTCGGCGGTCGATCAAAACACGAGACGATCTTGGCCGAAATCCTGATGACGCTGAGCGCCGCACGCGATGCATTGAAACACGTGTCGGCGTGGATGCGGCCCCGTCGGGCGCCAGCGCCGCTCTATCTGGCGCCGGCAAAAGCCCGTATCGCACCGCAGCCCCTAGGCGTCGTTGGGGTCATCTCACCTTGGAACTATCCCCTATTGTTGACGCTATCTCCGATGATCGCCGCCATCGCGGCTGGCAATCGCGTCATGATCAAGCCCAGCGAACTAACGGCACAGACAAGCGAGGCGTTGGATCGCGCTATTGCGTCGGCTTTTGGCGAAACCGAATGCGCCGTGGTTACCGGCGGCGTCGATGTTGGCAAAGCGTTCTCACAATTGCCTTTCGACCATTTGATCTTTACGGGCTCTACAAAAATTGGCGTCGATATTGCCCGCGCGGCCGCTGAAAATTTGACCCCAGTGACGCTGGAGCTCGGCGGAAAATCGCCCGCCATTATCGATGAGACGGCCGATATTCAAGCGGCGGCGCGCTCCATCGCCTATGGAAAACTATTGAATGCCGGCCAGACTTGCGTTGCGCCAGACTACGTTCTGGCCCCCTCGAGCAAAATCGATGTCATTATTCAAGCTATGAAATCCAGCGTCGCAAAGCTCTACCCGCGCGTAGAAAAAACGCGGGATTACTCGGCGATCATCAGTGAACGCCATTATGCTCGGCTTGAGCGGTTAGTTGATGAGGCGCGCCAGCGCGGGGCAGATATTGTCCCCGTTGGAGACGCGGCCCAAATGAAAGCGCGTAAAAAACTTCCCCTAACGCTCGTCATCAATCCGCCCAAAGACTGCACCCTAATGCAAGAAGAGATATTTGGCCCTATTTTGCCGATCATCCCAATTTCTTCGCGCGACGATGCAATCGCCACGGTGAATGCGAAACCGAGACCCCTGGCGCTTTATTGGTTTGGCCGCGACCGCGCAGCGCGGGAGGCTGTTTTGACGCAAACCCATTCGGGCGGCGTGACCATTAACGACACGCTGCGCCATGCGGCGCTCGAATCGCTCCCCTTTGGGGGCGTCGGCGCCAGCGGCATGGGCGCTTATCACGGCAAAACGGGGTTCGACCGATTGTCTCACTTGAAGCCCATTTATTACCAGAGCCGCTTCGCCAATCAGAGCGCGATACACCCGCCTTATTCTCGGCATACAGATAAAATCCTCAAGTTTATTCGAAAGATCATCTAGCCGTGCCCGCCACGAACCTTGAGATGGGCGACAGTCTTGGCGTCTTTGATTACGTCATCATTGGCGGCGGCTCCGCCGGTTGCGTTCTCGCCAATCGACTGAGTAAAAATCCCAATAACCGCGTCTGCCTTTTGGAGGCGGGCGCGCAAAATGAGACGCCGTTGGTGACAGTGCCGCTCGGCTTGTCGGTATCGATGCAGAACCAAAAACGCAATTGGTCCTTCCGCACGACCCGGCAATCTGAACTGAATAACCGCCGCGGACATCAACCGCGCGGCCGCGGACTCGGCGGGTCAAGCGCCGTCAACGCGATGATTTATATTCGCGGTCTGCGCACTGATTATGATCGTTGGGCGGAAGCGGGTGCGACCGGATGGTCATGGCGAGAGGTCGCGCCATATTTTTTGAAATCCGAAAATAATGAGCGCGGCGCGAGCGACCATCACGGTGCGGATGGTCTGCTCCATGTCTCAGACAGTCGCGCGAAAAACCCGCTGTCGGATCGGTTTATCGAGGCGGCGCGGCAACTCCAATTGCCGATCAATGATGATTTCAACGGCGATACGCTGGAGGGCGTCGGCTATTACCAGGTGACCCAAAAAAGCGGCCGACGTTGCTCAGCGGCTAGCGCGTTTCTCAAACCCGCGCAGCGAAGGGCGAACCTAACGGTGATCACCGGCGCTCATGCCCAGCGCATTCATTTTTCTGATGGGCGCGCTAACAGCGTATCATATTTGCGCGACGCGCGCGGCGAGGCAGTCATCGCCCAACGCGAAGTCTTATTATGCGCCGGCGCATTCCAATCGCCGCAATTATTGATGCTCTCTGGCATTGGACCGGCGCCAGCGCTGCGCCAACACGGCATTGATGTCGTCGCCAACTCTCCAAATGTGGGTGAGAATCTCCAAGACCATCTGGATTATAGCGTCATTATGAGAACGCGGTCGCCCTATTCATTGGGCTACAATTTATCGACCTATCTCCGCTTCGGTCCGGCCCTTATCAATTACGCTCTTTTCGGTCGTGGATTTCTGACATCCAACTTGGCCGAATGCGGCGGGTTCCTCAAAACAGAAGCACAAGAGTCCGAACCTGACATCCAGTTCCATTACATTCCTGGGCTCGTGGATAATCATGGAAACAGGACGCACAAATTTGCGGGCGTCACGCTTCATGTGTGTGTCCTGCGGCCGAAATCGCGCGGGCGCGTATCGATCGCATCGAAAAACGCGAACGATGCGCCGGTCATTGACCCGAATTTTCTCAGCCACCCTGATGATCTCTCCCGCCTCATGAAAGGCGCGCGGGTCGCGGAACGCTTATGCGCGGCCCCTGCCCTTGCCGAGGTCTGCGGCGAGCCGCTTTACGCGCCGCTCAACGCTGACGACGCCACGCTTGAGGCCGACATTCGCGCCCGCGCTGACACCATCTATCACCCGGTCGGCACATGCCGCATGGGAAGCGACGAGACGGCTGTGCTTGATCCCGCATTGCGCGTCCGCGGCGTCGCCGGGTTGCGGGTCGTCGATGCCTCCGTCATGCCGACCTTAATTTCGGGTAACACAAATGCGCCCGCCATGATGATCGCGGAAAAAGCGGCGGACCTAATTTTGGCGGAGTAATAAAGGAGGCCCGCGATCATCCGCTCCAGAGGCGAAAATCGGATTGCGAAGGGACGCGCCCGCCGTCATTAATTCGTCTCGAATAGTCCGACGCGAAATTGTTTATGACCGAATTCAACACTCAAACCCTGGCCGGATTGATTAAGGAGCGCCTCGTTAAAGAAACACCGCGCCTCGCCGCCCAATGGCGCGAAGGCGGCGGCCAAAGCGCTCGGCATTTCACGCTTGATACCATGCTCCCTGATGGCGTCGCCAACGCCGTTGCCGACGCATTTCCCGCCGAAGGCCCGGCATGGCGGCGTCTCGATAGCTTTCGGGAGAAGAAGAAAACCTTTGCGAAGCTCGACGCGGTGGATCCGCTGATGGGCGCTGTCACGGATGCGTTTCATGATGACGCAGTATTGGCCGCCATAGCGCAGATCACCTCTATCGACACGTTAGAAGCGGACCCGAGCCTTTACGCCAGCGGGCTGTCAGTCATGACCAAAGGAGACTTTCTCAACCCCCATATCGACAATAGCCACGACGCCGATCGGCGGCCCGATCGCCTACGGCGTCGAGCTCAAGCCCCTCGACGGCAACGGCGACTCCACGGGCCGGGCAACGGCGGCGATGTCCGCCCTGGCGCCCGCCGCCGGCAGCGGCTG
>JBCDBM010000169.1:0-7208 GCA_039183665.1 Pseudomonadota bacterium | reverse complement strand
CCCGATTCATATATGGAAATCGCCGTTAACAATTTGATTTGCTCTGCGTACGGATCCGCAGGCGAGCGCTGCATGGCGACCCCTGTCGCGGTGCCGGTAGGGGAAGAAACGGCGGACAAACTAGTGGCTATGCTTAAGCCGCGCGTTGAGTCGCTAAATATCGGCCCTTCCCTGTCGGAAGACTCCGATCTTGGGCCGCTCGTCACTGCTACGCACAAAGAGCGAGTCTCCAGTTACATTCAGATGGCGATTGACGAAGGGCAGGACGCCGTCGTCGATGGGCGAGACTTTGCCTTGCAAGGTTTCGAAAGCGGCTTTTTTCTTGGCGGCACGCTCCTGGACAAGGCACAAAAGGATCATCAGTCGTATAGAGAAGAAATATTCGGTCCTGTTTTGCAGGTTGTGCGTGCACAGAATTTCGAAGAAGCGTTGGCGTTGCCCTCGGAACACCAATATGGGAATGGCGTTGCGATATTCACCCGAAATGGCGCGGCGGCGCGGGAATTCGCGCAGCGCGTGAACGTCGGCATGGTTGGCATCAACGTACCCATTCCAGTGCCGGTTGCTTATCATACTTTCGGTGGGTGGAAGCGCTCAGGCTTTGGCGATACAAATCAGCATGGTCCCGAGGGCGTTAAATTCTGGACCAAAATAAAAACCATTACCCAGCGTTGGCCCGAAGATGTACAAGGCTCGGAATTCATCATTCCAACCATGAGTTAGCAAGATGACTGAATTCAAAAGCATATCCGTTGAACGCAAAGGCCGCGTTGCAGAAATTACCATCAACCGGCCTGAGAGCTTGAACGCTTTGAACGCGAGCGTCATGGGCGAGCTCGCCTCGTGCGCTGCGGAAATAGACCGAGACAATGGTATTGCTGTGAGCATCTTAACCGGCGCTGGGCGGGCGTTTGCCGCCGGCGCTGATATAAAAGAAATGCAGACGCAGAATTTCTCTGACATGTATGTCGAGGACTACTTCGCAGGGTGGGATCGGTTTGCGGCCGCCAGAAAACCGATCATCGCGGCTGTCAATGGCTTTGCATTGGGCGGTGGTTGCGAACTCGCTCTGATGTGCGATCTCATTATTGCATCAGACAAGGCTAAGTTTGGCCAACCAGAAATCAAGTTGGGCGTCACACCAGGCATGGGCGGGTCGATCCGCCTGACCAAGGCGGTCGGCAAAGCGAAAGCGATGGACCTCATACTGACGGGCCGAATGATCGATGCGGACGAAGCTGATCGCATTGGACTGGTTAGCCGCGTGGTTCCTCATGATTCGCTTTCTCAAGAGGCAGATGAGGCCGCCAAGGCGATTGCTGAATATTCGATCCCATCGATTATGGCGTCAAAGGAGATGGTGGCGCGGGCATTAGAACTGCCCACAACCGAAGGCGTGCGCTTCGAGCGTCGCCTATTTCAAGGCTTGTTTGGCACAGCTGACCAGAAGGAGGGAATGACCGCATTTGTCGAAAAGCGCCCTCCAGCATTCAAAGACAAGTAGTCCGAATTCCCCTTTTTGAATTGAGTGAAGAAAGCGCGACAAAGTGGACTTTTCTTTGACCGACGAACAGGCAGCCATCCAGGAAATGGCGCAGCGCTTCGCTAGCGACGAATTGGCACCGAACGCGGCGACATGGGACGATGAAAAATACTTTCCTGTCGATGTATTGCGCAGGTCAGCAGAGCTTGGCCTCGCCGGCATCTATACACGCGATGATGTTGGCGGCTCCGGACTTAGTCGTCTTGACGCCGCGCTAATCTTCGAAGCCCTATCCACTGGGTGCACGACCACAGCGGCGTTCCTATCTATCCACAATATGTGCTGCTGGATGATTGACCGCTTCGGTAGCCAAGAATTACGGAACACGTACTGCCCTAAGCTCTCGTCAATGGAGATGATCGCGAGCTATTGCTTGACGGAGCCCGGGGCGGGCTCAGACGCCGCCGCCCTCAAAACAAAAGCAGAAAGAGACGGCGACCATTATGTGTTGAATGGCGCCAAAGCATTCATATCCGGCGCCGGCGTATCCGACCTCTACGTCGTAATGGTGCGTACAGGTGATGATGGACCAAAGGGAATATCGACCGTACTTGTTGAAAAGGACACCCCCGGGCTTTCATTTGGCGCGAACGAAAAAAAACTGGGGTGGAATGCGCAACCCACGGCGATTGTGAATTTTGAAGATTGTCGTATTCCGGTTTCGAATCGCGTGGGT
The DNA here is from genome assembly GCA_039183665.1 of Pseudomonadota bacterium. Taxonomy (GTDB): domain Bacteria; phylum Pseudomonadota; class Alphaproteobacteria; order Caulobacterales; family Parvularculaceae; genus Hyphococcus. The sequence goes on along the minus strand of JBCDBM010000169.1, from coordinate 4,989 downwards.
GAAGAAGGCGAAGGGTTTACCTTTGCCATGAGGGGTCTTGATGGCGGGCGACTAAATATTGCGGCCTGTTCTCTCGGAACGGCAAACGCGGCGCTCAATGCGGCGCTAGAATACGCGAATGAGCGGCGCGCTTTTGGAAAGGCCTTAAATCAGCAACAGGCCTTGCAGTTCAAGCTTGCTGATATGGCCACTGACATCGCAGCGGCACGCATCATGTTGTATCAGGCGGCCTGGAAGCTTGACCATGGAATGTCCGATGCGACCCGCCACTGCGCGATGGCGAAGCGCTTGGTAACGGATACTGGGTTCAACGTCGTGAACGAGGCGCTCCAAATTCATGGGGGCTATGGCTATTTGAAAGACTATCCGCTGGAAAGGATGCTCAGAGACGTTCGTGTCCATCAAATATTGGAAGGAACCAACGAGATTATGCGAGTCATCATCTCGCGCGATCTGCTCACGGAGTTTCAAGCATGAACGACGATATCCTTTTTGAGCGGATCGGCGATTGGGGCGTCATAACGGTCAATCGACCTAAAGCGTTGAACGCCCTCACACTCGACATGGTCAAAGCGATGCGGACTAAACTCGCTGAGTGGGCGCCGGCATCGTCATCTGTTAAAGCGGTTTTGGTGAAGGCGGCGGGTGAGCGCGCTTTTTGCGCCGGCGGCGATATTCGCTGGCTGCACGATACGGCGAAAGAAGACCCGAAGCGCGCGTCTGAGTTCTTCCGCGAAGAGTATCGCAACAATGTGCAGATACACCACTATCCAAAACCGTATCTATCATTGATGGACGGCATCGTTATGGGTGGCGGGGTCGGTATTTCTGTGCACGGCGCATATAGAGTCGTCGGTCCGTCGACGATGTTCGCGATGCCAGAGACGGGAATTGGATTATTCCCAGATGTCGGGGGCGGCCATTTTCTACCTCGCTTGCCTGACGGCCTCGGTCTTTATTATGCGTTGACAGGCGCGCGCGCCAATGCAGCCGATTGCGTCGCGGCAGGCATTGGCACGCACTATATTGACGCTGGAGCGCGCACGGATTTGGAGTCTGCCTTACTGGATACGCCGCTCCGCCAAGACGCGAAAAGCGCCATAGAGTCGATACTCGATGATTTTTGCAGTGATCCTGGCCCCGCTCCTATAAACGATATTCGCGACCACATTGCGCGTTTGTTTCGAGACTACGAGACCCTTGAAACCCTAATGGAAGGTCTCGAAACCGACACGAGCAGCTTCGCTCAAGAAACGCTCGCAATACTTCGCAAGATGTCCCCAACGTCGATGAAAATCACGTTCGAGCAGATGCTCCGCGGACAATCGCTCGGCTTTGACGAGGTAATGAGGATGGAGTTTCGAGTAGTCAGGCGAATTTTGGATGGGCGCGATTTTTACGAGGGCGTACGCGCCCAAATTATAGATAAAGATCGCTCGCCAAGCTGGGTCCCGAATACTATCGCTAATGTGGATGACAACGATATTGAGCGTTACTTTCAAACGCTTGGCGAGGAAGAACTAGTGCTGGAAGAGGCAGAGCAAAAATGATGCAAATTGGTTTCGTTGGCCTCGGCAATATGGGCGGCCCAATGGCCGCGAACCTCGTGAAGGCGGGGTATGAGGTGACAGCGACAGATCGTTCTCGCGAAGCGTTGGATCGCGCAGCAGGTGAAGGCTGCAAGACCAGTGAAAGCCTGGCCGAAACCGTCAACAGCGCCGACGTCGTCGTTTCTATGTTACCCGCGGGCGCTCATGTTAAATCAGTGTATACTGATGAAGACGGCGTTCTCGCCAATGTGAAATCTGGCGCACTCCTCATCGACTCATCGACCATCGATGTTGATACCGCGCGCGCAATGGTAAGCGCAGCAGCACAAAGCGGGTTCGATATGGTCGATGCGCCTGTTTCGGGCGGCGTCGCTGCGGCTTCCGGCGGGACGCTGACCTTTATGGTGGGTGGAGAGAAAACAGCGTTTGATCGCGCCAAACGCGTTCTCGAGGCCATGGGCAAAAATATCTTTCATGCTGGCGCCGCTGGCAATGGCCAGGTCGCCAAAATCTGCAACAATATGTTGTTGGGAATTTCGATGATCGCTACCTGCGAGGCCTTTAACTTGGCTGAAAAACTTGGTCTCGACGCGCAGACTTTTTTTGATATTTCATCGACGGCGTCAGGTCAGAGCTGGTCGATGACGAGCTACTGTCCGGCGCCAGGCCCGGTTGACGCCGCCCCGTCTAATAGAGGCTATAAACCGGGGTTTGCTGCGGCGATGATGCTAAAAGACATGCGTTTGGCGCAAGAGTCCGCCCATAAAGCGAAGGCGGCTACACCCCTAGGAGCGCAGTCAGAAGCGATTTACGCGCTGATGGAAGCAGCGGGCAAAGACGATCTTGATTTTTCAGGCGTCATGAAACTCATCAACGGCGATATGTGAGACACGATCGACAAGACACGATGTAACCCAGGCAGCGGACGACTGATAAAGGCAGGACTTCTTAGTCGTGAGTCATCTCAGCAAAATCGACCAGGGTGAGAGAAGCATAACTCAGTTATATTCAAGAATTCGCTTAACTCGCCCGCCGAACTGCAGCGAAAGCTTGAGCACAAAACTAATCGCGGCGCACTACGCGCCCGCAATTTTTCCCGCCCGTCATCCATTGCCCCAGGCGTCAGAAACCTATTGGCGCGATCCCGTGCAATGAAATGCTGATCGACCGAGATACACTGCTTCAAGCCCTGCCGATTGTCGTCGAGCAGTCTTTCTCGCGCCGCGATACTATACTGTATGCGCTCGGTGTCGGCGCGACGGAGCTCGATTATGTTTACGAGGATGGCTTAAAAGCTCTGCCGTCGATGGCCGTAGTCTTAGCGAATCCCGGATCTATATGGCGTGATCCGACCTACGGCTTCGATTGGCAAAAAATCCTTCACGGAGAGCAAAGGCTTTCAATCCACCGCCCTCTCCCCGTTGACGGAACGGTCCGAGGCGAAACCGAATTTGAAGAGCTCATAGACAAAGGGCCAGACAACGGCGCGATCGCACACCTTACACGGCGACTCTACAATAGCGAACACGAACCTTTGGCGACGGTTCGCTCCGCAATCTTCTTACGAGGCGACGGCGGTTGTGGCGGTCCGTCGCAAGCCGCCTATGCGCCGCACGCGACTCCAGAAACTCGCGCACCTGATTTTACAATCAGCAATCGAACGGCTGAAACCCAAGCCATGATCTATCGCCTAAGCGGCGATTTCAACCCATTGCACATTGATCCCAAGGTTGCTCAGGCCGCGGGCTTCGATAGGCCTATTCTTCATGGGCTTGCGACCTATGGCGTCATTTGCCGAAGCGTCGTTCAACACCTATTGAATAACGATCCGGAGCGATTAAAGACTCTTGATGTGCGTTTCTCCGCACCGGTCTACCCCGGCGAAACAATCGAAATCGACTGTTGGCTTGAGGCCTCCAATGAAGTCAGTTTCATTGCTCGTGCCAAAGAGCGCGACATCGTCGTTGTAAAGAATGGTTTTGCTGAGTATACGGAATAACTGTGGAGCTCCGATGTAGCTAGTCGCCCTGACGATGAGCGTAAGGGACCGACTGTTTCCAAGCCTCCAAGTTTTGCGGCCAGAATTGCCCCGGCGAACTGCGTGGCAATGAACTACTCTACCCTGAACCCAACATCTCCATCGTACTGTCTGGAGATACGCCTGGACAGCGAACTGCAGGCAAGGTGATGAGATATGATCCAGGTTATCCTGAATTTTCTTGGATATTCTCGGCTGTAGTTAGTCTGTTCCCTAACGAGCGCCCGTGCAACTCGCACAGTGGCGTCGACACTAGGCTATTTCTGTGATTCGTTCGGGCGCTTGGCCGCCAACCCCTTGAATAACACCTCAAAATAATCCGCGGATGCAGTAAATGGTTGTTCGGCTGGACGCCAAGTCTCGTCCAATGACGTAAATCCGAGGCGCCGACGGCTCGCAGAAAAAATGGACCCAACGACTAGGTGCTCCACCGCTTCAAGGCTTAACGGCCGGGCTGATCCATCAACCATGGCGCGCGCTAGCGTCTCCGCAAATGATGCGCTCAACCTTTTCATTCGCGCCAATACGGATGCTTTTTGAGGCATCGGGAGAGCGTTTACCAAACTCAATCGGACCAAGGGATCGAGCTCCGTAATGTGGCACTCAAACAAGTGACGGATCGCGCCCTCAAGTTCACCCAATGCGTCGCGTGCTATTTGCTTCGCCATTGACTGGGATCTCTCAATCAAATCGCAGGTCCGATCAAAGCACTGCTCGATCAAGGCTTCTTTGTCTTCGATGTAGTAGTAAAACGCGCCCCGCGTAACACCCAATTCGTTTGCAATATCATTTAGCGAAACGGACCGGAATCCCTTTCTATTCAGATACCGCGTACCCGTACGCAAAAACGCGTCTCGCTTCATTTGGTTGCGCATGTCGCGATCAAACAAATCGGAAATCGGCTCATCACTCGGGCGGGCAATCGCGGAAGCCGGCCTCCACTCTGTTGACGCTGCGATCCCGTAGCGCAACGTATCGCAAAGCTCGTCAATTGCTTCCTCGTGCTGCGCCAACGGAATGTTTCCAAGCCAACGCGGCATCCAATGCAAAACGCTAAATATGAAAAAAGCGGACGCATCGATCGAAACTATATCTATCGATCTGTCTTCGCGCCCCTCTTCTAGAAAACGTTTAAATGCTTGAATGTGGTCTTTATATCGTTTTCCAATCATCCGCTGTTCAGGCAGCGCAAGAGCAGCGATATCAGAAATCAACGCGAGCGGCGTCGATCTTCCTGACAGCGCATTCGCGTGCGCGGTCGCATGGGCGCGAACAAGGTGGAGGACACGATCAATACCGCTTGGCGCAAGAGCGGCGACCTTTAACTCCGCGTCAGAAAACTCACAGGCTCTCGTATAGACTTCTTCAAGCAGAGTTTCTTTTGACTTGAAGTGATAACTG
>JBCDBM010000168.1:0-7298 GCA_039183665.1 Pseudomonadota bacterium | reverse complement strand
GCGGTTGGCTACCCACGCGATCGCTTTGTCTATTTGGAACTTGGCAATGAAATCTGGAATTGGGCCGCTGCTTTTGCTTGGGGTACTGAATGGTATTGGGGATTAAGCCGCGCCGTCGAGAAACGCACCAATCGCAAATATGCGGGCAATAGCACCCGCGGCGGATACGGGTATTTTTCTGGACGGTTGGGCGAGGCCTTTGCAAAAGCCCTTAAAAAGGCGGGCCGCGAAGACCAGAAATGGGCGATCATTATCGGCACGCAAACGGCGTGGCCCGATCAGACCCGAGGCGCTCTGGAAGGACTGGCTGATTATCAAGGTGATCCAGAATTCCAGCAGCCCATGTCGCGCTTCGGGGTTGCGACCACGGGCTATTATTCAGGCGGCTTTCGTTACGGCGGCACAAATACCGTGCTCGGCGACGTTTTTGCGGAAGCGGGGGCTTGGCGCGCAGAGTGGATGCGTCAGTTCGAGGAAGACCGGGCCGCTTTAGCTCAGCGCATTGCAGATCATCTGGTGTCTGACAAAAAAGAGCGGGCAACGCTCGGCTGGGTGATGGCGCATACGCGCGATCACGCCAGCATGGCCGAAGACGCGGGGGCGTTTTATTTCGGTCAATATGAGGGATCGAGCCATGAACGCCTCGACAAAACCCTCGGCCAAGACGAACGTGTTCTGGCCTTTATTGATGAGTGGCACGCGGGTCCACACCATGCGCGGGTCATCAAAAAGCAGGCGGAGCTGATGCGCGCTGAATTCCCCGATGCGATCATGTCAAATTACATGCATTGGGGCCGCCATTTGGCGAGCGACGGGTCGCCATGGATTGAAGGCTATCCTTGGGAGGAACCAGGCGAGGCGGAGCAAACGCTGTTGGATCTATTGCGCCCGGAATAAACGCTGCCAAAAATCGATGACTGGCGTCAGCCCATAGCGTTGGCGCTTTCTTGGTCGCCGTGCTTTTCGCGATCTCGGACTCGCGTTGAAATCGCTAAGCTTATCCAGCTGCCGTGAAAGATGAGCCCAAATACAAAAACAAGACTGCCGGGAAGCGGACCGAGGGCCATCCGGGCAAAGAACTCATCCACCGAAGTTAGGGCGGTCGGATGCATCAGAATTTTGCCGAAATAGGCCACCGCCTGAAAACTGAAGATCCACATGTAGTTTCTGCGAATACGCCGACCCATGGCACGCCAGAAACCGATATGATATTGCGGGCTCAAATAGTCATTGGCGAGAATATCTTGCCACTCGCCAGGCTCGGGTTGTTTGGTCTTAAGCAGAAGCGGGGCGTAAAAATTGGTTTCGATCCATCGCGCCCGCGCCCGCCAGACATTGAAATATCGATAGCGACGGGCCTCCAATATCAAGAACATAGCGATCAGGATGCCGACAAGAAGCAACGGAAGCGCGGAGGCGTCAGCGTCCGCATAGGTGATCGACAATGCGATGCCTAGCGTCACGACGGACCAATTGGTCGTCGTATCCAACCGCGTGCGCCACATTGTGGAACGGTAGACTTCGCCGCGATAGAGGTGCGCCAGCGCGCCTATCGCTGCTGAATTAAACTCTTTCCCAGATCCGCCTTGTGGAGGAGTTTCTTGATTAATTAATTGATCCACACGCTAATTGTCGCTGATTGCCCAAGCTTTGCAAGGTGGCCATCGCGTTTGGCGGCGGCGATCGCGATGCTGCGCCGCAGAATTGTCCCCCTTTTATCTTCTTGACGCTGTAAACGCCGCGCTTATGGTCCCCGCACATGTCTGACAATTCCCGCGATACGGAACAGCCCCGCGACAGACGCGAGGCGGCCAAAGAAAAGCCGAAAACCAATCGCACAACCCCGCAGACAGACCGCGAAGGGCGTCTCGCCGAGGCGCTCAAACGCAATATTCGGCGCCGAAAAGCGGCTAACATAAGCGGCGAGAAAGACTGAGACATGGATAAGTTGGCGATCATTGGGGGGCGGCCGCTATACGGCTTGATCCCGATCAGCGGCGCCAAAAATTCGGCGCTGAAAGTGATGGCGGCGGCGCTTTTAAGCAGCGAACCGCTTCATCTTACGAATGTGCCACGGCTGGCCGATGTGGATTTATTGCTGCGTCTGCTTGAGGAGCTTGGCGTGCGCGCCGAGTTCAGCGGCGCTGAGCTGACGCTTGATGCTAAGGATATTGTGTCCACAGAAGCGCCCTATGATTTGGTGCGCAAAATGCGCGCAAGCTTCAATGTGCTCGGACCATTATTGGCGCGAGAAGGCAAAGCGCGGGTGTCTCTTCCTGGCGGCTGCGCTATCGGCGCCCGACCGGTGGATCTGCACCTGCGGGCGTTGGAAGCGCTCGGGGTCAATATAGAGTTAGACGAAGGCTATGTGGTCGCTGAGGCGCCGTCGGGTCTGACCGGCGCTGAGATTGTTTTGCCATTCGTTTCAGTTGGCGCTACCGAACACACTATGCTGGCTGCGACACTCGCCAAAGGGCGTACGATCATCGACAACGCGGCGCGTGAGCCTGAAATCGCAGACCTGGCCGCGTGTCTTAACGCCATGGGGGCAAAGATCAGCGGCGCCGGTGAGTCGCGAATCGTTATTGACGGCGTCGACGGTTTGCACGCTGCTAAGCATGAAGTTCTGCCAGACCGAATTGAAACGGGCGCCTATGCGATGGCTGTTGGCGCGACGGGCGGCGAGTTAACGCTTACCGGGGCCCGAAGGGAGCTGTTGGGCGCAGCGGTCGCAAGCATGGAGGAGGCGGGGCTCGACATAGACGATGTTGATACCGGTCTGCGGGTTCGCAAAACGCAAGATAGATGCGAGGCGGTCAACATCGTAACGCAACCCTTTCCTGGTTTTCCAACCGATCTCCAAGCGCTGTTCATGGCGTTGATGACGACTGCAGAAGGAACATGCACGATAAAGGAAACAATTTTCGAAAATCGTTTCATGCATGCGCCGGAGCTAGGGCGAATGGGCGCAAAGATATCCGTTGACGGACAAACGGCGACAGTTCGCGGCGTTGAGCGCTTGAAAGGCGCGCCAGTGATGGCGACAGACTTACGCGCGTCGATGTCGCTCATTATCGCAGCGCTTGGCGCAGAAGGCCAAACCATGGTCAATCGGGTTTATCATTTGGATCGCGGGTTTGAACGGCTTGAGGAGAAGTTGAGCCAATGCGGCGCATTGATTGAGCGCGTAAAGGAATAAGGACGCAAAGCGTGGCTTCGCTTCGAGATTATAAACCGCTGCAATTGATGGCGGGCGATGCGGATGATCTAGGCGTGCTCTCGGCCGTCTTTCAGGACGCAATCGCCAAGCTTGGAGACTTCGCCTATTTGCCCGAAGCGCGACGCTTTGCGCTTGTCGGCAATCGCTTCCTATGGGAGTGCGCCGGCAAACGCAAAACTGGCCCGTTCGCGCGGGTGCGCGCAGGCGTTCACTTTGATGACGTCAAAAGCGTTCAGTTCCAGAATTTGCGTCGTGATGCGCCTGACTCTGTCGTTGAGATTCTTGCAATTGGATTTGATGCGGGCGACGACGGCGCAGGCCAGATCTCAATTGAGCTCTCGGGCGGCGGTGCGATCCGCCTCGAAGTTGAGTGCATCAACGCCTATATGTCTGATATCTCTGACCCGTGGCGAACGCGATCGCGCCCGACACATGACACATAGATACGCTATTTTCCGACGAGGTTGTTAATGGCGCAGCGATTTGATGCGACGGCGGCCGACTTCGATACTCAGTTCGCCGCCTTTTTAGAAGGCCCGCGCGGTGAAAGCGAGGATGTCGCCTCGGCCGTGCGCGAGATCATTGAGGCTGTGCGCAAAGAGGGGTTCGCCGCCCTTAAATCCTATACGGAGCGCTTCGATAGTTTGTCGTTGACCGAAACCTCTGTCGCGGTGTCACAGCAAGAAATTGACGCCGCTGAGAACCAATGCGCGACAGCGGATCTCGAGGCGCTAGATTTTGCCTCCAACAGGATCAGGGATTACCACCTTCGCCAGCTCCCCAAAGACGAACGTTACGTCGATGAGCAGGGCGTTAGTTTGGGATGGCGATGGACTCCGGTAGACTCGGCCGGTCTTTATGCACCAGGGGGCCGCGCGGCCTACCCGTCAAGCGTCTTGATGAATGCCGTCGCCGCAAAAGCCGCCGGCGTTCCGCGACTGGCGATGGCGAGTCCGGCGCCGAATGGCGAGATGAACCCACTCGTTCTAGCAGCGGCAAAGCGCGCTGGGGTCGATGAAATCTATCGCATTGGCGGCGCCCAGAGTATTGCGGCCCTAGCGTTCGGCGCAGGCCCGATCGCACCAGTGTCGGTTATCGCGGGACCGGGCAACGCCTATGTGGCAGAAGCCAAACGGCAGCTTTTCGGCGTTGTGGGCATTGATAGCGTCGCGGGCCCATCAGAAATCCTGGTGGTCGCGGATGCCGACAATGATCCCGAGTGGATCGCCGCCGATTTGTTGAGCCAGGCCGAGCACGACCCGTCCTCGCAGAGTGTGCTCGTGACGGACAACGTCGCCTTTGCCGACGCCGTCGAGCGCGCTGTTCAAAGCCAGCTCGAAAGCCGCGCTCGGCGAGAGATTGCAGAGGCCGCATGGCGCGACAACTCAGCCATATTTGTGGTCACGGATCTCAAAGCCGCCGCGGAAATCGTCAATGAGATCGCGCCTGAGCATTTGGAATTGGCGGTTGAAGACCCTGAGGCGCTGATGGCGCATATTCGGCACGCCGGCGCTATTTTTCTTGGTCGGCACACGCCCGAAGCGATCGGCGATTATGTGGGCGGCCCTAATCATGTGCTGCCCACGAGCCGCACCGCGCGGTTTGCGTCTGGCCTGTCGCCGCTCGATTTTATGAAACGAAGTTCGATCCTTCAGTGCGATGAAAAGTCTGTAGCCGCGATCGGTCCGGCGGCGGCGCGCCTTGCCGACGCAGAAGGATTGCCGGCGCACGCGGCCTCAATTCGCAAACGCTTGAAGAGCGACGTCTAAAAACCGTAGGTCAGCGATGCGCGCGCGGCGAGATCTGTTTTGACTTTGTCATCTGGCGGATCGGTCTCATGGCGCACCTCGAATGAAAGCGCCGTCGACAACGCGTCGGTCAACACAGTGGTCAGCGATGTCACTGATTGCAATGTCGTAGTTGGCTGGGTCCACGTGGCGTTAACGATTTGCTCAAGCTCGACGCCGTCGCGAATAAGCCAATCCAATTCCGTCGATCCGAACAACGCGACTTCGCGTTCGACGCGGGTCGTCTCATCCACCGGCGAGTAGCGGTAGCCAGGGCCGAGCTCTACAGACCATTTGGCTGTTTTTTGGTCGAGAAGATAATAGCCGAGACCGAGGCCGCCGAAGACGCGATAGTCGAAACCCGAAAACGCGTCTTCCTCAAAGGAGAATCGCCCATACGCATAGCCGCCATTGAAGTTGTATCCCGCCTTGTAAGAGGATCCCCATCGCTTCTGTTTGGTTACGCCGTCGGAACGGCCAATATCGAAATTGCCGCGGATCTCATGCAGCCACGGCCCGTTCAGCCGGTCGATTTTTAGCGCGATGCCTGTGGCGAGCGTATTGGAGTTCCCGGACGCGAAATTGGCGCCGGCCTGGAATTTGCCGCTCCAAGATTTTTGTGGGTCGTCTGCCGGTGCGGCCGATTTGCCGGAGTGTGCGGTCTTTGCGTCGGCGTTTGGGGTCGGCGCGACCGTCGGCTCGATATCTGGCGATTGCAGGGTCGTGATCATCGCCGCGGCGGCTGCGTCTATGGCGTCTGTGTAATCGGCAAAAACGGCTCTCACGGCCCGCGCAACCGCTTCGATCTCCGCTGGATCGCCAGTCTCGAAAGCCGCGTCCAAAAGGGCCTGAGCGAGCTGCGGCGGCGGGGGCGGCGCTGTTTCCCCATGTGCTGACGTGAACGCAATGAGGGTTGCTGTTAGGGCTGATAAAGCGCGCTTCATTGAGCTGCTCCACTGGATACGCGGTACGCTAGCCGGAGACCTTTTCATGATCCGTTAACGCTGTGACCAGCGGCAAATTACCTCAACGGGTGACCTTTAGCGCGGGTCTCGCTAATAGTGTGGAAATAAACAAGAGGCCCGCATGCCCGGCGACGGTGAAACAAACGCGACGCATCGCATTGCTAAGATCGATCTCGACGAGCGCTCCCTTGCGCCCGCGACGGCCGATATCGAGCATGAGCGCAAGGTTGCGATCTACGATTTGCTGGAGGAGAACGTTTTCCACCCCATGGGCGCGGGCGACGGCCCGTTTGAACTTTATCTTTCCTATGTGGAGCGACGGCTCGTATTTGACGTGCGCCGCGAGGGCGGCGAAGCGCTTGGTCAGGTGCATCTATCCATGTCGCCCTTCCGCAAGATCATCAAAGACTACTTCATGCTCTGCGAGAGCTATTATGATGCGATCAGAAACGCCGCGCCGGCGCAAATTGAGACCATTGATATGGCGCGTCGTGGGATGCACAACGAAGGATCGGACATATTGCGGGAGCGCCTAAAGGACAAAATTGAGCTGGATCTCAACACCGCCAGGCGACTTTTCACTTTGATTTGCAGCTTTCACATGCGGTCGACGTAAGGCTTATGGCGCACTCTGTTTTGTTCGCTTGCAACATGAATTCGGTGCGTTCGCCGATGGCTGCGGCGCTCATGCGGCGCTTGGCCGGTGATCGGATGATTGTCGACTCGGCGGGCGTTTATAAGGGTGACTTAGACCCGTTTGTTGAAATCGTCATGAGAGAGCTCGACATCAATATGCGCGACCATGAACCCAAAGCCATGACGACAGCCGATTTGTCAGGCTTTGATCTGGTGATTGCGCTCACGGAAGAAGCTGAAGACGCGGCGCTTCAATACGTCCCGAGAGAAAAAGTTGAATTGTGGGTAACAGAGAATCCCAGCGATGAGCGTGGCGACCAGGAGGCCGTCGTGGGCGCCTATCGTCGGGTGCGAGACGCAATTGCGGAGCGGCTAAGCGCCAGATTCCCCGAATTTCACAGAAACGCTTGATTTTCCGATCGCGCGCTCACATCTTCGCGCAACTTCGGCGCGGGGCGCGCGCGGAACCAAAACGCCGTATTCGAGGAGCGGATGGCGAAAGAAGAACTTTTAGAATTTGAAGGAACAGTCGAAGAACTGCTTCCGAACGCGACGTTTCGGGTGAAACTCGAAAACGATCACGAGATCATCGCCCATACGGCCGGTAAAATGCGTAAGAACCGGATTCGCGTATTGGCGGGCGATAAAGTCCTTGTGGAGATGACCCCTTACGATTTGACCAAAGGGCGC
>JBCDBM010000167.1:0-7336 GCA_039183665.1 Pseudomonadota bacterium | reverse complement strand
GCGATCGCCAAGGCGGCGGCAGACGCCTCTGCGCTATCATTATTTCGCTATATCGGGGGCGTTTCCGCCAGGGTTTTACCGGCGCCGATGATGAACATCATCAATGGCGGCGCGCACGCGGACAACCCGATCGACATTCAAGAATTTATGATCATGCCCTTGGGCGCGGAGACCTTCGCCGATGCCTTGCGCATGGGCGCGGAGACCTTCCACGCGCTTAAAAAGGCCCTGGCCGAAGCCGGTCATAACACCAATGTGGGCGATGAAGGCGGCTTTGCGCCAAACCTCAACTCCACCGACGATGCGTTGGACTTTATAATGAAGGCAGTGGAAGCGGCCGGCTACAAACCGGGCGACGATATGTTCATTGCGCTCGATGCGGCCTCGACAGAATTCTTCGAGGACAACGCGTACAATCTTGCCGGCGAGGGCAAGACGCTCGACCCGGAAGAAATGGCGCAATATCTTGCTGATCTCGTGGCGCGCTATCCGATCGTGTCTATCGAAGACGGGATGGCCGAAGACGACTGGACCGGCTGGCAGGCGCTCACTGATCTCATCGGCGACAAGTGCCAGCTTGTGGGCGATGATCTTTTCGTAACGAATGAGAAGCGGTTGCGCGTCGGCATCCAAAAGGGCTGCGCGAATTCCATTCTCGTCAAAGTAAACCAAATTGGCACCTTGACTGAAACGCTAAACGCCGTCGAAACGGCGCATCGCGCTCGGTATACGGCGGTCATGTCGCACCGTTCTGGCGAAACAGAGGACGCGACGATTGCGGATCTTGCCGTCGCGACCAATTGCGGCCAAATAAAAACAGGTTCGTTGGCGCGCTCTGATCGATTGGCGAAATACAACCAGCTTTTGCGGATCGAACAAGAGCTTGGCGAGACGGCGCGATATGCGGGAAAAGCGTCTGTGCTTCGGTAAGACGTGGCGACTGTCGGCAAAGAGCGGCGTGTTGGCGCCTTCATCGGACCAAAAGCGAGAAACGCCGTAAGATTGGCGCGTGCTTCAGATTTATAAGGTTGATCGGAAACCGTTTCGCATAATCAATGCTGCCCGAGATTGGACATTTTGCGCTTATCCTAGCATTCGTCATTTCATGCGTGCAGGCGCCAATTTTGTTTTTTGGCGCGCGTAGTCATGACGGGGGCGGATTAGTTTTCGCGCGGCGAGCGCCCATCATCGCCTTCGCGCTGACGGCCGCTTCGTTTTTCATCTTGATGCACGCTTACGCGACCTCAGATTTTTCTGTCGTCAATGTGGTTGAGAACTCGCATTCCGCGAAACCGTTTATTTACAAACTCACCGGCACATGGGGGAATCACGAAGGCTCCATGTTGTTATGGGTGCTTGTGTTGACGCTCTTTAGCGCCATCCTGGCAAGCCAAGCGCGCTCGATCCCCTCATCGCTTTACTCCTATACACTGGGCGTTCAAGCGTTGGTAACTGCCGCCTTCTTCGCATTTATTCTGTTTACCTCTAATCCGTTCGAGCGGTTTTCTCCCGCGCCGCTTGATGGACAAGGTCTCAACCCACTTTTGCAAGACATTGGCTTAGCGATCCATCCGCCATTTTTGTATCTGGGCTATGTCGGCTTCTCCATTCCGTTTTCATTTGCGGTTGCAGCGCTTATTCGCGGTCGCGCTGACGCCGTATGGGCTCGGCTAGTGCGCCCCTGGGCCCTGGCCGCTTGGGTGTTTTTGACCATCGGCATCATGCTCGGCTCGTGGTGGGCGTATTATGAGCTTGGCTGGGGCGGATGGTGGGCTTGGGACCCAGTGGAAAACGCGTCGTTCATGCCGTGGCTCGCCGGCGTCGCACTTATCCATTCAATTCGCGTTGTCGAGCGGCGCGATGTCTTGAAAGGCTGGGCGGTGCTGCTTGCCATATCGGCATTCTCTTTAAGCTTGGTCGGGACCTTTCTCGTGCGATCGGGTGTTTTGACCTCAGTCCACGCTTTTGCCGTAGACCCCACACGCGGCGTTTTCATTTTGATGATCCTGGGCGCAACGATCGGGGGATCGCTAACGTTATTTGCTTTACGAGCTGGGTCTTTTGCGCCCACCGGCGGGTTTGCCGCCATAAGCCGCGAATCCGCGCTGTTCGTGAATAATCTCCTTTTCGTCGCCGCCTGCGCCACCGTCTTTTTAGGCACGTTCTATCCGCTCTTCATCGACGTTCTGACCGGCGAGCGATTGTCCGTAGGCGCACCATATTTCAATTTGGTGTTCATCCCCATTGCGACGGTCGTATTGGCGCTCGCCGCGGCGGGGTCATTGCTACCTTGGAAACGCGGCGATCTAAACAAACTGGCTCAACGATTAATCGCCCCGGCGCTTGCAGCGCTTGCCGCCGCGTTAGTCGTCGCGGTTTTTGTTGATCGGCAAAAAATCGCCGGCGCCGCGGCGATCGCGCTGATCGTTTGGTTGGCCGTTGGCGCGTTCGCACCGATTGCGCTGCGCGCCAAACTTGGCGAGGCGTCTATCGCAGACAGTTGGCGCCGGGCGCGCGGTCTTCCCCGCGCCGAATGGGGCGCGGCGATTGCTCATGGCGGCTTGGCGCTTTTCGCGCTGGGCGTTGCTGGCATTGGTTTGTGGAAAATCGATCGCGTCGCCTTAATGGCGGAGGGCGATACAATTGCTGTCGCCGGCTATGAGATCACGCTCGATTCTGTGCGCACAGGCGAGATTGCAAATTACGTTTCAGAACTCGCGACATTTTCTGCGCAGCGTGGCGACCGGCCCGTTGAGACGCTCATCGGCGAGCGCCGCTTCTACCCTGTGCGCGGCATGCAAACCACTGAAGCGGCTATTCGCCCCAGCGCCTTTGGCGATCTCTACATTTCAGTTGGTGAAAACACGACCGGTCGCGGATGGCCTGTGCGTGTATATTTCCATCCGCTTGTGGGGTGCCTGTGGTGGGGAACAGCCTTCACGGCGCTTGGCGGCATCATCGCGCTGACCGATCGCGGCCGACAACCAGCGCGCGCTCGGCGCAAACGCTCCTCGAAGTCGCAACGGTTAGCTTTGCAAGGGTCGCCTGCATGAACCGTGTCTTTCTTATTCTTCCCCTATCCGTTTTCTTGGCTGCCGCGATATTTTTCGCCGTCGGGCTCACGCGGGATCCGTCACGCATTCCCTCGACGCTGATCGATCGTCCGTTGCCTGAATTCGAATTGGCGCCAATTGAAGGCTATGCGGAAGGCTTATCCACTGCTGACTTTCAAGGCGAGGTGGCGCTTCTCAATGTGTTCGGGTCTTGGTGCGTCAGTTGCCACATCGAGCATCCGTTTTTGATGGAGCTCGCCGAACACGGAACCATCCCGATTTATGGGTTAAACTGGAAAGATCCGCCAGGCGAAGGGACCGCATGGCTCAAGAGGTTTGGAGATCCCTATACGCTTATTGGCGAGGATTTCGAGGGCCGCGTCGCTTTGGACCTCGGGATCACCGGCGCACCGGAAACATTCGTCGTTGATCAAACCGGACGCGTACGGTTCAAATTTGCCGGCCCTATCACGCCAGAAATTTGGGCGAGTCAATTTGAACCGCTTATTGAGGAATTGCGGCGTTCGTGACCAGGGTAGTTGCAGCGCTGTTGTTTTGCTTCCTGGCGGGCGGTGCATTCGCCGTTGAGCCAGATGAAATGCTCGACGATCCCGCGCTCGAGGCGCGCGCGCAGGCGCTCGATACCCAATTGCGGTGCGTTGTTTGTCAAAGCCAAGCGATCTCAGAATCCAATGCGCCCCTAGCCAAAGACATGCGGGTTTTGGTGCGTGAGCGCCTCAAAGCAGGTGACAGCGACGCAATGGTCCTCGACTTTCTCGTGGATCGATACGGCGATTACGTGCTCTTAAAACCCCGGGTGCAGTCAAACACCTATCTACTATGGGCCTTCCCGGTGATGGCGTTTTTCCTTGCCGGTGTTGCGGGTTTCGTTTTTATTCGCCGCGGTCGCCCCTCCGAAAGCGCTGCGCCTTTGAGCGACGAAGAGCAACGCAAAATTGAGCGCATTCTTAAAGAGCGCGGATGATGCTTTGGCTGATCATTTTTGTCGTCATGATTGCATCGCTTTATGCGCTGGTTTCGCCGTTTTTTAGACAATCAGCGTCGCTGGAGACCCTGGAGGATTCGGACTATGCCGCCGCGCAACTTGCTGATATCGACCGCGACTTAAAATCAGGCGTTTTAAGCGAAACTGAAGCTGAAGAGGCGCGCGCCGAAGCCCAAAGACGTCTTCTTGCCGGCGCGGACTCAGCGACGCGAGACGCTGCTAATACGAGCCCGATCAGTCCAGCCTTACGGCAGGTCAGCGTGATGTTGATTGGCGCAGCGCCCATTGTTGCGCTTGCGCTGTATATGTTCATTGGAAACCCGGATCGAGGCGCGAGCGGGCCGGAGCGCATGGCTACCGAAGGCTCTGCCGTCGGCGCTGGACCTGCGTCGCTAGAGGGGGCGTCGTTAGAAACAGCCGTCCAAAACCTTCAGGCGCGGTTGGCGCAATCTCCAGAAGATGTCGACAGCTGGATGATGTTAGGGGACAGTTTTGTGGCGCTTCGTCGCTATGGCGAAGCGCGCGGGGCTTTTGAGCGCGCGATCTCCTTGGCGCCTGAACGTCCAATACTTCACGCCGCGTTGGGCGAGGCGTTGCGGCTCGAAAACGACGGGCAAATGAGCGATGCAGCGCGGTTAGCGTTCACGCGCGCTTTGGAATTGGACGCAAATGAGCCGCGGGCGCGCTACTATTTGGCCGTCGACGTGCTAGAGCGTGGCGACGCCGACGCAGCTCTCTCGCAGTTGATCACGCTGGCAAATGATGCGCCGTCCGGAGCGCCATGGCTCGAAATCGTCATGATGCGCATTACAGACATCGCTCAAGCCCAAGATAAACCGATTGAGAGTTTGGGCCTGCGTCCCGATCTTGCTGCGCAACCTGGAGCGGCAGATCCCGTCGCGGTGTTGGAGGCGCGTATCGCTTCGGGTGATGCAGCGTATACGGACTGGATTACGCTCGCGGAAGCGTATGTCGCCGCGGATCGCTTGACGGACGCTAAAGCGCTCATGGACAGTGCGCTTGAGCGGTATTCCAATGCGCCGTTTGTTGTTCAAGAAATCCAATCCGCCAAAACGCGATTGGGTTTGGACGGAACGCCGACCATGCGCCGCGGTCCGACGCAAGAACAGGTCGAAGCCGCGTCGCAGATGTCGCAAGCTGATCAAGAGTTGATGATTGAGGGTATGGTGGGCGGACTCGCGGCGCGGTTGGAAAGCGAACCCGATGATTTGGAAGGCTGGATCATGCTTGCCCGCTCTTATGGCGTGTTAAGGCGTCCCGCCGATAGCGCTGCAGCGTTTTCGCGCGCGATCGACCTTAGCCCAGAGGATCTCGAAATCCGCATTGCCTACGCTGATGCGCTGTTGGCTGATCTAAATGAACGCCAAGAAGCCATAAACCCGGAAACCGAAGGGGCATTGCGCGAAATTGAGCAAAGATCGCCGGACCATCCCTTCGCGCTCTATTTTTTGGGGGTGGCCGCGGAACAACGCGGCGACGCGAGCGAAGCGCGCGCGTATTGGACGCGTCTGGTCGCGCTACTGCCCGCAGACTCTGATGATGCGCGACGCATTCAAGGATTGGTCGACGCCCTTTAGGGTTTGATAAGCTGGTTGAAGAGAGGGCTCATTTTCCGTCATTGGCGGGAAACCAGAAAAAACTGCGCGATGGTGTGATCGCTGTCACAGCGGACAAGCAAGGCGTCGGCTAACTATGCTATCCGCTTTAGATTCAGACTATAGCTCATTGAGCAGCGAACCCACTGGTGGGTGCCGCCGCCGCCGCGCGATGTAAAGTAATCGGATTTATGCCGTTCACTTCAGTCTTTAGTGCGTTATCTGACCTCCAATTCGTGTTCGCGCTATTGGTCTTGTTCCAACTGAAACATCTGGTTGGAGACTATGTCTGCCAGACGCGTTGGATGGTCTCGGGCAAATCAAAATCCGGCTTCGGTTTCATTGGACCGTTGAGCGTCCATGCCCTAATCCATGCTGGGTTAACGCTGATGATCGTCGTCATTGTCGATCGGTCGCTTTGGTATCTGGCGGCATTTGATTTCGCGATCCATTTCGTTCTCGACCGCATAAAATCGAGCCCGCGGCTACTCGGGCGGTTCACTGATATGTCTAGACGGTCGTTTTGGGTGCCCTTTGGGATCGACCAATTTGCGCACCATCTCACCCATTACGCGATCATATGGTGGATCGTGGCGCATCGCGTTTGAGGGCGCGGTCGGGCCATTGGCGAGAACCGGAGAGCGAACAATCGTCCCCCAGCCGGCGCCACTTATTTTGCTGCGGGCTGATTGCGTTGGACGGAAAACGCCTAAGCCATTGAATTAGAATAAAATAAACGAATTTTCGGAGGATCGGCGCCCGCGACGGCGCCGGCAATCGGTCATCACTGTGATACTGGTCACAGCGCGGTTTTTGGCCGCCCCCTAGGGTGTTTCTTGTCGCCGGTAAGCAATCGGCGCCGCACAGGAAACAGGAGAGACGGCGATGGGTGTAGTTGAGATGATTTTGATCGGTTTCGTCGTCGCCAACGCGGCCGTTGGTGTTTCTTCCCTATTCGCGGTTGGGCGCTAATCACCCGCCCCAAGGCTTTAGCATCCGACCGTTTGGGGGAGCGGGCGCGTTCGTCAGAAATGGCGAACGCGCTCTTTTTTTGTGCTGCGCCTCAAAACGATCCCGCAATTGTCTTCATGCGCCGAGAAACTGTCCCGGAATGGACCAATTGCGCGCCTGTTGTGACCCCCGTCACAGCGCCAAATCGACGGGTCTCCTAGTTTTTACCTGTCAGCGGCGAGGGACGTTCGCTGAAGAGGGACCTGGGAGACATCAAGATGGGCGTTATCGAAGTTTTACTGATCGGCTTTATCGCAACCAACGCGGCAATCGGCGCATCAACACTTTTTACGGTCGGCCGCTAAAATCTAGAGTTCGGACTTTAGCGGCCAATTTCGGCGGCGGACACGGCGACGGCGACAACTAGCTTAATTGGCGCTAAAATGGGGTCCTGTACGCTTACGAAGGGCCAAATCCATGACGGTCGCCGCCGCCGGTCTCAAATGGGAATTAAAGCGCCATCCCTTTTTCTCGGCGTTGTCCGAAGATGAGCTAGACCTTTCATTGTCGGCGGCGCAGTCGGTCGTTTTTACCGCGCGGCGGCAAATATATGGTCAAGGCGAAGAGAGCGACTGTTTGTTCATTTTAATGTAGGGTCGCGTCAAAATCAACGTCCACTCTGAAGAAGGCAAGGAAACTGTGTTGGCTTT
>JBCDBM010000166.1:0-7352 GCA_039183665.1 Pseudomonadota bacterium | reverse complement strand
CTTTTTGGGCCGCTGCCATTGCGTAAAATCGAGAATTAATCCGTACTCTTTTCCCCCAAGTTCGTATTTGATGACTTGGCAGTTCTCCACCAGTTCCGAAAGCAATTCCCCCACATCGCAATTATCGCCTGGCAAGCATTGCATCTTGATGTCTTTGAGCTTCCATCGGAAGGCGCCTCGATCGTCGGCAATGTTCCTCAGCGCCAAGCAAAGCAACCGTGCCAGCGGCGAACATTCCACAAACTCGCCATCCGTCCATTGGCCCGGGTGCACTGATCGTATGCGCGCCATCACGCAACCTCCAAAATCTTCGCTGAACCATAGGCGTAGTCCTTGTCACGCACTGCGTTGCACTTGATATCGCAATGCAGGTCGATCGTGCCGGTCGGGCCGTTGCGGTGCTTGTCCACAAAAAGCTTCATTTTATTGCGCGCCTTTGACAGGCGCTGTTGCCACTCGACAACTCTGTCTTGACCCGTCTCGCCTTCTGGCTTTTCTTTTTCGATGTAGTGTTCCGGTCGCAAAACAAACGCAACGACATCGGCGTCCTGCTCGATCTCGCCTGACTGTCGAAGGTCCGCCATATTGGGCCGCTTATCGTCGCGCGCCTCGACTTGGCGATTGAGCTGCGAAAGCGCCAGAACGGTGCAATCCATGTCTTTCGCAAGCTGTTTTAGCGCGGCGGAGATTTGCCCGATTGCGTAGCTCAAATTGTTGGCAAGCTTGCGTTCAATCGCCACAAGCTGAATATAGTCGACGATCACAAGCCCTAGTTTGACGCCTTGCGCTTGAAGACGGCGACGGGAGCGGCGTACAGAGGCGATGATCTGCCCGGCGTTTACACCGGCTCTATCGTCAACGATGAGCGGCATCGCAAGAGCGCCGTCGCACCCCATACCGATCGCGCGAGACTCTGTCTCATTCAGCCTTTCACGACCGAGAATGGTGTAAGGAACCGCCGTATGTTCCCTTGCAAAGTCCGCTACGGTCCGGCGCCAAAGATCCTTACGCGGCATCTCCAATGAGCTGAAATGAACGCCATACCCTTGTACACATACCGAGCGAGCGAAGTTAAGCGCCAGCGCTGTCTTTCCCTGGCTCGGCCGACCTGCGAGAATAAATAAGCTTCCCGGCTTTAACCCGCCGAGCTTTGTATCAAGCTCACGCAGCCCTGACGTTGGCCCTATGATCGTGTTGTCCGCAGCTTCGATTTCTTTAATCCAGACATCGGAGCCCGCTCCGAGCGCCGTCGTTCTATCTTCCGTGTTGGCATCACCCGAAATCATCCCAGAGATGGCCGCTTCCGCATCATCCAGGATTGCTTGCGGCGTATCACCGAACGCGCCTGCGCGCGCTCTCATCGCCGTTTCTTCGGCCATTTGGACAATTAGCCGGCGTTTCGCATAGTCGCTTATGATCTGCGCATAGTCGGGCGCCCCAACAGTAGAGGGGACATTCTGCGCCAGCTTTTGCAAATAGTCTTTACCGCCAACCTCACGATAGCCCGGATCGCTTGACAGTTGGGCGTCAACAACCAACGGGCCCGACTGTCTATCCTTTCTGCGCGCCTCGCAGATCGCCCGAAAAATCAGCCCGTGTACAGACTCTGAAAAATCGTCAGCGACAACCAAAGTCTCGACGCGGTCCAAAATGCCGCCGTCAAACAGCAGCGCGCCCAAAAGCGCCTGTTCGGCGTCTATGGATGCGATGGTTTTTTGATCAGCCACCACCACAGCCCGCGCTCTGTTCAATTGGTTCAAGACTCCACTGCCCCTCAGCCCTGTTGTTGTCGGGAGTCATCACGGCTCTGGCTTGCGATAGCGGCAACTGCATGAATTCGGCTGCGCCGCCTACCGGATAAAACAAGAGCATTGGTTCGCAAGGCATTCTTGACTGGTAAAACATATAGCGCACGCCATCCTTTGACGTACATAAGTCGCCAGCGAGCATAAACTCGACGGGATCTGCCTCAACGAGTTTATAGCCTTCGGGGATGTCAGGGATATTATTCACTTAAGGCGCTCCCCATAAAGTCGGCTCCCAAGATTCTTGATGAATTGCCGTTCAAAATCATCAAGCCGCGGATCGTCCGCATTTACCGCAAATATCTGTATCTCTCGCCACCCCTCGCGGCGCACCGTTTCCGGATCACGCCTGGAAGTGTGAAAGCGCGTTAACTGAGAGCGCACGGGCATAGGGCTATTCATGCGTTCTCCGACGCGCGGTAGTGGCGCTCTAGATCGCTGAAATGGTTTTTCACCTGCGTTATGCTGGTTTCAAAATAGTCAGCGATGTCCGGCCATTCCCATTTTTCGGCTGGCCGCTTAATTGCTTTAATCAACAGAAGGTCCAGCGATTCAGCATCAGCCCATCGTTTCTTGGTCAGGCATGCCGCGCGCTCCCGAGCACCGCCATGGCGTTCTTCGCCGAACCGAACGTCGCCTGCTTTTCTGAGCCGATCGATTTTCCCCGCCACCATGGCCTTTGTGCGCATGCCGCTCATTTGTTTGGCGATAAGCGAGTAGCGCAGACCCTTGTTGTACAGCTCTGCCATTTCATTGATGTCATCATGCGTCCACGCCATTACGCCGCCATCCTTTTCTTGTAGCGACGCACAATCCCGGCGACGGCGCTGCGGCTTATGCCCAGTTCCTTCGCAGCTTGCCTGTAGCTCATCCCGTCACCGACCAGCCGCACAACGCGGGTCTCGCGCGCCGCGTCTTGCGGGCCTGTGGGCAATGCCGCCTTAGCAAACCGGCCCTTTTTAATTGAAATGCGGACGCTTTCGCAGCGGGGGCGAATTTCGACGCCCTTGTTGTTTAAGATTTGACGCACCCTTTCCTTGGATATGCCGAATTTTTCAGCAATTTCCGGGTAAAGATCGCCACTAAGGTATTGTTCGCAAATTGCCTCATTGCGCGCGCGAATACCTGTCCCGGTCATAAGGCCTCCAGCTTTGCGACGACCCCACGCGGGCGCTCAACCCACTCAGCGGAAACTTTCATGCAGTCTGCATCGTCTCTAACGACACCCGCAAGGACTAAAATGTCCGAACACGGCTTAATCAGATTGTCGATGTCGCGTTTGCGATTGTCTGGCTTCTTCGCCTGGATATGCAAAGCGTAAGGCCCGCTGATTTTGCCAGGCTTCTGCAAAGAAATTTCGGCGCACGCTTCCTTGCGCCAAGCATTGTAACCTTTAGAGCGCGCCCGCCCGCCGCCAGGTTTGTTGCGAAACGCCTTGTTGACGCTCGGGGGGTACGGAAGGCGCAGCTCAATCATGTACGCCCCCGCGGGTGGCCCACAAAACCGAGGCCTCTTAGGCGCCACGCCTCAACAAATAGCCGGCCTAACACCTGCCGTTGGCCCACAAAACCGAGGCCTCTTAGGCTGAAAGCGGACATCCGGTTGTTTTTGCATAACCAATTCACGTTCTGGCCCATAAATACCGTCCCGTAGGCGGGGCATCCGCCGTCATTTGTGTGTGTTTCTAAGCTGCGGTTTTTGGCGCACACGCCGCAATCTTGGCGTCGATTTTCATCAGCTTCACGGCGCTAAGGCGCGTCTCTAAGTCCGCCTTGACCGCTTTCGATGCGGCGTTGGCGGCGGCCACCTTGTTGCGCGCATCCTCGCCGTCGGTATCGTCGTCAAAGATCTTTTCAATCTCTCGCATAGCCTTTTTCAACGTTTGGTTTTGTACTTCATACGACATCAAGCCGCCTCCTTTAGTTTACGACGCGCCTTTCGCGTCTTCTTCACGGTTTCCCTTACGTCGCGGCCGACAGACAGCTTTGTCTCCTCGTCCGTAACTTGACGAAAGGGGATGCCCGCTTCGGCCGCTTTATATTCAAGCATGGCAATGGCCATGGCGGGCGCTTGTTCGAGTGTATTGCGATTGAGCGCGGCCACCGTTTTGACCGCGCCGCCCCATTCAAATTGGTCGCCGCGCCCGGATTGGGTGTGTTCTTTTATAGACGGCGCGCTAACAGTAATTTCAGACGCGTGTTCAACAACGCGCGTCGTCCAGTGATGCAACGCCTCTTTTCGAACGCGCGCCTCCTTCGCTTTTCGCTTGGCGATGCGCGCGGTCTCACGGCGCCATCGATAGGAACCCTTTTTGTACTTTCTGTCCCGCGCGGATTGGATGGCGTCGCAATCGCCGGCGCCGTCAGCCACTCTCGCGACGAGGGCGCCGGTGGCGTCCCTGCCGTCACCGGCCAATTCGCCGGCGCCGTCATCCGATAACGCCTTAATGCCTTGAAAAAGCTCAGTGATTCGCCCTTCGCCCGATAAAAAATTGGGCGTTAGGCCGGGGAGGCATTCCCCGTTTGCGGCGTTTTTAACAACCGCAAATCTGTCAAGAAGGTCAAACGCGATGCGCAGGGGCGTTGCGCCCGGCGCGCGGCGAGGTTGTTGATAAACCACAACGCTCGTCATCCAGGCGCCGTCGCGGTGAACAATTTCCATTGTACGGATTTCATCCGGGTCCATGGGAAATCGCCCGCGCGCTTTTATCGTTCCGGGCACGCCCTTAAAGTAAAACTTCCACTGTGTACCGGCGGGACTCAACTTCCAGCCCGACCCGTCCCGATGCCAGATGGTCCGATGTCGCCGCACGGATTTATATTTCGGGTAGCCGGCCTGCCAAGCGGGTACGCCCTCTTTGAGCCGTCGCCAGAACGCCCTAAAGGCGAGGTCCAGCGCCTTCAAACACAATTCCATCGAGGCGCATGACATCGCCGCGTATTCGGCGTCATCGGCGCGGATGTGTTTGATGGCCCGCGCTTGGTCGTAATATCCAAGCCCTTGCGGCCTTTCATCTTTCGGTCGCTTCACCTTGCGCCAATACCCTTTGCGCTCAACCTCCCGCCGCCATTGCTCTTCGCGCTCTTGCAAGGCTGCGTTCCACAATCGCGCCAGCAAGACGCATTGACGCTCAAGCGCTTCTGTTTGCGCCTTGTTCGGATACAGCTTGAACGTGTAGCGGCGCGTTTGATGTTCGGTCATGCTCGCCCCCGAGGATGTCCTGCAACCGACTCTCGCCCGGTAAATCCAAACCTCTCTGTCGCAAGCGGTTCGGTGCTTAACGCAGCTTTTGTCCGCCGTATACGCGCCTTTTCACGATCGTAGGCGCGACGCGCGGCCTTTTTTTGCGCATCTCGAAGCTCTTGGCGGATCTTGTGGAGCCGATTGTAGACGACCGCTTCTGACACATTGAAAGCGCGCGCTATTTCAGCGGTGTTGCAGCACTGGCGGTGAAATGAAAACCAAATATCGGAGTCCTTCATTATGCGCACTCGACTTTAGAATTTTCCCCAATTGCTTGTTTATTACTTAATCTATGTAAGCATAAGTTGTTGTTTTGCTTGGATTTATTGACTTGTTCAAAGTGTTCGCGCATAAAGTCAACCGTGGGTTGCTAGTTAGTTGGGGTACTGAGTGCGAGTGAGTGAAAATAGCCGAGCGCCCAAAATGGCGCGGCCCAAATTCCAAAACGCATTACAATCGTCATTACACGGAACCACATCGGCCAACCGTGCTGGTCGCCACAGATACGCAAGAGAAAGCGGCCGACCCGCCGAGGGGTTAAGGCAGGCCGGCCAGTTTGGCGCGAAGGCGCTGGGAGTTGCGGCTCTTCACGCAGGGGAACAACATTGCAGCCGAGGTAAACCTCACGCGGCGTGCGGTTCGCATTCAAGGCTGCGTTTAAGCGTTGCCGCGCTTCTTCCTCTGATATGGCGCAAGAGGGGGTCACTCAGCGCCCTCGCGATTAGAGAGGATTTCGCAAAGCCGTTTGTAAGTTGGCATAGTTATAGACGACCCGTTCGCGAGACGCTCATGCAGCAGACGATTGCGGAAATACTTTTGCCCGAACGTGCTGGGCTTTATCCCCTCTTGCGCGCAAAAGTCTGCGATCATAGCCGCCAGGTCCCTTGATGTGGGTATCATTGGAATTAAGGTATAGACGATTGTCTATCTCGTCAATAGACAATTTTCGCCTTTGCCTCGGCCTGCGTAGCGGTAGTCTTGCGCAATGACTCAGCGCGATAGCTTCCCAGAATTTGAAAGGCTTCTCGACGCATACTTGCAATTGCACGACATGAACGACGCGCAGCTTTCGGCTCGGATAAATTCCAAAACCTATGTCAATAAACTGCGGAAACGGCGCTCGCTGCCGGGTCAGCGAAAGCTGGCCGAGATAGCCGACGTTTTTGATATCACGCCTTCCGCCTTGTTGCCCGGCGCACCGCTGCCGACGGAAAAACCCGCAGCGCCAAGACTGCGCGTCGTGGAGTGGATACCTGTTGTTGCGATCGCAAAGGCCGGGTATTGGGCAGAAATGGAGTTTTTTGACGGCTTTCAAGAGGGCGGCGAGCTCGGTCAGGGCGTTTTCGTTCCACCAAGGAGCGGGTTCCCAGCCTCGTCACAGTACGCCGTTCGCCTTGAAGGAAACTCTCTGAACAAGATAGCGCCGGACGGCGCATACGCCATATGTGTGAAATTTGAGGAATGGCAAGGCGGGGTTGACCTTCGCGGGCTCAACGGCCAGTTTGTTCACGTTGAACGCCGCAGGGGCGACCTGATCGAAAGCACTGTAAAACAGCTAAAGTTTGACGCCGATACGCCTGCACTCTGGCCCCACTCTTTTGACGAGCGTTTCCAAGCCTGCATTCCGCTCGGGGACACCGAGGGTGATGTCGTCACGATTATTGGCGTTGTCGTCGGAACATACGCCGAAATGCCAATAGGTTGAGGGTTGTCGCTATACTATCAGCAAGGGTGCTTCAGATATGCCAAAGAGTTATGTCATGTTCGTTTGCGCATTCCTCGCATGCTGCGCTACTTACAAGCCCAGCGAAGCAGATTTAGCAGCGTCGCGTTTGTTGCCAGCGCCAGAAAGCCAGGAAACCGCAGAGAGTCTGGCTGAAAGGTCAATAAAACAGCGGCTGATTGACCCTACCTCGCCAATATTCGACCACTATCTCGTCGTAAACTCGATCTACAAGCCGCCTCTTGGCGCCCCCGTCGCCGGTTGGTTTATGTGCGGAACCGTTAATTCAAAAAACAGGTTTGGCGGTTACGTCGGCAGAGCGACCTATCTCGTTAGGTTCAGCGAAAGCGATCCGGACAATTCAATCAGCAGTGTACTAATTGACGGTCGCGACAAGACGGCCGCCGCAGTCGGGTGTCGGCAGATTTACGATTCCGAATATTTATATCCGCTGGCAAACCACGATCTGGCCGAGGAAGTTGAGAAAATAATTTCCAAAAACGAATAATGTCTATTTCTATGTGTTGACGTAGACATTTGTCTATACTACTGTCTCCCCATCAGCTAGGGAGACGGTCCAT
>JBCDBM010000165.1:0-7363 GCA_039183665.1 Pseudomonadota bacterium | reverse complement strand
GTCGTCGTCGCAGCAGAGGTGATGGTGATTCCCCGCTCCTGCTCTTGCTCCATCCAGTCCATCGTTGCGGCGCCATCATGCACCTCACCGATTTTGTAGGACTTGCCGGTGTAATAGAGAATCCGTTCGGTCGTCGTGGTCTTGCCCGCATCAATGTGGGCCATGATCCCGAAGTTCCGATAATCCTCAATTTTGTATTCGCGGGCCATGGCTGCTGTTCCAAAACTACTAATTAAAAGAAAGGTCCAGATACGAGACCTTACAAGGGTCTGTTCCTTCGAGAACCCGTACGCGTAACGCTTTGTCTTGCGTCGATGCAGTGAGCAATACCGACAGCATTGCATCGGCACCAACGGTCTGATCATCCGACAACAAAAACCTTCCGCCAGACGCAGGAGCTTCAACAACGCAGTTCAACTTGTCGAGTTCCGATGTTGGCTCATCAAGCACAATATAGGTCTTTCCATCTTGCACAGCCCAAACATCTTTCACTTTGCCAGTGCATGCGTTCGCGCCACACGTCGCGTAAGCGGCAACAGTCGTAAAAACATAAGCAAGTAAGGTCAGTGCAGCGCTCTTGATCATTGAAACTTCTCGCCAGTTACCAGCGATAATGCGAAAACGCCCGGTTGGCTTCGGCCATGCGGTGCGTGTCTTCTCTTTTCTTGACCGCCGCGCCGCGGTTCTGCGCTGCGTCCATAATCTCATTCGACAGCCGGTCGACCATCGTGGTTTCTCCGCGGCCGCGCGCTGCGCCGATAATCCAGCGCATAGCGAGCGCCAATTTGCGATCCGGGCGCACTTCTACCGGCACTTGGTAGGTCGCGCCGCCAACGCGTCGCGAGCGCACTTCAATCGCCGGGGTGACGTTGTCCAGCGCCTCTTTAAACAGCTCCACCGGCGGGCGACGCAGCTTTTCTTCGATACGATCAAAGGCGCCGTAAACGATCTTTTCAGCAGCCGGTTTTTTGCCCTGGATCATGACGTAATTCATGAACTTGGACACCGTGCGATCCCCGAATTTGGGGTCCGGGTGAACAACGCGTTTATCTGCGCGACGACGTCGTGACATAGTTTCTTATTCCTATTTCGGTCGCTTGGCACCGTATTTCGAACGGCGTTGTTTGCGGTCTTTAACGCCTTGGGTATCGAGCACGCCGCGAACGATGTGATAGCGCACGCCTGGCAAGTCTTTCACGCGGCCGCCGCGGATCAACACCACAGAGTGCTCTTGAAGGTTGTGCCCTTCGCCCGGGATATACCCAATCACTTCATAGCCGTTCGTCAGACGAATCTTCGCGACCTTGCGAAGCGCCGAGTTGGGCTTTTTCGGGGTCGTCGTATAGACGCGCGTGCACACGCCGCGCTTTTGAGGATTGCCCTCAAGCGCCGGCACTTTGTTGATCGCGCGCTTTGGCTTGCGCGGCTTGCGGATCAGCTGTTGAATCGTCGGCATGCTCTTTTCCGTGCGCTGTTAGTCTTGTGCGCGTTAAACTTTTGCGGTCGCGGCCGTTGAAAATTCGCCTCTCGGAGCGACCTATTTGAGACGCGAAATGAGCGGAAACCCCGCAGCCGGGACACCGCTCAGAAAAACTGGTCTTTACTTTGTTCGGCGTTGTAGGCCGCGTTTCAGAATCCTCTGACTGCCGGCCTTTCAGCGGCGCGATCCATACAAAGGCGCGCACGGCTGGTCAATACGCATAACGGAAAAAATACCAAGAGTTTATAGGCTTTTTACCAGCGGGAGCGCAGATTGCCCCATGAGCGCCGATGTCGCCTCTAAATCGGCGTGATTCTTGGTATTCATGGGGCGATTTGGGATCGCCGCTTCCGGTTTTGAGCCGGGCTTGTTCCTATCGGGGGAATTGATGACGGCAGGACATGAACATGATGCGGCTGAAAAGCCCTATGTGATCATTTCCGGTCACGGCCGATCCGGCTCGAATCGGGTTCTGGAC
Organism: Pseudomonadota bacterium; assembly: GCA_039183665.1. Lineage (GTDB taxonomy): Bacteria > Pseudomonadota > Alphaproteobacteria > Caulobacterales > Parvularculaceae > Hyphococcus. The sequence continues at coordinate 5,405 of JBCDBM010000165.1, read as the reverse complement.
GCATTTGACTGTCATCCTGACACCCTATGCCGCAACGAGCCGAATGAGGCCGGCGGCGATAATTTCAAGGAATTGCGGGTTGGCTTCTTCCCCGAAGGCGCGGATCCAGCGTTTTTGAACCAATGGCGCGGCGTCATCGCTCGCGCCGCCCGAGAAACGAGCTCCCGCGATCGTATCGGGGCGCGCAAGAAATCCTACCTTTACAATCTCACCCGGCGCATGATTGGCGAGAACATATTTGCACGACGTCGGCTTCGCGAAACACTAGGGCTGGTCTCGCCGTCCCTGCGCAAAGACGCCTGGCCGCTGCCGGCCTATTATGCTTCGCCGGCGCGCCTGTCGCAGGCCACGCCCGTACTGAAGCTCTTACTCTGCCAGGGTTGGCTGCTTGACGCCTTCGACGCTGAGCCCGGCATGCGCATCGTCCATAATCTGCGAAGCCCGCAAGGTTTCTTACGGTCTTGGCGCAGACGCTGGGCGGATCATATCGGCGCAGAACAGGTCTTTCGAGACAATCTGGTCGATATCGATCGCATTTTGGAGCATTTCGGCCAAGCGACCGGCCGGTTCGGCGACTTCAGCGAAGGCAATCTCTTCGAAACGGAACTATGGCGCTGGCGCTTTGTGAATGAGCCGCTTTACGTCCGCTTCAAGGACCACCCGCGCTATATGCCCGTCACCTATGAGAGTTTCGATGCGCGCCCCGCAGAAACGACCGAGCGCCTATACGCGTTTGCGGGCTTAGCGCTCGATGAGCGAACACGGGCTCTTGCCGCGAGCCTGGAAAACAAGCTTTTCGGCAAGATGACCCCTCAAAGCAGTCCCGATGACTCCCATATTGACGAGGCAGTAAACACGGTGCTGCAGGACTCGCCGCTAGCGGCCTTCTGGCCTGAAATTCGAATGGGAGCCCAGACCGCAGCCGCCCACAGTGAACTCGAAGCCAGAGACAGATCCGCCGCCTCATGAGCACCCAGTCAACAGCCGCCGCCATCTCTGACGCAGTCGTTATTCCCGATAACGCCGGCGCGCTTATTCGCCAACGCCTCGGCTTGGGGCCGGACGAGCCATTGCGCATTTCCTACGTGCCCGGACCTGGGGATCTTTCTGGGACCTTCGAACACTGGCGGAAAAGCGAGTTCGATCCGCGCTCACCAAGCCTTGCCTACTCCACGATGTTTTTCGAGTTAATGCGTCGGCTGGATGCGGACGCCCAAGTTGTGATGCGCGGCGACCAGGCGATGTCTTTCGACACGACTGACCGCGTCTCGTTCTCTCGCATCCCCATGAAGCCGATGAATAATCTCATCGGCTACTGGCGATCGATGCTGGATTTCTCGCTCAAGACACGCAGCGAAATCGCCAAATTCGATCCTCACATTACGATCGTCGTGTCGAATTTCTTTTGGGCCGCTTTTCCAGCGCTGCGCCTCAAAGGCTCGCGCCTGGTTTTGACGGTTCACTGCACCTGTTGGCCCGTCGGTATGACGAACCTTCCCCTTCAGACACGAATTGAGAATATCGGCCGCAGCCTCGGGCTCGTTGCCGTGAATTCTGCGGTTTGCATCTCGCCCGAATGCGCGCGCCAGGTACAGCAGCTGAGCGTTGGACGACAGATCCCAGCCCATGTGGCGTTCCATCAACAGATCCGCCGCTGGGAGGGTGCGGATGGCGTTACCCGCGAAATCGCCGAGGGCGACGATTTTCATTTCATCTATCTGGGGCGCATTGAAGAATATAAAGGCGTCTTCGATCTCTTGGAGGCGTTCAAAAGGGTTCACGCGCAAAATCCGAAAACACGCCTCACCCTCGCCGGCCGCGGCGCGCACAATGATCGTCTCACTGCAGAGCTCGAACGCGACTCGCTCGGCGGCGCGGTGACCTATCTGGGACAATTGGATTGGGCAGGCGTTCATCAGCTTCTGGAAAGTGCAGACGCGCTCGTCTGCCCCACGCGGACGGACTTTTGCGAGGGCTCGCCGGCGGTTTGCTATGAGGCGGCGACCCATGGCGTTCCTGTCGTCGCAAGCACGGTCGTGCCCTCCGCCGTAGAAGAACTGTCTGAAGGGTGTTTGGTTTTTCCCGCAGACGACGTGGCGGGCCTTACCGAGGCCCTGAGTCGGGTCGCAACGGATGCGGATCTGCGCAAGAAACTCAGCACAGAAATTGGCAAATGCGGCGATGTTTTATTTGATCGCTCGCAGTCTTGGGGTTCGAATTTGTATCGCGCCTTGCTCGATGCGACACCCGCGCCGAAGCAGAGCGATGCGACGGCGCTACAGCGCGCTTAGGCTTTCGATGCTAATTCGGCCCGAACGGGCGCTCGCCGCGATCCCTGTTTAAAATCGCTTCATTGCGCGATGCGCGTTCTTCGAAAGCGGTCCGGACTAGGCGAATAGCGCGATAGGGCGCGCCTCGGCTTTGCCAGCGGCGAAACGCATCGGCGATTGGACCATTCAACGCATCGAGCAATCGGCCAACATATTTATCGACCGTAAAGTCTTTGCCGCGCTCCAACCCGTTTTCGATCATTTGCCGATAAAGGTCGGGGTTGTCCTTTAAACGGCGAATAGCTGCAATTGCGTCTTCGGGGGAGTTAATCTCGATGTAGTCAAGTTCTGACTTCCGAAGTTCACGGTATCCTGGCTCGGGACCGAGAATCGCCGGCACGCCCGCCATCCACGCGTTCTGCAACTTACTGGCGGGTTTCGTCACGATATCCAGGTTCGTCAAGTTGCGCACCGCCAGAACAGCGTCGGTTTTGCTGTAGTCGTGCATGGTCAGCTTGTCCGAGTCCGTCGGATTTCGGAGGTTTATATTGAGATCCACGCCCATGGCATCGAGTTCGCCCAAAAACTCATCGCTCTTGAACCCTTTATAGAGGTTGATGACCGAGCCCATGTAACCCAAACGCTCAAGGCGCGTTCCTCGACTAATATCTCTCTTGATCAGCCCCGGATGGGGCGGATGGGGAATCCAGCTGACCGTTTCCTTCCCCGCGTTCAGATTATTCTGCTCAATGACGTAATTGGCGATTTTGGGGTCATGGCCGTCGGCGCGCGCGGCGACCAGGAATACATCGAGCGCCCGTTCTTTGATGCCGAGCGCGTTGGCCTTGTAAAGATTGATAGCGTTGGGGATCGGCTTTGTCGCATAGGTGACGTCGAGGCCTCGACGGCGCAAATATACGTACGGAATCGCGATCCAATTCAGCAGCCCATGATTACAGCGCTGGGAAAGCACTTCGTCCGTAATCAAATCAAGCTGATCATTTTTGATTTCATCCCAAAGAAGTTTGTCCGGGATGACAAAATTCACCGGCACATCGAGCTGCACCATATCTGGCCCCCTGCAATAAAGTCGGCGCGCATGGAAGTGATTCTATGCGGCCGTCTTAATGCGTTTCGCAGTTGCGATAAAGCAGGTGCAACGATTATGCCGCGGTGATTATTCCGCCGCGGCCGTCTCTTCTTGCGGTCCGTCTTCCGGTTCTGGGGCGTCGACCGGCGCGCCTTGTTCGAACACCGCCGCCTCGCCTTCACCCTCGCCTGCAGGCGGTAGGGCCGTCGCTTGGCGTTGCTCGCGCTCCGCCAAAAGTTCGGCGTCGCGGCGTTCGGCGTCCAATTGACGACGCAGCATCGCCCCGCCCGTGCCTGCCGGAATAAGCCGGCCCACAATGACGTTCTCTTTGAGGCCTTCGAGGTTGTCGACCTTGCCGTTGACCGCTGCGTCCGTCAGCACCCTCGTCGTTTCTTGGAACGAGGCTGCTGAGATAAAGGACCGCGTTTGCAGCGACGCTTTGGTGATCCCTAATAGAACCGGGATCGCCTTTGCCGGCGTCTTCCCTTCATCCTCTAGCCGCAGATTGGTTTCCTCGAATTCGGCTTTGTCGACTTGTTCTTCTTTTAGGAACAACGAGTCGCCCGCATCCGTGATCTCCACTTTTTGCAGCATCTGGCGGACAATCACCTCAATGTGCTTGTCGTTAATGGGAACGCCCTGGAGACGATACACCTCTTGGATCTCGTTAATGAGATAGTTGGCGAGCGCCTCAATGCCCATGATCTGTAAGATGTCATGGGGCGCAGGATTGCCGTCCATTAGATACTCGCCCTTGGCGATGAAATCGCCGTCTTGAACCGCAATGTGGCGGCCCTTAGGGACGAGATAATCCGAAGGCTCCAAGCTCTCGTCGGTCGGAATAATCCGGATACGACGCTTGTTCTTGTAGTCGCGTCCGAATTCGACTTTGCCGTCGACATCAGCAATGATCGCATGATCCTTTGGACGCCGAGCTTCGAAGAGTTCCGCAACGCGCGGCAGACCACCGGTAATATCCCTGGTCTTCGCGCCTTCCGTTGGGATCCGCGCGCACGCATCACCCGGCGCAATCTCTTCGCCGTCTTCAACCGATAAAATCGCGCCTACGGGAAGCGTATAACGCGCCTCGCCGCCCGTTGAGAGCGTCAACGGTTCGCCATCCTCACCGACAATAGCGATCGACGGTTTTAGGTCTGCTGCGCGAGGGTTTGCCCGCCAGTCCGTCACGACGCGGCTTGCGATGCCGGTCGCTTCGTCAGCGACAACCTGCATGGAGAACCCTTCTTGCAGGTCTTCAAAGCGCACTTTACCTGCGACCTCCGTAAGGATCGGGATCGTATATGGGTCCCAATCCGCAAGCCGCTGGCCGCGGGTGACTTCGGCGCCGTCTTCAATGCGAAGCTTAGCGCCGTAAGAGACTTTGTAAGAGGCGTGCTCTTTGTTGTCCGATCCAATGATTTTGACGAGCGTATTCCGGCCCATCACGACCGACTCGCCTTTGGAATCTTTGACAACAGCGCGCCCTTCTAGCTGGATGACGCCGTCATGGCTCGCTTCAATAAACGAGGTGTCTCCAACCTGCGCCGTCCCGCCAACGTGGAACGTCCGCATGGTGAGCTGCGTGCCCGGCTCGCCAATAGACTGAGCTGCGATAACGCCGACAGCCTCGCCAATATTGACCGCGGAGCCGCGCGCCAGATCTCGCCCATAGCAGCGGCCGCAAATACCGGACTGCGACTCACATGTAAGAACCGAGCGAACGCGGATGGTTTGCACACCTGCGCCTTCGATCTCTTCAGCCTGCGCTTCGTCGATTTCATCATTGATGGAAACGAGACGCTCGCCTGTTTCAGGGTGATCAATATCTTCGAGCGAGGTTCGGCCCAGAATGCGCTGCGACAACGGCACAATGACATCGCCGCCCTGAACAACTGCGTCCAGCGTGATGCCATTTGTCGTGCCGCAATCCACTTCGCGCACGATGCAATCTTGAGCGACATCCACGAGACGGCGGGTCAAGTATCCGGAGTTCGCCGTCTTCAACGCCGTATCCGCGAGCCCCTTACGGGCGCCGTGGGTGGAGT
>JBCDBM010000164.1:0-7369 GCA_039183665.1 Pseudomonadota bacterium | reverse complement strand
GGCGCTGGCTCGTGCGGATTTGTCGATATCCAGATCTTGCCAATGCACGTTTTTTGCGCGTCGCAAAGAGAAGTCGATGAGCCCCGCGCCGATGGTCGCATTCGTGCGCCGATCTATGAGAATGAAGGACCCGGTACGCCGGTTGTCTTTGTAAGGATCGAAGGGAATCGATTGCGCCAAGCTGATATTGCAAGCGGCGACATCATTAAGCTCCAGCGTTTTGCCGGAAAGCTGCTCCATCGTGTTCACATTGATCTTATGTTTCAGCGCGGTGATCGTCGCCGGAACCGTGCGGCCGCCGGCTTTCAGTAGATATTGCCGGCCTGGGAACATCTCTTCGTCGGACATCCACATAAGGTGCGCGGCGAATTGATCCGTTTGCTCCGCAGGTTGCTTGCCCGCGCAGATCAGATCACCCCGAGAGATATCGATTTCATCTTCCAGGGTCAGCGTGACGCTCATATCGGGCGTGGCTTTGTCGAGATCGCCGTCCATGGTGACGATGCGTTCCACCGTCGAGCGCTTCCCCGAGGGCAAAACGAAGATCTCATCGCCCGGCGCAACCTCGCCGCTGGCGACGGTGCCTGAAAATCCCCGAAAATCAAGATTGGGCCGATTGACCCATTGAACGGGCAGCCTGAAGGGCCGATCTGCGATATCGCTCCGCACATTGACGGTTTCGAGATAAGGCAGCAACGCCGCGCCGCCGAACCAGGGGGTCTGCGGACTTTTGCTGATGATGTTGTCGCCCTCAAGCGCAGAAACGGGAACCGCGGCGATGGATTCAAAGTCGAGCGCCGTTGCAAAGTCACGATAGTCTTCTTCGATGCTGCGGAACGTATCTTCCGAGTACCCGACCAAATCCATCTTGTTCACGGCCAATACGACATGGCGAATGCCAAGAAGCGAGACGATGAACGAGTGTCGCCGCGTCTGCGTTAGAATGCCTTTGCGCGCATCAATGAGAATGACTGCCACATCAGCTGTCGAAGCGCCGGTCGCCATATTGCGCGTATATTGTTCGTGGCCCGGCGTATCGGCGACGATGAACTTTCGTTTTTCGGTGGAGAAAAACCGATAGGCCACGTCAATTGTGATGCCTTGCTCGCGCTCTGCGGCTAAGCCGTCCACGAGCAACGCGAAGTCGATTTTTTCGCCTTGGGTTCCGTGTTTTTTGGTATCGCTTTTGAGCGTGTTGAGTTGATCGTCGTAAAGAAGTTTGGAGTCATAGAGCAGGCGACCAATGAGCGTCGATTTACCGTCATCAACGCTGCCGCACGTAATAAAGCGCAGCAGGCCTTTATGCTCATGGACAGAGAGATATTCCAGAATATCGTCTGAAGGGCTGAGTGCTTCTGACATTTAGAAATACCCCTCTTGCTTTTTCTTTTCCATAGACGCGGCTTCATCGTGATCGATAACGCGACCCTGCCGTTCGGATGTTCGCGCCAACAGCATTTCTTGAATAATCTCAGGCAACGTCGTCGCCGTTGAGCGCACGCCGCCGGTTAGCGGGTAACAGCCAAGCGTTCGAAAGCGCACCATCTCCATTTTCGGCTTTTCGCCCGGGTTCAGCGGCATGCGGTCGTCATCGACCATAATGATCGCGCCGTCGCGTTCAACGATCGGACGTTCCGCAGCAAAGTAGAGCGGCACGATCGAAATGTTCTCGCGATAGATATATTGCCAGATGTCGAGTTCGGTCCAATTGGAGATGGGGAAGACGCGAATGGACTCGCCTTTTTGAATGCGCGTGTTGTAGATATTCCAAAGCTCAGGACGCTGATTTTTTGGATCCCAGCGATGCTCTGCGGAGCGAAATGAGAATATGCGTTCTTTCGCTCGGGATTTTTCTTCATCGCGGCGAGCGCCGCCAAAAGCGGCGTCGAATTTGTATTTGTCCAGCGCTTGTTTAAGCGCTTGGGTTTTCATGATGTCCGTGTGGATCTGGCTGCCATGGTCGAACGGGTTAATCCCTTGGCGGACGCCCTCTTGATTGGTGTGAACGATGAGATCAAGCCCCAACCGCTCGGCGGCCTCATCTCGAAACGCGATCATCTCCCTAAACTTCCATGTCGTATCCACATGCATGAGCGGGAAAGGGAGTTTCGACGGATAAAAAGCCTTTAGCGCTAGGTGCAGCATCACCGCTGAGTCTTTACCCACGGAGTAGAGCATCACCGGATTTTCTGCTTCCGATGCGACCTCGCGCATAATGTGAATGCTCTCCGCCTCAAGGCGATCGAGGTGGGTCATTGTCTTCGCGGATATTACTTCAGACATCGTTTCGCTTTCCTCGTTCGCCGCGGCGGCGCCGGCATATTCGCCTTCCAACGCCGAAAGGCGTGATTTGGCAGTTTCCAAGGTTTTCAACGTGCATTGACCGCCCGCCTTCAAACGCGAGATGCCCTTGCCGTCGTTAAAGAGTTTGCGAGAGACCGTGGATAGAGAGAGGTCGGCGCGCTCGGCGACCTTCTCAGCACGGTCAATCAGCGCCTGGATTTCCGTCATATGGAATAAATCCCACGATTATGAGGCAATTTTAGGAGTAAAACCGCCATTTCCCACGAAATTACCCGAAATATCGCGCTGCGTCAAGATAAAAAATGGGTTAATTCCCACGATTGTTCGATATCTATCGACGACCCCCAATTTGCCATTATGCTCGCACGCTCTTCACAATCCATGCGCCGTCGAGAAAGACACGCCGTGAACCATCACCCTGACGCCCAGCCTCCCTATTACGCGGTAATCTTTGCCGCCCGCTTAAGAGACCAGTCGGCCGACTATGCGCAGGTGTCCGCAACGCTTGAGACTTTGGCGGCTGAACAGCCGGGCTATTTGGGATTTCAATCGGCGCGCGACGCCGATGGTTTTGGGCTCGCGGTTTCTTACTGGCGTACTGCAGCGGATATCGCCGCGTGGAAAGCTGTTTTGGAGCACCAAATCGCCCAGAAACGCGGGCGTGCCGAGTGGTATAGTGATTATGCGGTTCACGTGGCAAAAGTGGATCGGGCATACGCCATGTCAGCGACGAGCGGCGCGCCTAACGCCTCCAGTAGATCAAATAACAGCGATGTTTGATCTCAGCGGGGAGGAAAACCGTAGACTATGTCACGTTTCGAATTTGGGCGCGCGCATGCAAACCAAAGGGGTTTGGAATGCGCCCGACACGCCGACGATGCGTTTTGAGCTGTCGCGCGGACCACTAAAAAGGAAGGCATGACCATGTCAGAAGACTATGCGGCGCGCGCGCAAGAGGAGCGTGATCGCGCAAAAGAAGCCGTGCGCGAGCTTATCCGTTGGGTGGGCGACGACCCAACTCGCGAAGGGTTAGCCGACACGCCGCGCCGGGTGGTCGACGCTTTCCTCGAGTATTTTCAAGGCTACACTCAGAATCCGGACAAATTTCTAGAGCGCACCTTTGAACAGGTCGGCGGCTATGACGAAATTGTCCTGCTGCGGGAAATTCCGTTCCACTCTCATTGTGAGCATCACATGGCGCCCATCATGGGAAAAGCCCACGTTGCGTATCTGCCGCGTGACCGCGTCGTCGGCATTTCAAAGCTCGCACGCGTTGTTCACGCCTACGCCAAACGCCTCCAGGTGCAAGAGCGGCTGACAGCGGAGATTGCCGATTGTATCCATCGTGTTCTCGATCCCGTCGGCGTCGCAGTCGTTATCGAAGCGACACACGCCTGCATGACATGCCGGGGCGTTGAAACGCCGGGCGTGATCATGACGACCAGCCGAATGATGGGGGTTTTCCGTGATGATGATAAAGCGCGCCAAGAGGTGCTAAAACTCATCGGGTTCAATTGATCCCATGGGGCTTTCGAGTGAGCGCGTTGGCGATCACTTGACAAGTTGGCCCGCTCAGGCTCGACATGCCGCAAATGCGAACAACAGGCGTGAGTAATCCCCATGGCCAATGAGTGTATCTTAACCGAAACCGATGACGGCGTTGGCGTTATTACGCTTAACCGTCCGGAGGCGATGAACGCCTTCAATAAGCAGCTCATGGACGAGCTTACCTCAGCGATCCAGGCCTTTGAGGCGGACGACGCCATTGGGTGCCTTGTTATTACCGGCTCGGAAAAGGCATTTGCGGCGGGCGCCGATGTCAAAGAAATGGCCGCTTTTGGCTATGCGGACACGTTCTTGGAAGACTTCGTTTCGTCCAATTGGGAGGAAGCGGCGCGCGCCCGCAAGCCTGTCATCGCTGCGGTCGCTGGTTATGCGCTAGGCGGCGGGTGCGAGCTCGCCATGATGTGCGATTTTATTATCGCAGGCGATAACGCAAAGTTTGGTCAGCCGGAAATATCCCTCGGCGTCACGCCCGGAGCAGGGGGGTCGCAGCGGCTCACGCGGTTTGTAGGCAAATCCAAGGCGATGGAAATGTGCTTAACCGGGCGCATGATGGATGCCGAGGAAGCCGAGCGCTGTGGCCTTGTCAGCCGGATCGTTCCCAAAGGCGAATTGCGAGAGGACGCCATTCGCGTTGCAAAACAAATCGCTGCTTACTCACGACCCGCTGTCATGTTGACGAAAGAGTCCGTAAACCGCGCTTATGAGACGACGCTAAGTGAGGGCTTGTTGTTTGAGCGCCGAATTTTCCAGTCTATGTTCTCCTTCGAAGATCAAAAAGAAGGCATGGAAGCCTTCCTCGAGAAACGAAAGCCGACTTTCAAAAACCGGTAACGGCCATCCGATAGATTGGCGGCTTGCTGGCCGATCAATCTGTAATAACCATGGCGACGAATGGATAATTTGGTTCTGGCAGCCGCGCTTATCGGGGTGCTTGGCATTGGCGCACAGTGGTTCGCCTGGCGATTCAATTTGCCGGCGATCGTGCTGATGGCCATTGCCGGCGTTGCCGCAGGGCCGGTGCTCGGGGTGTTTTCATCCCCTGATGCGGCGCCGGGCGCGCCGCCCATGGAAGCCCTGTTTGGCGAGTTTTATCGGCCCCTCATCGCTATCGCCGTCGCCGTCATTTTGTTCGAAGGCGGTTTACAGCTGAAATTCGATGAACTGCGGGGCGTATCAAAAGCGGTTCGACGGTTGGTTTTTCCGGGTGCGTTAATTTCATGGGGCGCGGGGGCCGCTGCGGCGCATTACATCGCCGGGCTTTCATGGCAAGTCTCATTGTTGTTCGCGGGCGTCATGGTTGTCACAGGGCCAACCGTGATTATCCCGCTGTTGCGCCAATCTAGTCTCAATCAACGGCCGGCCACCTTGTTGAAATGGGAAGGGATCGTCAACGATCCCATCGGCGCTTTGCTCGCTGTACTGATTTTCGAATTTATTGTCGCCGGCGGCCATGATCGCTCCGCAGGCGATGTCGCGGCGTCAATTATTTTAGCCGCCATTCTTTCTGGCTTCGTCGGCTATCTTGTGGGACGCGGCGTGGCGGCGACTTTTCGACGGGGCCTTGTTCCGGAATATCTGAAACCCCCTGTGTTGCTCGCTTTGGTTCTCCTAACATATGAACTCGCCAACCAACTCGAGCATGAGGCCGGTCTCGTCGCCGTGACGGTTATGGGCGCGACGCTCGCCAATGCGCGCTTGGCAAGCATCCATGAGTTGCAGCTGTTCAAAGAGAACATCACGGTCGTGTTGGTTTCTGGGGTGTTCATTATCCTAACCGCCAATCTCACCTTCCAGTCGCTCGCATTGCTGGATTGGTCGAGCTTTTGGTTCATCACCGCGATGTTGCTCCTTGTGCGTCCCATCAGTATCTTTGTTTCAACCATTGGCGCGGGGCTTCCCTTGCGCGAACGTCTGTTCGTCGGGTGGATTGCGCCGCGTGGGGTCGTCGCCGTGGCGGTGTCCAGTTTCTTTGGCGTCGCCCTGGTGGAAGAGGGATACGCGGAAGGGGCGATGCTGATCCCGCTGGCCTTCGCCATGGTGTTCACCACCGTTATCGCCCACGGGTTTTCTATTGCGCCCCTTGCGAAATCGCTGGGGCTGGCCTCGCGTGAGCGCCCGGGCGTGCTCATTGTTGGCGCGTCGCCTTGGTCGGTACAACTGGCGGAAACCGTGCGCGATTTGGAGGTTCCGGTGTTGGTCGCTGATGCGAGTTTTCGGCGCTTGCGACCAGCACGCCTCGCTGACATTCCGACCTACTATGGTGAGATTCTGTCGGAGGTGACCGAACACCATTTAGATTTGCGGCGGTTCGGTTACGTGCTCGCGGTGAGCGGCAACGAGGCCCATAACGCGCTTGTGGCGACGGACCTGGGACCTGAACTTGGCCGCGCGGCGATTTTTCAGGTCAATGCGCGGAGCAAAGAAGAGACAGAACGACAGATCGTTTCCTATACCTTGCGTGGACGGACGTTGTTTCAAAATGGGACGCCGCTCGACGAACTCTTAAAGCGTCACTATGGCGGCTGGGTCTATCAGCGAACCAAACTGTCGGACGCTTATCCGCCTGAGCGCTATTTCGAAGACTTGCCCGCGGACGCGGAGCTTGTCTTTGCCAAACGCAAAGACGCGCTTGTCTTTTCTTCAAGAGAGCGTCCGTTGAAGCCGGAAATTGGCGATACGGTCGTCGCCTATTGCCCGCGCCAGCACCCGCAAGACGCTGCAAGACAGTCTGAGCGGGACGGAGATGCGCAAAGCCAGCCGGATGCCGCGCCGACGGTTAACCAATCGGATCAAACCCCAGCCTCCGCCTAGGGTTTAACGTGACATTAGCGCTTGGACACTAGGCTGACGGCTTGGAATCCAGACAGATGCGCGCAACGAAATCATCAGTGTCGACGGAAGGAACGCTGATCGCCGACTACGAAGCGGCGATAGGCGAGTCTTTGTCTCGCGAGCAAATGCGCTCGGCACTGCACGCCGCGCGCGCCCAGGCTGAAATGGCGATTCGCGCAAGGTCGGATTTCTTAGCCAATATGAACCACGAACTGCGAACCCCTTTGAACGCGATTATCGGTTTCACGACGATGGTGCGCGATGCGCAGGGGTTAAATCTCAGTGACGAACAAAAACAAGACTATTGTGATTACATTCTTCAATCGGCGGATCTGCTTCTGGGCCATGTGAATACGCTCTTGGAGGTGGCCGAGTTGGAAAAAGGCGATGTCGTCTTCAACGCCGAGCGCGTCGACATCGTTGAAGTGCTGGATAACGTATTGGCGCGCGCGGCGCGGCCCGCTGAAACGGCTAAGCTCATTATTGAGAAAAACGCGTGCGGCGAAGAGGCCTATGCCGTCATTGACGCCTTGCGGTTGGGTCAAGCTCTAGACGAGTTGATGAAGATAGCGCTTCGCGTGACGCCGGAAGGCGGTAAAATATTTGTCCGCGTGAAAAGGAGCGAAGACGGCGATATTGAAATCGCCATTCGCGATGAAGGGCCTGG
>JBCDBM010000163.1:0-7425 GCA_039183665.1 Pseudomonadota bacterium | reverse complement strand
GCCGATTGGCATGCGCCGCACCAAATCTTGCGCCGCTATAAGATCGTCGCTTGTCATCACCGGCGCCAGCTCCGTTTCGAGGTTGCTGGTTGTTTCAGCAAGCATGCGCCGCTCCGATTCGAGATCCGGATAGCCAACATTGATTTGCAGCAAGAACCGATCGAGCTGCGCCTCCGGCAGCGGATAGGTGCCTTCTTGTTCAATGGGATTTTGGGTCGCGAGAACGTGAAACGGCGCTGGAAGGTCATGACGGGCGCCCGCAACCGTTACATGACGTTCTTGCATCGCTTGGAGCAGCGCCGATTGGGTGCGGGGGCTGGCGCGATTAATTTCATCGGCCATAAGCAGCTGGCAAAAAACGGGGCCAGGAATGAACCGGAACGCTCGGACGCCGTCAGCGGATTCTTCTAAGACTTCTGATCCTAGAACATCGCCCGGCATTAAGTCGGGCGTGAATTGCACGCGTTTGGCGTTCAACCCCATAACATCGGCAATGGCCGTGACTAAGCGCGTTTTTGCCAACCCCGGCGCCCCAACCAGCAAGCCATGGCCGCCGGCGGCTAGCGTCGCCAGGGTCAAATCAATCGCGTGATCTTGACCGAAAACAACGGCGCCGAGCGCCTCTCGCACCCGCGAGAATTTCTCCTGAATTTCGCCAAATTGGCGAAGCGATGGGTCGTCGGCGGCGGTTTCGGTCATAGGCTGAAAATCTAGATTTCCTGGCGGTTTATCAAACTTTATTCCAAAAGACGGCGATGATGAGGCGCGGCCAACCATCTGATTGGCAGACTCCCATTAAAAAATCCAATCCGCCGCAGGTCATTCCAGGCCGCATGCCTTAACGCTTGCGGGCGCCCAGCCTTTGTCTTTACGATGCCGTCATAGGTTCGGGGCTATGGTTTTGCGCCGTCGGGGCGCCTATGTGGCATGGTAGTAGAGCGTTAAGCATAACACTGCGTGAGACATTGGCGTGCATTTCGATCGGTGTTTGAAGTAAAAAGGGGGCGAGCTTGTCCATTCAAAGTTCACCGTTCACGGTTTGGGGATTCATTAAAGGCTTTGGCAAGCTGCTCATCGGCGTTCTCCTGGTGCTTCAGGGCCTGATTGGCCTCGTCATGATGCTGCTTTTTGTGGGGATTGTTGTCTCGATAACGAACGGTGTTGCGGGGAATAACGATCAAGTGTCGGTGACAATTCCCGACGAATCCGCCCTCGTGTTTAATCCCAATGGCGTCTTGGTGGAGCAGGCTCCCGAGCTAGACCCTTTTGAGCAGCTCATTGAGGAGGCCTATGGCGTTTCCGAGCCGATGGCGATTGAAGTCCATGATGTGGTGAAGGTGTTGCGCAACGCTGCTGATGATGAGCGCGTGACCGGCCTAGTTCTCGATCTGGGCAATTTGAGCGCGTCGGCCTCTAGCGCGTCAAAACTTCACTATGTTGCAAGCGAGATCCGGAAATTCCGCGAAAGCGGCAAACCTGTGGTGGCGATTGGCGACTATTACAGCCAAGAGCAATATATGCTCGCCGCTGAAGCCGATCAGATCGTGATGAACAACTTTGGCGCTGTAACGATTTACGGCTTTGCGGCCTATGGCCAATACGTGAAATCGTTGCTGGAAAAGCTGAAAATCACCAGCCACGTCTTTCGCGTTGGGACCTTTAAGTCCGCGGTCGAGCCCTTTATCCGCGACGACATGTCGGACGAAGCCAAGGAGGCGAATAGAGCTTTTATTGGTGTCCTTTGGGACGAATACGCGGCGTCCGTTGAGCAGGCCCGAGGGCTTCAATCTGGCGCGCTCCAAAATTACGCCGACAACCTGCCTGAGATTTTGCGGAACAGCGGCGGCAATCTGGCAAGAGCCGCGCAATCCGTAGGGCTCGTCGATGAGCTGCAATCGCGCTCCGACCAGGAAAAAATGTTGATCGAGAAATTCGGCGAGTCGCGGGATGGAGAGAGCTTCAAAAGTGTCGGCTTCCGTCGATATTTGGCCTCGCTCGAGGGACAGGAAGATGGAGACGCGCCGAATATTGCGGTCGTGACGCTGTCAGGCGCTATCGTCGACGGCGAGGCGCCGGTGGGACAAGCGGTTGGCGGCGATACGGTCGCGGCCATGCTGCGCGATGCACGGACTGATGACGATGTCAAAGCGGTGGTTCTGCGGGTGGACAGCCCAGGCGGTTCGGCGTTCGCCTCTGAGATCATTCGCGATGAGGTCATCGCTATTAAAGAAGCCGGCAAACCAGTTGTCGCCTCTATGGGCTCGCTCGCCGCGTCGGGTGGCTACTGGGTGTCCGCCGATGCTGATGAAATTTGGGCTGCGCCCACAACAATCACGGGATCGATTGGGATCTTCGGTTTCTTCACGACTTTCGAAAATACCGCGGCCGAGGCGGGCGTCTTTGTAGATGGGGTCGCAACCTCGAAATTGGCCCCCGTTGTGGCGACCGGCATTGGGCCATTGCCCGAGGCTTACGCCGACATCATTCAGCAATCCATTGAGGACGGGTACGACCGCTTCTTGACGGTTGTTGGCGATGGCCGCGCGCTGTCCAAGTCATATGTGGACTCAGTTGGTCAGGGGCGCGTTTGGATCGGCACAAAAGCGCAGGATCTCAAGCTTGTCGATAAAATTGGCGGCTATGATGCTGCGATTGAATCGGCGGCGGCGCTCGCGAACCTCGAAGACTATGATGTTGTTGACATGATCGAACAGCGCACGCCAGTCGAGATGATCTTGAGTAATTTTGGCGCGCGCGCGTTTGATACGCTGGGCTTAGACGGCGGGCCGCAACGGGCCTCCGCGGTTGCCAAGCTTGTTCGCGAAGCGGACCGCCAGGTTGCGTTTTTCGAGCAATTCAACGATCCGAACGCGGCTTATGCCCGGTGTCTGATTTGCGAATGAGCCTTCTTGCCGCGCCGCCGACGCGCTTTTAGGAGGTCCCGTCTTTGAGCGATCTCATGAGATATGCTGCGGCGCTTGAGGATATGACAGGGCGCGCTGCGGCCCCGGTGGAACGTTGGAACCCTGAATTCTGCGGCGATATCAATCTGGTTATCAAAAGCGACGGCGTTTGGTTCTATGAAGGAACGCCGATCGGCCGCGCACGGCTCGTGCATCTTTTCTCGACGGTCCTGAAACGCGAAGGCGACGATTACTTTTTGGTGACGCCTGCCGAAAAATTGGGCATCACCGTTGAAGACGCACCTTTCGTGGCTGTGTTGATGCGACAAGAAGAAACAAGCAATGGTCAACAGCGCTTGGTATTTACCTCAAATGTGGGCGAGGAGGTCGTTGCGGGGCCGGATCATCCGATTTCTTTCCGTGAAGTCGCTGAAAGCGGGCCCCGCGCACCTTATATCGAAGTGCGCGCGGGTCTTGAAGCGCGGGTCGCGCGCGCGGTCTACTACGATCTTGTAGCCCTTGGCGAAACTCGTCAGATAGACGGTGTGGAGTTATTTGGCGTGGCCTCGGAAGGCGTGTTCTTTCCCTTCGAGGCTGCGCACGTAATGCGTGATGGTGATGAGCAAGGCCTCGACAATGACGGCGAGCGTATCGACGACCCCAAGGCGTGACGGCCCCTTTCGCGAGCGTGTGCGCGAGATCGTCAATCATCCGGGTGCGTTGCGATCCCGGGATGTTCTTGCCGACATCAACCCAGAGCTAGTGGGCGACGCCCGATTGAAAAATCGCTGGTCTGCGGTGCGAAAACCTGCGTCAGTGCTCATCCCAATCGTCGAGCGACCGGAAGGCGCAAGCATCGTGTTAACGGTGCGCTCCAATGACATGCCCTCTCACGCTGGCCAAATCAGCTTTCCCGGCGGTCGCCCCCGTGAGGACGATCCGGACCCGATCGCAACGGCGTTGCGCGAGGCCCATGAGGAGATCAATGCAGCGCCGGAGCATATCGATGTCGTTGGCGCGCTTGGCGAGCACTTTGGCGGTCTCGGCTATTCTGTTACACCCGTGGTCGGCTTCATTGATCCGGGTGCGGAACTGCGCGCTTGCCCGCGCGAGGTCGACGAGATCTTTGAGATACCGTTTGAATTCGCGATAGACCTCAACAGCTACATAACTGAGCGCCATGAGTCGCTGGCCGAAGTGCCGTTCAGTCTATATGCGGCGCCTTTTGAGCGTTTTCACATTTGGGGCCTGACGGCGGCTATCTTGCGCACGCTCGCAGTCGCGGCGAACGCGGGCGAGACAGAAGGGTGAGCAGGGCCCAAAGGGCCCTGACCCCAATTCCCGAGGCGGTTCGGGAGAACTTTCATTGGCTCGCGGCCCCGCATTTAAAGTCGATAACGGACGCTTTAGAAGCGGCGCAAAAGGACGCCGCCAGATTTGTCGGCGGCTGCGTTCGGGACAGCTTAATAGGCCAGACCCCTAAAGACTTCGACATCGCCACGGTGCTGCAGCCCTCTGAAGTCAAAACCGCTATGGAGGCGGCGAATATTCGCGTCGTCGACACCGGGATCGACCACGGCACAGTCACCGCGATTAGCGATCATCAAGGCGTTGAAATCACCACCCTGCGCGCGGACGTGTCGACCGATGGGCGCCGCGCAACGGTAGCGTTCACCACCGACTGGACGACCGACGCTTGCCGCCGTGATTTCCGCTTGAACGCGATTTATCTCACCCCCGGCGGGATGCTGTTCGACCCTGCGGGCGGCGTAGAAGACGCATTTGCGCGCACTGTTCGGTTTATCGGCGACCCGCATCAGCGGTTGCGTGAAGACTATCTGCGTATTTTGCGGTTTTTTCGATTTTCCGCACGATTTTGCGATAGGTTTGATCCCGAGGGGTTGGCGGCTTGCGAGGCTGAAAGAGACGGCCTCGGGCAGCTCTCCGCTGAACGAATTGGGGCGGAGATCATGGCGATATTGGCGCTGCCGCGCGCGGCGGCGGCGATTGAAGCAATGGCGCAGAGTGGGGTTCTCGGCGCAGTTTGGGCTGCGGAACCAGATCTCAAAACGCTGCGCGCATTAAAAGAGATAGATCCGGATGCGGCCGCGCCCGTCGCCCTTGCGGCGGTATTTGGCGCCGCGGGAGACGGGCTTGGCGCGCGATTGCGCTTGTCTAACGCAGAAGATGCGTTGCGCCTCAATGCGCTTGCTGCGGCGCAAAAAGTATCGCCAGACCTTGACGACGGAGCAATCCGTGCGCTGATCTATCGGCTCGGCGCCGACGTATTTCTAGATGGTGTTCTGCTTCAATCAGCTACCGGGGCATTGACGCCAGACAAGGCTCGAGAGTACCGCGAGATTGCGGACACTTGGGCCCCGCCGCGGTTTGGCGTTTCAGGCGGTCAGTTGGTAAAGGCGGGCGTTGCGCCGGGGCCAGACATTTCGGTCCTGCTGAGGCGTATTGAAGAACAGTGGATCAGCGAGGGATTTCCGCCCCCGTCGCGTCTGGAAGAAATCCTCTCCACCTGTGTTGCAGCATACGGGCGACGTTAACGCACCGTAACTTTTTTAGCGCTTCGTAACTTTGTAGGGGCGCCTTTGGCGACCGGACTCATAACTCGGGTCTGGGCTCGCATCTGCGAACTGCAGTTGGGGCGCCTAAGGTGTTTGACCGAGGCGTCGGAAGGCGATTTTATGCCGCTTAGAACAACACTAGGGAGAACGTGATAGATGCTTGGATTAATGATGGACCGTCCGCTTTTGACGACGGAGATCCTCAAGCACGCCGCGCGCAACTTTCACCGCACAGAAATCGTCACCCGAACGGTCGAAGGCCCGTTTCACCGTTACACGATTAAAGACTCAGCGCTTCGGATACAAAAGCTAGCCAATGCGCTTCTGGATTTGGGCGTGAAGCCTGGTGATCGGGTCGGCGTGATGGGCTGGAATACCCATCGCCAATTTGAATTGTACTATGCGGTTGGCGGCATTGGCGCGGTTCTGCACACAGTCAATCCGAGACTAGGGCCGGAGAACGCCCAATTCGTGATCAATCACGCTGAAGACGCCTTCCTTTTTTACGACCTTACTTTTGAACCGCTCATCGCAATGATGCGTCCGCATTTAAAGTCTGTGCGCAGCTATTGCGCGCTGACCGATAAAGAGCACGCCGATCAAGCAGCGCCCGACACGCTCGTCTATGAAGACGTGCTGGCGTCGGGCAAAGACGAACTTGAATGGCCGGATTTTGATGAAAATACCGCCGTCGCCATGTGCTATACCTCTGGCACCACGGGTTTGCCCAAAGGGGTCGTCTATTCGCACAGGGCGCTCGTGCTGCAGTCTTTTGCTGCGGGCCTGCCGACAGCGATGAATGTGCAAGAGGGTGAATCCTTTTTGCCGGTGGTGCCGATGTTCCACGTCAATGCTTGGAATGCGCCCTACACAAGTTTGATGGTCGGCCTCAAACAAGTCTTCCCAGGACCGCGGCTCGATGGGGAGGGGCTCTTCGAATCCTTAGAGAATGAAGACGTTACATATTCGGCTGGCGTGCCCACGGTGTGGCTCGGTTTGCTCGATTATATGGAGAAGTCCGGCAAACTTCTGCCTAAACTCAAAACGCTCATGAGCGGCGGCGCGGCGCTCACCGAGAAAATCGTCCGGGGTTTCGCAAAGTACGACATTCGCGTGGTTCAGGGCTGGGGCATGACGGAAATCTCGCCCATTGGCGCCACAAATGTTTTGCCCCCCCATTTGGCTGAACTACCTCTTGATGAACGACTCCCGCACCAACTTAAAGCGGGTCGCTCTTTGCCCTTTGTCGATATGCGTCTAGTGAACGCTGGCGGACAGGTTCTGCCTCACGACGGGAAAGCGGAGGGGCATTTACAGGTTCGCGGACCGTGGGTCGTCAAAGACTATTATAAAGCCGAAAGCGCGACGCTCACGGACGACGGCTGGTTCGACACCGGCGATATCGGAATCATCGATGGCGAAGGATTTTTGCGCATCACAGACCGGTCGAAGGACGTCATCAAAACGGGCGGCGAATGGGTTTCGTCCCTTGAAATCGAAGATGCAGCGCTGACCCACCCTGGCGTCGCCCAGGCCGCAGTCATCGGTGTTCCGCATCCAAAATGGCAAGAACGACCTCTTTTGATTGTCGTGAAAGCGCAGGGCGAAAATCCGGATGCGGAAGACATTCGCGATCATGTGGCCTCCCGCGTGGATAAAATCGCCGTGCCAGACGCCGTCGAGTTTCTTCCAAGCTTACCGCTTGGCGCCACGGGGAAGATCCTGAAAACGGAGCTGCGGAAAATATTCAAGGACTTCGAATTGTCCGCTTAATATTTTTGCGGCGGACGGGGCATTCCGTCTCGCTCTCGTCGACGAAGAAGCCGGTGTACGTCGTTCCGATCACCAGCCCGCTGAACGAAAAGCCCCCTATGATCGACGCCATCGTGTTGATGCTGCTGAAGTTGTTGTACACCTGCGTGTGCCAGCCTCTTGCTCGAGAGAGG
>JBCDBM010000162.1:0-7472 GCA_039183665.1 Pseudomonadota bacterium | reverse complement strand
TTTGTTGGACACGCCGAAGCGGTGAATATCGAGCTGGCCAATCCGCTCTCTGATGACGAAGCGCGTGAGATATTGCGTGAAGCGCCCGGCCTACTCGTCGTCGATAAGCGAGAAGACGGCGGCTATGTGACCCCGGTAGAGAGCGTCGGTGACTTTGCGACATTTGTCAGCCGGGTTCGCGTTGACCCGACCGTAGATAACGGGATCGCGCTTTGGTGCGTCTCAGACAATCTGCGCAAAGGCGCCGCATTAAACGCGGTGCAAATCGCCGAATTGCTGCTCAATCGCGGGCATATCAAAGCCGCGGCGTAGCTGCTCGCGTTTTTTCCGCCCGTTTTTTGCCTATTGGAAGCCGCCATGCGCCGACGGATTGGGCGTCATGATTGCCTCGCGTTAACCCAATAACGCGTCGGCCTTCTTGAAGAAGATTTGGCAGACGCCCGCGCCGACTCATTAAGCGCTAAATTTGATGCGTATTTGTGCGGCCTTTTGAATTAAAACGCGTTCAGGCCTCTAAACAAACCGTTAGGTTCTCGCGCCATCGTTATCCCAGGGACGCCTTTTGGCGGAGGTTGCGATGGTTTTGATGAGAGCTGCGATTGCGGCGGGGACCGCGTTGTGCGCGAGCCCGGCGACGGCGTCAGACTATGTTCTGGGATTTAGCGGATATGAGGCGCCCGCCTCCCGCGGCCAGCCGATTACGGCAATTCGCGTTGATCAGCATGAATTTGAAGTGCTCGCGGTGACACGAAAGGGGCGCGCCGACACACCCTTGCGCCGGGCGCATCTGGACGAATGCCGATCAATGGAAAAAGTCCTGCCCGGCTATCCGCAGCCGGCGTTTATCAGCGTTGATCTGCGCGTCAGGTTTTAAACGCTACAGCGCTTTGTAAAAGGCGTCGAAGATGCGCGTCGCGCGCGGATCGCCCACGAGGTGCGGCGACATCTTGTTCATGACGTAAGCGAGCGTCAGTCGGTTTTCAGGGTCGATGACGACGCATGACCCGCCAAAGCCAGCATGACCAAAAGCATGGGCGTTTGGGCCGAAATGGCGATTGATGTTGCGCATTAATCCGGCCGCCCAAGAGAGCTCGAACGGCAAGACGAGGTCAAAAGCGCGAATGCGCTCGCGTAGGGCCGCTTCAATCGCCGCCGGATCCAAGCGCTCATTATTGGGCGGAAAAACGCCAGTCGCCAAAGGATGGACCGCGCCCGCAAGGCCGCGCGCATTACCATGCATGTTGGAGCCCGGGATTTCCGCCGCCATCAGTTTTTCCGGCGCGATGCGCGTCGTCATGGAATGGGG
Source organism: Pseudomonadota bacterium (assembly GCA_039183665.1). Lineage (GTDB taxonomy): Bacteria > Pseudomonadota > Alphaproteobacteria > Caulobacterales > Parvularculaceae > Hyphococcus. The sequence continues at coordinate 6,166 of JBCDBM010000162.1, read as the reverse complement.
GCGCAAAAACGCCAGGGTCGTGGCCTCATTGATCTCGCCTAAATCTGGCGCGCGCGGGGGCTTTGGCATTTGCGCAACCCGGGTCATTTCCTTCTCGGTCAGACCGCAGAAGATGTGCAGGCCAGTCGGTTCAGCGATGTCCTCTCGAATGATGGCGCCGATGCTACGCCCATCAACGCGGCGCAGTATTTCTCCAGCAGCAAATCCATAAGTCTGCGGGTGATAACCGCATGCGGTTCCTGGCGGCCACAACGGCGCCATGGTTTCGATACGACGAACGACGTCAGCCCAATCGAGCCATCCGTCTTGCGCCATCCCGTCAGCAAAGCCGACCAACCCCGCTTGATGGGACAACAATTGGCCAAGCGTAATCGTGTCTTTTCCGTTCTCGGCGAACTCAGGCCAATACGCCGCGACAGGCGCGTCGTAGTTCAACTGCCCCCGTGATACGGCGCGCGTCATAAGCAGACTGATGACCGCCTTACCGCTGGAATAGATGCAGGAAAGGGTTTCGTCCGTCCACGGTGTTTTCTGAGCGCGATCTGCGAAGCCGCCGCGAATATCGACGACGAGCGCGCCGTCTATCCATGCGGCGAAACTGCCGCCAAGCTCTGCGCCGTCAGCGAAATTTTGTGCGAACGCATCCCCCGCCGCTCGAAAACGCGGGTCGCATAGTCCGGAAGCTTGAGGGACGCGATTATCCGCCCAGAGCGCCATCGCCAGCGGGATTACCCGCGCAATGCGCAGATAAGGCCGGCCTGACCGATCGCCAGAGCGGCGCGCGGATTATCAATGCGCAGCAAAGCGTCCAACGCCTCGCCAGCGGACGAGGCCCGATTGAGGCCGCTGACGTAATCAGCTACGTCGAGCAGGTCGTCGCGGCTCAATTTTCCGTCTAGCTCTTCCGCCAAACAGGCCGCGCGACTTAGCGACAGCCCAAGACCCACAAAACGGCCTTCAACCTGCGCGCGCGGAGATAAAGTTGAGCAGGAGGCAACCAGCATCGCACCCGCCGCCAAGATCGCCCAAATTTTCATTTTCCATCCCCCTTTTTTGTTTTAGGCGACGGGCGGGCGTTTAAGCCTCAACGTCGCGTTTGACAAATGTGACAGCGAAGAGCGGCTCGCCGTCAAACATGTCCTCGGGCGGCTTTTGCCCTTCGATCATTTTGAAGGCCCGCGGGGTGATGGATCCCTCCATGCGGTAGCCTTTTTCAGCCATACGGCCGCGGTGGAATTCAAGCGCGGCGGCTGTGAATTCACGGGCAAGAATAGTGATACGCTCTGGGTCTTGGGACATGCGAATTGCCTTTGTGCGCTTGGGCGTTCTCAAGAACGCGAAATTTGCGCGGGAATATGGCCGGGCTCGCAGAGCTTGTCCACCGGGCAATGCGCCTTCGGCAACGTGTGGCGTTGCGCAGACGCATACTTTAAGGCTCATCTTATGATGGCGTTTCCGCAGTTTGGCAGCCCGCTTAATGGGCGCGGCGCATTGGCGGCCCTTCCCGCGCTCGCGCCGGGCGAGGCGCCGGCGACGTCCGCCGGCGCGGCAAAACTCATCGCTCTGCATTTTGCCGGCATGGCGGCGGTGGTTGCGGTGATGTGGTCTTTTTTTGAGCCTAACGCGGGGCTAGACCGGACCGCCATGGAAGACGCGCGCAATGTGGGCTTTGGCGCGGGTGTCGTGGCCTTCGCCGCTGCGATCGGCGGTCGACTGCGCCCGCAATATGCGCGCGTGCTGGCGCCTGCTTTTGCGCTTTTTGGCGGGCTTTTCATTGGGGGGCTGACAATTGCTGCGGAATTCCGATTTCCGGGCATCGCGGTACAGACCACCACGCTGACCGCCTGCGTGTTCCTCGCCATGTACGCGATTTACGTCACCAAAATCATCAAGCTTACGGACCAGCTTAAAGCCGCGATTGCTGCGGCGGCGGGCGGCATTGGCCTTGTCTTTCTGGTGTCATTCGCCCTGTTGCTTTTGTTCGATATCCGTTTGGGATTCATCCACGGATCAGGCAGCGGCGCGGTGCTCTGGTTCGGTTTCGTGGCGTTGATCGCCGCTATGAACCTGCTCGTGGACTTTGAACGGATTGATCGCCTCGACCAACGCCGCGCACCCAAAGTCGCTGAGTGGCACGCGGCGCTGGCATTGATGACGAGTTTCGTGTGGCTGTACTTGTCTATCCTCAGAATGCTGAGGAATGTGAGGCGTTAAGTCTTCAATTTGGTTTTGCAAATGTCCGCGATGTGATTGTCGACAGCTTCGGACGAGCGATTACGAACTTGATCCCAATTCAGTGTGGTTCGTCCCAATCAACGCTTCCGACCTGACAACAAGTGCTAAGACGGAGCGGAACATGGAATCGCAACGAAGATTGCTCCCATGGTCTCGTAACCTTCACTACAACGCCGCTCCTGAAAGTACTCATCGCCGTATTCATCGCGACACTCGCACTGTTGCTCTTCTTCGTCCCAAGCGCCGCCAGAATCTAAGCAAGAATCCACACGCCCGCATGCTAAAAGTATGAAACTGATCGAAAATACGAAGGGATAAGTTTGTCGCCGCATGGCATTGGCGTCAGCCAACCGCCACTTTGCGCTTCTCCTGCATCTGATCAAACGCCGCCCAGACGCCGGCATCGCCATGCCAGTCGCCCTGAGTCGCGGCTTTTGAATATTCAGTGGCGCGGGCCTCAAAGAAGTTCGCGTGCTCAACGCCATTCAAGATCTCAGCAAGCCAAGGCAACGGATGCTTGTCGACGCCATAGATTTTCGGCAGCTCCAACTGGCCCAAACGCCAATCAGCAATGTAACGAATATACTGCTTGATATCGGCGGCGGTCATGCCGTCCACCGGGCCCATCTCAAAGGCGAGATCGATAAATCGGTCTTCCAGGCCCACCACCGTCTTGCAACAGTCAACAATATCGTCCGCAACCGCTTTGGTGACACAGCCCGTCTCGCGCGCAAAGGCGTGATAGAGCTTGATCATGCCTTCGCAATGCAGGCTCTCATCGCGAATGGACCAGGTGACGATCTGGCCCATGCCCTTCATTTTGTTAAAGCGCGGGAAATTCATGAGCATGGCGAAGGATGCAAAAAGCTGCAGACCTTCGGTGAAGGCGCCGAACATGGCGAGCGTGCGCGCGATGTCCTCATGGGTGTCGACGCCGAACTCCTGCATGAAATTGTGTTTGTCGGCCATCTCCTCATATTCAAGGAAGGCCGAGAACTCAGATTCCGGCATACCGATGGTCTCAAGCAAAAGCGCATAGGCGGCGATGTGGATCGTCTCAATATTGGAAAACGCGGACAGCATCATCTTGATTTCTGTCGGCTTAAAGACGCGCGAATAGCGCTCCATGTAATTGTCGTTCACCTCAACGTCTGACTGAGTGAAAAACCGGAAAATCTGCGTGAGCAGATTGCGTTCCGCTTCCGAAAGTTTGTTCGCCCAGTCTTTGCAATCCTCGCCCAGCGGCACCTCTTCCGGCATCCAGTGGACTTGCTGCTGACGCTTCCAAAAATCATGCGCCCACGGGTAGCGAAACGGCTTATAGGCGAAAGACGGCGTCATTAAACCTGGCGTTTCGGGCGTGATAATGGGGGCGGCGGACATAGCGTTCCTTATCAATCTATTCGGACAACAGGGGGTCGTGTCAGCGCCGCCGAATCAGCGCTAACCGCCCTATATTGGGGCATTGATACACCAAGACGCAAGATGTTGTGGGAAGATTGGGGAGAACGTGGGTGCGGGTCGTAAGACGCAATGTCGCTCTCGCGACCATTAGAGAAGCAAAAAACTTGGCGCGTCAGCGTTTCTCTTGCTGCTCCACCGATACTCTTTAATCTGCGTCTTTATTCAGTAAAGACGGCCAGTTCCATTGGGGGGATAATGCTAGGGAATTGCAGATCATTTCAAAATGTCGTCGTTTGCTTTGTTTGCGTTGTTGCCTGTTCTTTTGGTTCAGCGACAGCCGAGACCGACAAGCGGGCGCGTAACTTCCTGTCAGACATCGAATGGACATTCAGCGGCCAGCATCGAACACGCTTTGAGACAATTTCCCCAATACCCACAGTCGACACGGGACGACGCGACCTCATTTCACTAAGGACAAGTTTCACGTTTGAAGCGCAAGCGGGTAATTTCTTCATTCGCAGCGAGGTCATGGACTCAAGGAGTTTCAATCCGACGAGGGACAATTTTCTAGGAGACAGGTCATTATCATTTACCGGTATTCAGCCCAACAATTGGTCATTATTCCATAACCCTTTTGAGCCGATACAGTATCACGCTGGCGTCGAAATCGATGACCTACTGGTCAATGGATCGAGCTTAGAATTTCTGTTTGGTCGATACACGCTTGATATTGGTTCTGGCCGACTGTTCGGACGAGATGACTTTCGCAATACCGCCGATTCGTTTTTTGGATGGCAAACAAATTGGGGTACGGATGAACATTTCATCCAGTCTTTTTTCGCATTCCCTATAGCTATCGTCGGCGGGAGGTCTCGCAGCTGCAGGGTGTTCAACAGCCGCTTTGATTGTTTCTCTGGCTCACGATACGAGAGATATAACGGCTCCGTTCTCGATGACGTTGAAACTGATGATCGTCTCTGGGGCTTGCATTACACGAACAGCGTTATTTTGCGTGAATCGAATTTCGAAGTCTATGCGTTTGGATCGTCGCAGTTGCCGAATTTTTCCGTCGATGCGAAAAACCTAACGATCGGCGGACGCATTCATCGTGCGCCCAATAACGGCGAATTCGACTTTGACATTGAAGGCGCAGTTCAATTGGAAATTGACGAGCGGTCAGAGGAAGGGATTTCTTTTTTTGCGCATGCCGAACTTGGTCGCTCATTTTCGAGCGCCTGGTTACCGCGCTTAGCAATAGTGTTTGACATATCATCCAGCACGGAATTCGCCTCCGAAATACAATTTTTGGAGTTCGAAGGGGAAATCTTCGAGATTAACTCCGTATTTTCCGTTCAGAGAGCGTTTGATCGGCTTTATGGCCGAGACGATAAAGACTTTGGGCCAGGAGGAATTTACGGATTATTCGATGGCTCTGAAGTGTTGTCCGCTGGCGTTCGTTTTAGCGCTGCACCTTCGGACGCGTTGGATGTGCAAGCGACATTCCGAACTTACCATATCGAAGACAATCCAAATTTAGAGGCCTTGTTCGATGAGCCAAGTATTACAGCCTATTGGGGGTCGCAAATTGACGGGTACTTCAGCCATCAGTTTTTTGATGGTATTGTAGAAGGCAAAGTTGGTGGCGCGGTTTTTTTTTCTGGTGATCGGCTCGATACATTTTTTTCTAGCAGCCAATTCAATTGCGAAATCTTCGACTCTTGCAGAACAGCAAAACCGGTGAACTATTTCTACACTAGCTTAACAATCGGGTTCTAAATTCAGGGAACAAACAACCCGCTACTTATCCTGAAGCGCGCGCCCTTGAAGGTCTGAAAGCGGCTTGATGATGTAAGCGAGCACGGTGCGCTTGCCATTCAGGACCGCGACTTCCGCCGCCATGCCCGGCAAGATTTGCAGACCGCTGGAATATTTCCCGTCGAGCTCATCGCCGCTGGTGCGCACGACCACATTGTAAAACCGCTCGCCGGTTTTTTCATCTTCAATGGCGTCGGGACTGATAGTCTCGATGACGCCCGGCATCGAACCGTAGACGGATGAATCGAATGCGGTGATCGAAACTTTAACGTCCTGGCCCGACCGCAAAAAGCCAATATCGGCGGTGCGGACCTTCGCTTCAACCAATAGTGCGTCTTCGCTGGGCACGATTTCCACAATGGTTTGGCCAGGCGCGACGACGCCGCCGATGGTCGAGACGAGGACGCGATTGACAGTGCCGGCGATCGGCGCGCGGACATCGGTGCGGGCGACCCGATCACGAAGCGCCGGCAGTTCGCCCTTCAACGCTTCCAGCTCCGCCTTTGATTTATTCAGTTCATCAACAGCGCTTGCCGCATAGGTCTTGCGGATACGATTAATCTCATTCTCGGCTTCGGCGACTTCCAACGTGCTGCGCTCCACGGCGATTTGGGCGCGCTCCATGTCGCCGCGGGCTGCGGACTCACGCTGTTGCGCGCGGAGCAATTCCATGCGCGGCTCGATACCCCGCTCGACAAGCCGCTCCATCATG
>JBCDBM010000161.1:0-7486 GCA_039183665.1 Pseudomonadota bacterium | reverse complement strand
TTCATGCACATAGGTGTAACCCTGGATCATCATAAATGTGTTGATGAGCCCGCCGAGCCAAAGCGGAATAACGCCGTTCAGCGCGAGCAGACATGAGATCGTTGTTCCCGCGACGACCCCTGCAGCGAAAATCAATGTAGGCCACTGAACGCCTTTCGATTCGGCGCTTGCCATGATCCTTAGATCTTTGAGACTATCGATTTTTGTCTCGGCCACGAAATTAACCCACGAATTTATGCCAAAAGTTAACGCGACGTCTTTTTATACGCGATCGGTGTTAATCAGACAACGTCTTGTTTGCGCGACCAAATTCACCATGTGGTGAGCATCAGACTTAAGGGACTTTAAGTTGAGAAAGTTAACGCGAACGGAGATCGAGCTGCCACTGACGCCGCCGGTCACGACGCAAGCCATCCATGCGCCTTCCGATGGGGAGTGGCGTCTCTTCATTTTCCACGGGGCGCCGGGAAACGATTACCTATTCTCGCGCTTTCTGCATACTGCGCCGCCAGATCTTGACGTCGTCTTGGCCAAACGGCCGGGTTACGAACGCGGCGCCCGGGGCGCGATCACCGATTTTGATCACCAAGTGGCCGCCATCAAACCGTGGCTCGGAGACAAGAAAGTCATCGTTTTGGGCGTGTCCTATGGCGGCGCTTTGGCGCTCAAGGCGGCGCTCGATTTCCCGGACCATATTTTTGGGGTGGCGACGGTCGCCGCGCTCGTGGAGAACCCAAGAGGGTACATTTTGGCGATGGAGCGGTTCAGCCATCAGGGCTGGATCGAAACGTTGGCGCCCAATCGTTGGCACAGGGTTCGCGATGAGATTGAGAACCGGCGCACGCAAATTGGCGGCGTTCTAGAGCGGCTGCCCTCGCTGAAAGCGCCGGTGGAGATCATCCATGGGAATGCCGATCACCTCGTCGCGCTGCGCGACGCCAAAACCCTCCTGCGCGCATTTGGGGCGAAGCCCAATGTTCGCCTTGATATCGCGCCCGGCGGCACACATTATCTGGAGCTCCAGTTCCCGCGGCGTCTCCATCGAGCGGTCGAGCGGCTCATCGCCGAAAACGCCCCATAGGGCGCTTTATTCACGCCCAGGAAACCGATAGGACGGCGCGATCTATTTGCGTAAGAGACGACGCTAAAGGCGAGGGCATGAGCGAGACAAGAAATCTATTGCAGGGCGAGACCGGGGACTGGGAGGTCGTCGTCGGCCTGGAAGTCCACGCACAGGTCAGCTCAGAATCGAAACTGTTTTCCGGCGCTTCTGCGGCTTATGGGGCGGGGCCGAACGAGCATGTCTCCCTGATTGATGCAGCGATGCCGGGCATGCTGCCGGTCATCAACAAATATTGTGTGGAGCAGGCCATTCGCACGGGACTGGGGCTGAACGCGAAAATCAATTTGTGGTCGCGCTTTGATCGCAAAAATTATTTCTATCCGGATCTGCCCCAGGGCTATCAGATTTCCCAATATAAAGACCCGATTGTTGGCGAGGGCGAAATCGAGGTGGAGCTGCAAGGGGGGGCGACGATCCCCGTCGGGATTGAGCGCTTGCACCTGGAACAAGACGCAGGGAAGTCCATCCATGATCTTTCGCCGACCGAAAGCCATGTGGATCTCAATCGCGCGGGCGTTGCGTTGATGGAGATCGTCTCGAAGCCAGATATGCGGTCGGCTGAAGAGGGCGCGGCCTATTTCTCGAAATTGCGCACCATCGTCCGTTATCTGGGTACGTGCGATGGCAATATGGAAGAAGGCTCCATGCGCGCCGATGTGAATGTGTCCGTGCGGCGGCCGGGAGAAGATCTTGGTACGCGGACCGAAACAAAGAATGTCAATTCCATTCGCTATGTGCGTCAGGTGATCGACTATGAAGCGCGTCGCCAAATCGAAGTGCTGGAGGCCGGCGGCGAGATCGACCAAGAGACGCGGCTCTTTGATGTGAAAACGGGCGAGACGCGGACCATGCGCTCGAAAGAAGATGCGCACGATTATCGCTACTTCCCGGAGCCCGATTTGCCGCCCTTGCAAATTGACAAAGCATGGGTCGAAGAGATTCGCGCAAGTCTCCCGGAGCTGCCTGATGACAAAAAACGACGCTTCATGAAGGAGTATGGTCTTTCCGAATACGACGCTGTTGTTTTGGCGGCTGAAAAAGAAAAGGCCGCCTATTTCGAAAAGGTGGCCTCGGGGCGTGACGGCAAGCTCGCGGCCAACTGGGTGACCGGCGAGTTATTCGGGGCGCTTAACAAGGACTCCATCGAGATTGAAGACAGCCCGGTAAGCGCCGAGCAATTGGGCGCGCTAATTGAACTCATCAAAGATCAGACGATTTCAGGAAAAATCGCAAAAGATGTGTTTGCGCTCATCTTTGAGGGCGAAGAAACCGGCAGTCCCGCCGATATCGTCGAGAAGCGCGGGCTCAAACAAGTCACCGATACGGGCGCGATTGAAAAGGTCATCGACGAGATCATCGCCGCGAACCCAAAACAGGTCGAACAGGTAAAAGAAAAGCCAAAAACTATGGGCTGGTTTGTGGGCCAGGTCATGAAAGCCATGCAAGGCAAGGCAAACCCGCAAGCGGTGAACCAAATTTTGAAAGAGAAACTCGGCGTCGAATAACGAGGCGCGTGGATAATTTCACAAGCGCGCAGGCGACGATATGGCCAAGGGAGAGTGGACACCATGAAACATGAGTCAGTACTGGGAACAATTGGCAACACGCCGGTCATCAAGATCAACCGATTGGCGCCGGAAGGGATCAATCTCTTTGTGAAAGCAGAAGCTTTCAATCCGCTTGGCAGCGTTAAAGACCGCTTGGCGTTGGGTGTAATCGAGGCGGCGGAAAAATCGGGCGACCTGAAACCTGGACAAACGGTCATCGAGGCGACCAGCGGCAATACAGGCATTGGGTTGGCGATGGTCTGCGCTGCGAAGGGATACCCGCTCGTGGTGACCATGGTCGAAACCTTCTCCGTCGAACGCAGGAAATTGATGCGGTTCTTGGGCGCGAAGGTCATTCTGACCCCCAAGGAAGAAAAAGGCACCGGGATGGTCGAGAAGGCCAAAGAACTGGCCGCAAAGAATGGCTGGTTCTTGACGCGCCAATTCGAAAATGGCGCCAACCCAGACATGCATGAGCGCACGACGGCGCGCGAGATCATGGACGCGTTCAAAGGCGAAAAGCTCGATTACTGGGTGACCGGTTTTGGCACTGGCGGCACGCTGACCGGCGTCAGTCGTGTGATGAAAAAAGAAAGTCCCGACACCAAGATCATCGTTTGCGAACCGCCGGGCGCAGCGATGCTATCCAGCGGCGTTGAGCAGGCGCGCAATGACGATGGCAGCCCGGCGCAATCGCACCCGGCCTGGACGCCTCATCCCATCCAAGGATGGAGCCCGGACTTCATTCCTTTGATCACGTCCGAGGCGGTTGATGGCGGCGTCATTGATGAGGTCATCAACACACCGCACGAAGAAGGGATCAAATGGTCGCGCGCGCTTGCGCAAAAAGAGGGCATTTTTACCGGTATTTCTGGCGGCTCGACGTTCGCCGGCGCTATCGACATCGCGCAAAAGGCGCCCGCGGGCTCTACGATCTTATGCATGCTGCCCGATACCGGCGAGCGTTATCTTTCAACGCCGCTGTTTGGCGAAATCGAGGCGGATATGAACGACGCCGAGAAAGAAATCGCTGCCTCAACGCCGAATTACCAGCTCTAGCGCGACCCTTTAAATCGCGGAAACTTGACTGGTTTTGAGCCCTCGAGACGGGCCTGTGGACTGTTCCGGGCTATCGCCCCGCTACGCTTTGCATTAACGTTATTCGATGGGGGCCTTGCGGAGGAACTTATGAAAAGACTTGGCATATTAGCAATGGCCGCTTGCTTTGCGAGCGGCGCCGCGTTGGCCGAAGAAGACGTTGAAGACCTGGGAAGCTTGTCATCACAATTAGAGGGTTATGCCCGGACAGGCGAAACGGAAACGTGCATTTCGACGGCGCGCATCAATACCATTACACCGCTCGATGAGGAAACTTTTCTCGTGCGCGTCGGGGTCAGAAACTATTACCTTAATGACCTAAAAGGCTCGTGTAATGGAGCGGATCGGTCTTGGAACCGCATCCAGTATTCCACCAGTACGGCCCAGCTTTGCCGTAACGAGATCATCAAGATCGTTGATAACTCGTCTGGCTTCACTGTCGGCTCATGCGGTCTGGGAACATTTGAGCGTCTAGAGCAAATCGAAGACGCTGAAGAAGCCGAAGACGCAGACGCGTAATCAAGCGCGCAGCGTTTAAGTCAATGCGTCGGGCGCTGCCGCGGCCGGCGCATATCACTTTTGGAGAACGCCCGTGATTGACCTTTACTTCTTCCCAACGCCCAACGGCGTCAAAATTTCCATTATGCTGGAAGAACTCGGCGTTCCGTATAACGTCAAAGTCGTCAACATCATGAAGGGTGATCAGCATCAGGAGGACTTTCTCAAAATTTCTCCGAACAATAAGATCCCGGCAATTGTCGATCCCGATGGGCCTGACGGCAAGCCAATTTCCATTTTTGAGACCGGGGCTATCATGCAGTATCTCGGTCGCAAATACGGAAAATTCTACCCGCAGGACGAGCGCACGCGCGTTGCAGTCGAAGAATGGCTGTTCTGGCAAGTGGGCGGACTTGGGCCGATGGCCGGGCAAGCGCATCACTTTGTCCGGTTCGCGGAGGAAAAAATTCCCTACGCGATGGACCGCTATGTCAACGAGGCGAAGCGCCTGTATGGCGTGATGGACAGGCGTCTAGACGGGCGTGAGTTTTTAGTCGACGATTACTCTATCGCAGATATGGCGTGTTTCGGCTGGGCGAACCGTCATGAATTTCATAAGGTGGACTTTGCTGCGTTTCCGCAGGTGCAAGCCTGGTTCGAGCGTTTAAAGGCGCGCCCCGCAGTGCAGCGCGGCCTCGACGCCGGCGCAGAACTGCTCGAAGCCCTGCGCCCGAAGAAGTGATTTTCACCCTAGCTTAATAATCTGCATACGGAAAACAATCCAAGAAATCCGTATACAATCTTTTCATTTAGATTAAGAGTTTCATAAGACAGCATTAACGGGATTTTAGGCGCCGGCTGGTCATCCTCGCATTGGTTAATCGACGCGGGGGGCGTTCTTCGCGTTGCAAAGCAATGACGAGGGTCGTGTAATGACGGTGGCGACGGGAGCTGACGCGTTCGACAAAGCGGGCGCTGTACTTTCAAGTGAAGACATGTACCGGATGGGGCTGGAAGCTTCGACCGGCGGTGAAACGGGCGAGTTTGATCTCATCACAGCCCATAAATGGTTCAATTTGGCTGCCATGCTGGGAAGCGCCGAGGCGCGAGCCTATCGCGCTGAGCTGGCCAATGAAATGACGGCCGAAGAAATCGCCGAGGCCCAGCGTCAGGCGCGGGCTTATATCGCCGGACAACGGGCCAGCCAAGCGGCGTAGGTTTCTTCGTCGCTTTTCGTGTGGATCGGCGGATGCTGGGGCGCAGCGCGGGCGCGCTTAGGCTTGCGTTCCCCAGGCGCTTGGCGTAGAGCATCGCGCTCTCGCGCGAAAGCTGCGATCGATGAAACGAACAGACGAGGGTCCTCATGGCCGTCCCGAAGAGTAAAATCACGCCATCGCGGCGCGGCATGCGCCGCAGCCATGACAAATTGGCGAACCCGACCTACATCGAAGATAAAGAGTCTGGCGAGCTTCGCCGGCCGCATCATATTGATCTCAAAACCGGGAAATATCGAGGCCGTCAGGTTCTTGAGGCTCAGGACGACTAAATCGTCGCCAAATTGTGACAAGTTGAGCGCCGCTTTTGATCAGCGGCGCTTTTGCTTTTTGTTACAGCACCGTATACATTAACGACGTCTGTTCGAGCGGCTGCGGGGCCCATTGGAGCAGCCATGCGGACCCTCATCCCGACTGCGACCGTCGTTTTCGCGGCGCTATTGCTTGCAGGATGTTACACGACCACCCCCTATCAAAGCGCGTTTCTGACGTGTGATAATCGCGCCGACCGTTGTTTCCGGTCGTGCGACAATCTTTACGGTTCATATGACTATGACCAGTGCTTGAGGCGATGCGAGGTTCAGGCGAACCAGTGTTTTTCCTCAGCCTATGACCGATACAGCTATGCCGGCAGTTCTTACGGGCCCGGATACGCTTATGATCCCTGGCGCGGATCGTATGGCTCTTGGGGCCCAAAGGTCGGATATTCGTTCTCCTACACCTATATCCAACGCAATTCGCCGATCTATCGATCATCGAAGCCGAAATACAACGCCTATCGCAAAGACGACTATGGGCGCGATAAGGACTATCGACGCGATCGCGATCGTCGATATAGCGACAAAGACCGCCGCCGAGATGATCGCTACTACCCGCAAGGGGATCGGAAGAAAAACAGCGATCGACCAAGATCCGGATATCGCGATGGCGACCGAAACCGCCAAGATCAAGGCCGGGATCGAGGCCGGGACCGAGACCGCGACCGGGGTCAGGGACGTGGTCAAGGTAGGGACCGGGGCGACGGCCAGGGGCGAGGGCGACAAGGCCAAGCCCAGGGCAATCGCGAGCCCCAAGGCGATCAACAACGTCGCGGCAATCGCCAGGGCCAAGGGCAGAATCAAAGGCAGGGCGAGCAACGCGGACAAAATCGCCCCCGCGCCAACAATAATCGTGCAAACAACGATCAGAGGCGCGGCAATAACCAGGACGGGGCCGGTCAACGGGGCCGATCAGGAAGCCAATCAGGCGCGCAAACCCAGAGTAAAAATCAGGGGAAAAGCGGTTATTCAGGGAACCGGCAAGGCCAATACAAAAAGAAACAAGATCAACGGAAAAAGTCTGGCCAGCAAAGCGGCAAACAATCGGGTAATCCGCGCGCCCGAAACAAAGACGGGCGGCGGAGCGAGTAAAGCCGCCGACCCCGCAGAGTGAGCAATCGCTGCGCGCGTCGATATAAGGCGCGCGCGGCGCAAGATGTGGTTAACGCGACGGCCTAAAAATGGCATAATAAACAAGGCTTTAGGGCTGCGAACAAACGACGCTCGCAGCCGCGCGCGATTTTCGTCGGTGAGCGCTTGCGCGCGCAGCGCCTGGCGGTATAGAGGCCTCGGTCCCTCGATAACCGGAGTCTGTTTCATGACCGCCATCGTCGACATTTTTGCTAGACAAATCCTGGATAGCCGCGGCAATCCGACCGTTGAGGTGGACGTCACGCTCGATGACGGCTCGGCGGGCAGGGCGGCGGTGCCTTCAGGCGCGTCGACAGGCGCCCATGAAGCTCATGAGCTGCGCGACGGCGGCGACCAGTATGGGGGCAAAGGCGTCCTCAAAGCGGTGGACGCCGTCAATGGCGAAATCTTTGATGCGCTTTCGGGCTTCGACGCTGAAGACCAAGTGTTGATCGACGAGACCCTCATCGCGCTTGATGGGACGGAAAACAAGTCGCG
>JBCDBM010000160.1:0-7517 GCA_039183665.1 Pseudomonadota bacterium | reverse complement strand
GGCGTTTCGCCGAGCCGCATAATCACAAGATCCTCCGAGGGAACGATATACGCCACTTGATTTCCGTTCCCGTCAAAAAGCAGAAGGTCTTCGTCCACATAGGGTTCACTGTGAAATGATTGGCTAAAATCGTTTTCCGGATTCCCGACGCCGCGCCATTCTTTATAGGGACTTCCTAAGAATAGCCCCATGCCCGCATGAGGATTTAGCGCCGTTGGCGTCTTCATTTCCGTTGCAAACCCATCGGGTAGAAGGGCTTCGCCGTCCCATACGCCGTCATTGAGAACGAGCACCGCCAAACGAAGCCAGCTATCTGCGGGCAGTTGAACGCAACAGCCGGAGTGCGCGGCGCCGCCCTCGCGGTTCATCCAGATACTGCCTCCCTGAGCGCCTAATGGCGCTAGTACTTGTTCTTCAAGAAAGGTCTCATATTCCACGCCCGTCGCCCGCTCGATGAGCGGCCCAACAAGTTCAGAGGTGGCATTTGAATATTCGTAACGCTCACCCGGCGGGTCCGTGAGTGGGTAGTGGTTGATGATAACATCATCGTGGTACGGATGAAGATAAGCGCGATTCAAAATATGATTCATTTCCGGAGAAAAGCCTTGGCGCAGCAAGCCGCTTCGCATATCGAGCAAATGGCGAACCAATATATTCTGTTTGTCCGTGTTCCGCCATTCTCGAATAAAATCCGAAACGGGTTGGTCGAGACTATCAATCGCTCCGATCTTTATCGCACGACCGATAGCGACCACGCCAAGAGGCTTCGCAAGCGATTTTGATTTTATCAGGGTTTGCGGCGTCGTCTCGCCGTAGTAATGAGCCTCTTCAACAACACCATGCCGGTAAACCATCAACGCTGCAGAACGCCGCGCGCCTGCGTACTCGATCGCTCTGTTCAGCGCTTCCGAGGGAATCGTCTTAGCGCCCGCCCGCGCCAGCGGTATGAACGCGTCTGCGCCCTTCAATTCGGCTAAGGTGTCATACCGCGTCGTGCCCTCGCCCGCAGCAAATGCCGCCAACAAGTCTTGAAAACGGCGCTGGTGGATGCTTTCGGCCTCCTCGCCGTATTCTCCAATCCCGACATCGGCAGTGCTGGTCGACTCAGATGCGCTTGCTGATGGGCAAACCGCGAGAACGCCTGCGCTCACGATCCCTGCAAAAAACCGAATGATGATTGATTGCATCCGTCAGACCTCTTTAAATTTGCATGCTGCACACGCAGTCCAAAACGCTGGACAAAGTCTCCGACAAGAGAGTTTTCCTGTCGCGACGACGCCGAATATTATCCGACAGTCGGTAACGTAAGAATACCATAGCGGGCGCGACCCGCTAAATGATTAGCTTATCAGCTCAAGGTTAGGGTCATTGCATGGTCGCCAAAATCTTCCGTTACGTACTTATTGTCTTCGGATTGTTTGTTCTTGCGGGCGTCGTCTTTGTCGGCATGAATTTCTCGTTGCTCCGTAATTTAGTCGGCTACGACCCGATGGCGGTTTGGGAGGTAGAAAGCCAGTCTCCGACCGCGCTCGTCAAAGGCGCGCCACGCGGTGTACCTGCGGGGGCCGACAATGATGAAAGCGCTTTTGACTCCGCCATAGCGGAATGGGCCGCGTCCGGCGGCGAAGCGTTGATTGTCTGGCGAGGGGGAGAGATCGTCCTTGAGCGATATGCAGGCCGCGGCTCAGCAGACGCGCACGCCCGGTCGTTTTCAATGCATAAATCGGTTGTGGGATTGGTCGCCGCACTCATGGCGGAGAACGGTCTTGTAGACCTAGACGCGCCCGTCGCTGCGCTGCTGCCAGAGTTCGCTGAGGACGAACGCGGCGCGCTAACCTTGCGAGCGCTTCTTCAACACCGCACTGGTTTTGAGCGATACTCCATGGCGCCGCCAACGCTCAAGTCGCTGAACCTCCTTCTTAGTGACAAGATTGAACAGACAGCTCTTTCAAGCGACATCGATAGCGATCCATCGGTCTTCGACTATGCGAATGTCAATTATCAAGTCGCCGGCGCCGTTCTGAGGCGCGTGTTGCGCGAACAAACTCAAAAGAGCTACGCAGAATATCTGTCCGAGAACATCTGGCAGAAAATTGGAGCGGGCGACGCCAATTTATGGCTGGACTCTCCTCAGGGAGCACCGAGATTTTATGCTGGCCTTCAAGCGTCGCCGCACGACTGGCTGCGCCTAGGGATTCTGATTGCGCAGGGCGGCGAGTTTTTCGGGCAGCAAGTTATTCCGCCCGGCGCAATGGACACGCTCACAGAACCGGCGGTCGGTGAGCCACGATACGGTCTTGGCGTGTGGCTCGGCGTGCCAGAGGACGGACCGCGCCTCTACGGCCCAAGCACGGCGCTCAGCATTCCGAACGACGGCGCATTCGCCTATGACGATGTCATCTTTATGGATGGATTTGGCGGACAACGCGTCATGATTTCTCCATCTAAACAAACCGTTATTGTGCGTATTGGCGAAGTTAGATTGGATTGGAACGACACGCGTCTGTTTAATCTGGTCGCGGCGACCTTAGACAGCGACTACCCCATAGAACCGGCGACCGTTTCCGAAACAACGACCATATCCACGACCGGCGGCAGATCCGTTACGGTGCGGAGCCTAGCGTCATTGGAGATTTGTTCCGCGTGCCCGCCGATCTTGTTCTCCCACGGCGCGTTTTCGACTATCGGCGCCTATGACGCCGTGCTCGAGCCGTTGGCGCGCGCAGGGCATCGGGTCTTGATACCGCAGCATGTTGATGCAGCTGATCACCCTGAGCGAGAGTCATATGCGCCTGAGGACTGGCTTCTGTTAAGGCTTGAAGACTCGCAAGCGGTGATCAACCAGATGATTGCTCCCTCAGCGGACGACTGGATCGCTGCTGGACACTCATTCGGCGCGCTTGTCGCCCAAATTCTGGGCGGCGCAGAGCACCCGTCGCGGACGTTTATTGAGGACATAGAGACTTATCCGGTGCGGGTCATCGCTCTCTCTCCCCCGGGGTTGGTGGCTGACTACATCGAACGGGATATCTTCGCCGCGATAAAATCGCCCATGCTCGTGGTCACCGGTACAGACGATATCGTTCCGATGTTCGCTGAGAATTGGTGCGATCATCTGGTGAGTCATGAAGAAGCTGCTGCGGGCGTATCGAGCGCTCTCGTCTTCGACGGCAAAGATCATTACTTTGATGGACTGTACGGCCGCATAAACGAGCGCGCGCCTACCGAAGAAGACGATTTGTTAATCGACGCACTTGTTGAATTTGCAAACAACGGTGGAGCCCCCGCCGCCCAAGTTGATTACGAATCGGCATGCCAGCAGTAAAAGATCTGCATCGCTTTGAACCGGGCGCGTGTATGCGGCCTCTCGTCAGATCACCAATCTGACATCAACCGTCCATACCCAAATTTCTTATCATCAATGCCGTTGGCTCGGAGGGCGTGCCAATAAGTCGCCGCATTGATCGCGATGACAGGCTTTTTCAACCATCGCTCCGCCTCAGATGCGACGCGGATACATGCGAGGTTTGTTCCACACTGAATAATCGCGTCAGGATCATCGTCGTTCAATTCAATAATTGCTTCGCGGAGACGGTCTTCAGGTTCGTGCGCAATCAACATGGGGCTTGGGCTCTTGAGGCCGATGACCCGCACAACTTCATATCCAATATCTTGAAAAAACGATGTCACCATATCGTCGCCGACCGGCATATAAGGCGTCAGCACACTAATTCTCTTGATGTCACGCTCACTTTTGTAAGCGCTGAGCGCGGCTTCGCACGCATGGCTACCCATCGATACCTTAACGCCCGCCCGGGCCTCAAAGTCTTTGTGGAGGCGCTCAGCTCTTTCAGCGCCATCCCAAAAGGTCTCGGCTGACATCCCCATCACCAGATAATCCGGCGAACACGACATCACCGCGTCGATCGCAAGCATAGTATTTTCACGGATGACTTCCACAAGCGCCTTAAAGCTCTCGTCATCAGTTACGGGATCGTCGGGGATCACAATCCGCGAAAAGTGATTGGTGACCCCTTCGGGTTGAAGCCAAGCAAATTCAGGCTCTACGCTTGTGTTCGTAGATGGGGCGATCACCCCAAATTTCCGGCGGTAACCGAGTGTATCCACCATGACGTTTTGTCCGCTGTTTTGTTTGGTCTATTGGATCGCGTAACTCTCGCGAACAGAATTAATCATGGAAGTCCGCATCAGGAAACTCTTCTCGAGATCCGGATCGGAGCAAGCCTTCATGAGGTCAGCCTGACGCTTCGTTTGGGTCTTTTCTTCTGTCGCTTCCATCAACGCCTTGTTCGATTTGGTATGCTCTTGCACAAATTTGACGCAGATTTCGCGCCGTTGCCGCTCATAAAGGTTGAGCAGCTCGTCATAGTCGCCGCCATTCTCTGCACTGGCCACGAGTTTTTCGGCGAGGTTGATGGCGTCATGCACGCCGCCATTCATGCCCATGCCACCTAACGGATTGTTGATGTGCGCCGCGTCACCTACTAGCAGAACCCGATCGCGCACCCGATAACGCTCAGCGACGCGTTGGTGCACCCGATACAATGTGCGGTGAACGACATCGTAATCGCCATCTGTGCTGATAAGCCGTTGGAGACGCGATTGGATATACTCATCGCTTAAGAAGCGTTCGCCGTCCTCGCGTATGGGCGTCGGCACTAATACGCGCCACAAGTCGACCGTCTTGAGCAGCACGCACCACTCGTCTGGATCTGACACGTAATTTACCCACGCGAGATTGTCGAAGTGCTCCTCAAATGGAAACGTTGTGCTCGCAACAAGGAAGCGCTCCGGATAGGTGCTGCCGTCATACATGACGCCGGATGAACGCCGCACATTGCTGTCAGCGCCGTCCGCGCCGATCAGGAACGATGCGGGTATCCTGACCTCGCCCTTGTCAGTGTAGCACAGAACGTCGACCCGATCGCTCCGCTCGCTACACCCAACGACTTGGTGCGAAAAACGAACTTCGACATTCGGCATCGATTCCAGCATCTCAACCGTCAACCGTGTCATTTTAAATTGCTCGCACTGAAGTCGAAATGGGAACTTCGTTTCGCCCTCCAACCGCTCCAGATTAAATTCGGCAACCTCGTTTGTTCGACGATCCCTGTACTGATAGGAAGGCACAATGAGACCCTGCTCTATCATAGGCTCTGTCAAATCCAAACGGCTCAGCATGTCGAGTGTCGGCGGATGAAATGTAGACGCGCGCAGATCAAGTGGAAGGTCTGCCCTTCCCTCAAGCAAAATCACAGGCAAATTGTTTTTAGCCAAATAGAGCGCCACCGCGCATCCAGCGGGGCCTGCTCCAGCAATCACGATCGGGTTCATTTTTTGTCTTTCACTGCTGTTGCTCTTGGTGTTTTACGAGACCGCAGCAGTAAAGCAGCCAATACATCGATTGTATTCGGCGATCGGATAGGCTCCGCTAGGAATCACCGAGTTTAGGCAGGAACAAGGGGCTCTTGGGAAGCATGACTGTCTTCTGTTCTGTGAACAGCTCAATCGAGCCGGGTAGACCATCTCGGCCAACGCCAGATTGTTTATAACCGCCAAAGTGGGCTCTGAGATCGCGCGCAACTGGCGTGTTTACCCAGACCGTGCCGGCGCGAATTCCTGTTGACGCCTTCATCATCGACGGAAGATCGTCGGTCCAAATGTACGAAACAAGTCCGAAGTCTGAGTTATTAGCGAGTTCAATGCCATGGTCCAGATCATCAATCGCAACGATGGACGCAAAAGGACCAAAAATCTCTTCTTGACAAATTCTCGCATCGTTAGATTGCGCTAACGCCACAACCGGCTCGAAGAAATATCCGCGCTCAGCGCCGGTTGGCCTACCGCCGCCACACAACACGTCAGCGCCCTCGCCTCGAGCAATATCAACAAAAGAACTTACGCGGTCATAATGAGCCTTAAAAGCAAGCGGCCCCATCTCCACATCATCTGCAAACGGATCGCCGATGATCAGGTTGGACGCGCGCTTGACGAAAGCAGACGTAAAGTCTTCGTATATGGAGCGCTCAACAAAAATTCGTGAGCCCACTAGGCACTGCTCACCATTGCCGGCGAAAATGCTCATCAACGAACCGTCAACGGCCCGGTCGAAGTCCGCACTTGCTAGAACGATGTTTGCGGATTTGCCTCCAAGTTCCAGTCCGACTTTCTTCAGCGTGCCCGAGGCCGCGGTCATGATGCGCTTGCCAGTCTCAGTGCCGCCAACGAAGTTGACCGCATCAACATCCGGTGACTCGACCAGCGCCGCGCCAGTCGTAGGCCCAAGGCCATTCGCGACATGGATAACGGAAGACGGCACGCCCCCTTCGAGAATACACTCAACAAGACGCAAAACGCTGTAGGGCGTATACTCAGAAGGCTTTACGATGCATGAGTTCCCGGTGATTAAACAGGCGGCGATTTTCATTGACGCCAGTGCAAGCGGGGCATTCCAGGGCGCGATAACAAGCCCGACGCCAATCGGCTCATGAAGCGTCATCGAGATATACCGATCCATTTGTTGGTATGTCTCGCCCGCCAAAGTAGACGCTGCGTCAGCAAAGAATCGGAAATTCTCCGCCGCACGCGGCACGTGAAATCCTTGGAACTGCTTGTAAGGAATGCCAGTCTCTAACGCCTGGATGAAGGCAAGTTCGTCTTTATGGCGCAGAATAGCCTCGGAGACGCGATAGAACGACGCTTGGCGTTCGGCAAGCGGCAACGCGCGCCAATCGCCATCATAAAACGCCTGTTTGGCGCGCGCAGCGACAGACGCCGCCCGGTCTTTTCCAAGTCCAACCCCCTTTGCATAGACTTCTTCAGTGGCTGGCGAAACAAGCGCCCAGTCTTCATCCCCGTCGTCAATGCGATCGCCATTGATCAAGCTGCCTACTCTCTTCGGATACGCAAAACCGAATTGCGCCTCCAATTCAGCAACGCTTTTTGGCGGGATAAAACTAGCCATTCTGGTCTCTCTAGGCTCTCTTCAGGCTTGAGCGCCGCGCCGCATCAAGTTTCTCTTGGTCCAGACGGTACAAAAACATCATCGGAATACACAGCAATGTCAGCCCCGCGGGTACGAGGGATGCGCACAGCTTAATCGCTAGAATGGCGCTCGGCGGCTGTACGACATCGGGCGCGTAGGACGCAACCAAACCCATCGCTTGGAGCAATACGCCAACAATCAATGGTCCAATAGCGCCAGATACCTTTTCAACGAGCGTGAAGATGCCACTCATTGCGCCTTCGCGTGCTTCACCGGAAACCAGCCGGTCATATTCCATCGTGTCAGGAAGAAGCGCGAGGACGCAAAACAACGCGCCCGTGGACACGGTTCCAATAAATGCGGCGCGCGCATATAAAAGGAATTCTGGCTCGGCCGGCGTCCAAACAATCCATGACGCCACGCCCGCAGCGTACAGCGCCAAGAAACGAATGTAAGCTGTCTTCTTGCCTAGACGCGCAATGATCCCTGTATTGCGCTGGATCATCGCGCG